>JANXSQ010000412.1 GCA_025356595.1 Janthinobacterium sp. | reverse complement strand
GCGCGTGTTCGGCCACCGCGCCCTCGCGCGCGGGGTCGGCGTGGCCGCTGTGCAGCGCGCCGCGCCAGCGCCCGGCCTCGGCGTCGCCGCGCACCACCCGCGCGACCGCGTCGCCGTCCGGCCCGCTGATCCGGCAGGCGTGGCCCTGGTTGCGGCACCAGGCGGCGAGCTGGCTTTCCCAGCCGGGACTGTTGCCCACGACGCGCAACTCGCCGCCGGGCGCCAGTTGCATCAGGCCATGCTTGACCAGCAGATGGGCGCCCGCGTCGAAGCCGAGGTCCTCAATATTGATAGTCGACGGCACGGATGTTGCCCTCCCGGTCGTAGAAACCTTCGTCGTCGGTGGCCCGTATCAGCGCCTCGTAGCCGCTGGTGCGGCCCGGCAACCAGGTCTTGAGCCCCTCCAGTTCGAGCAGGGGGCGCACTTCCGGATCGTCCCAGCTCATGGCCAGCAGCAGTTCGGTGAAGCGCTCGATCTGCGCTTGCGGCGCGCCCGGGCTGACGGTGAAGTTGCAGTGATCGAAGGCGCCGGTGCGCGCCACGATGCGCGTCGCGCCGGCCGGCAGGATGCCCTCGCGCGAAAACGCCATGTGATTGCCGTCGATCATCCAGGCGGCGTCGATCTCACCCGCCATCAAGGCCAGCGCGGCATCGCGTTCGCCGCCGATATGGTCGCCGTGTTTACCGCCGAGCACATCGAAGCGCCGCGCCGTGTAGTCGCGCCCGGCGATCAGGCCGTGCTGGCGCAGATGGTCCAGAGGAATCAGCCGCGCCTGGGGCGAATCGATGGCGCCGAAACCGACCACCGCGCCGGCCAGATCGGTCAGCGCGCCGCTGGCGCCGAGCGCACTGTCGGCGCGCGCCACCAGCACCGAGGTCAGGTCGCGGTCGGTGTCGCGCATGGCCACCGCATGCGCCTGCTGGCCGCGGCTGCGCGCGATGCGGTCGGCGCGCACCCAAGCCAGCGGCGAATTCCAGGCGAGCGCGATGGCGCCCTCGAATTGCGCCTCGACCTGGCGCTCGTAGTTCGAATACAGGATGTAGTCGAAGGCGAAATCGTGGCGCCGGAAGTACTCCTTGAAGCCTTCCCAGATAGTCACCACTTTCGGCGCGTAGGCGACCGCGCCCATCATCAATGGAGATGTCATCGCGCCCCCCTTAACCGAACACCGGCATGCCGCACACGGCCTTGCCAATGAAATCGAACAAGACATCCGAGGTCGGCGCCATCACCGAGGCGGCCCGCGCGTCGCGGAAATAGCGCTCCACGCCGAGGTCCTTGCGGAAGGCGGCGCCGCCGCAGACCCGCATCGCCGTGTCGGTCACTTCCAGGGCCGCCTCGGCCGCCGCCGCCTTCACCTGCATCACGCGCAGCATCGCGTCGGCGCGGCCCACGGCCAGCGCCGCCACCGTGTCGTCGCGCAGGGTGCGCACCATGTCGGCCTGGATGCGCGCCCGCGCCAGGTAGGCGCGGATGGTCGGCAGGTCGGCCAGGGCGCTGCCCAGGTGCTCGAGCTTGCTGGCGCTCACATGGGCGCAGGATGCCTCGAGCACGGCCTCCATCTGGCCCATCGAGCACGATGCGATCAGGGTGGCGAAGAGCGGCAGAACGGTGCCGATCATGATGTCGAAGCCGCCGCCGTCGGCGCCCAGCATCGCGGCGGCGGGCAGGCGCGCCGCCTGCGCCGTCAGCGGCGAGGAACGGTTGCCGCGCAAGCCCATGCCGTCGAAGAATTTCGCTTCGCTGATGCCGGCCGTGTCGCTGGCGAGCAACCACAGGGTGCTCGCGCCCTCGCCGGCCAGCGGCTTGGTCGACCAGACATAGGAGTCGGCCTCGCCGGCCGAGGTGACCATGGTCTTGCTGCCGTCCAGCAGCACGCCGTCGCCGTCGGCGCGCGCCGTGCCGACCGGCGCCCAGAAGTGGCTGCGCGAGCCGCTGTCGGACCAGGCCAGGGTGCTCAGATGGCGCCCGGCCGCGATGTCGCGCCGCACCGCGATGTCGCCGAATTTCTCCAGCACCGTGCTGGCGCAAAAGTGCATGCAGACGACCATCGCCGTCGACGGGCAGGCCTTGGCGATGCGCTCGATCACTTGCGCGGCCTCGGCCAGGCCGAGGCCCATGCCGCCGACCTCCTTGTCGCTGACCAGGCCGAGCAGCCCGGCCGCGCCCAGCGCGTCGATGGCGGCGCGCGGGAACAGCGCGTCGCGGTCGGTGGCCTGCGCCGCCGGCATGATGGTGGCGTTGACGATGGTGTCGAGTTTTTGCAGATAAGTCATGGCATCCTTTAGGCGATAGCGAAGGGCGCCGCCATGGCATGGGACAGCAAGAGACGGGGAGGCCGCGCGGGAAAAACCGCGCGCATGAACGCAAGCAGGCGGCCGATCCGGCCCGCCGTGACGCACCTCGACATGTTCTGCTGACCTGCATGATGGCAGCGCTTGGAAACGGTACATTCAGCCACGATTTTTACGCACCAGCCGCGCACAGGGCCGTCTGACCCGGCGCCGCTCCAGGATGGAAAGCGGTGTCGGCGTACGGCGTGCCGGTGTGTAAAAAACGTAACAGATGAGCGCAGTTTACCAGAGTCCGACCACCGCCGGCGCGCTCAGCCGCGTATCCAATACCCCGGCTGCGCATACAGCGTCTTCAGTTTCTCGACGAAAAAACGCACCTTGGCCGGCAGGTGGCGCTGCTGCGGATACACGGCCATGATGTTGTAGTCCGGCAGGGCGTAGTCGTCGAGCACGGTGATCAGCTCGCCCGCCGCCAGTTGCGCCTGGATCTCCCAGGTCGAGCGCCACGCCAGTCCCAGGCCCTCGCTGGCCCAGCGGTGCAGCAGCTCGCCGTCGTTGCAATCGAGGTCGCCCTCGACGCGCATCGTCACCGGCTTGCCGTTGTGCTGGAAGTACCAGCCGCGCTGCTGTCCGCCCTGCAGATTGAAGGCCAGGCAGTTGTGTTTTTCCAGGTCGTCCAGGGTACGCGGGACGCCCTTGCGGCGCAGGTAGTCGGGCGTCGCGCACACCACGCGGCGGTTGCTGGCCAGCTTGATGGCGACGAAGCTGGGATCGATCGCGCCGCCGATGCGGATGCTCACGTCGTAGCCTTCGCGCACCAGGTCGACCACGCGGTCGGTCAGGTTGAACGAAATCTTCACGTCCGGATGCTCGGCCAGGAAGCCCGGCGCGTGCGGCGCCACGTGCATGCGCCCGTAGGCGGCCGGCGCCGACACCACCAGATGCCCGGTGGCCTTGTGGCGGCCCTCGGAAATGATCTTCTCGGCGTTGTCCAGGTCGCTGAGCAGGGTCTTGCAGTGGTCGAGGAAGACCGTGCCCTCCTCCGTCAGGCGCAGATGCCGCGTGCTGCGGTGCATCAGCTTGACGCCGAGGCGCTTTTCCAGCGCGTCGATGCGCCGCCCCAGCATCACCGGCGTGATGTTCTGCCCCAGCGCCGCGCGCGCCAGGCTGCCATGTTCGACGACGTCGACGAAGGCTTCGATCTGCTTCAGCTTGTCCATTTTCCAGCCCTTCCGGCGACATCGATTCAATACATCAGGTATCGAATAATACGATTTTTTGTCCCCTTATCAAACTTTATGTTTCGCATTACGATGTATTTCATCGAATAGCAACCACAACAGGAGAGAGCATCATGGCGAAAATGACGGCGGCGGAAGCGGCGATCTACGTGCTGGAAAAAGAGGGCCTGGGCCAGGCCTTCGGCATTCCCGGCGCGGCGATCAATCCCTTTTACGCGGCGATGAAGAAGCGCGGCACCCTGAAGCACATCCTGGCGCGCCACGTCGAAGGCGCCGCCCACATGGCCGAGGGCTACACCCGCGCCGCCGCCGGCAACATCGGCATCTGCATCGGCACCTCCGGCCCGGCCGGCACCGACATGATCACCGGCCTGTACTCGGCCCAGGCCGACTCCATCCCCATCCTGTGCATCACCGGCCAGGCGCCGCGCGCCCGCCTGTACAAGGAAGACTTCCAGGCCGTCGACATTGAATCCATCGCCAAGCCGGTCACCAAATGGGCCGTCACGGTGCGCGAGCCGGCGCTGGTGCCGCGCGTGTTCCAGCAAGCCTGCCATCTGATGCGCTCCGGCCGCCCCGGCCCGGTGCTGATCGACCTGCCCTTCGACGTGCAGATGGGCGAGATCGAATTCGACCCCGACACCTACGAGCCGCTGCCGGTCTACAAGCCGCAGGCCAGCCGCGCGCAGATCGAAAAAGCCATGACGATGCTGAACGAGGCCGAGCGTCCGCTGCTGACGGCCGGCGGCGGCATCATCAACGCCAACGCCTCCGAGTGGTTGGTGGAGTTCGCCGAAATCACCGGCGTGCCGGTGATCCCGACGCTGATGGGCTGGGGCACGATTCCCGACGACCATCCGCAGATGGTCGGCATGGTCGGCCTGCAGACCAGCCACCGTTACGGCAACGCGACCATGCTGGCGGCCGACTTCGCCATGGGCATCGGCAACCGCTGGGCCAACCGCCACACCGGCTCCGTCGAGGTCTTCACCAAGGACCGCAAGTTCGTCCACATCGACATCGAACCGACCCAGATCGGCCGCGTCTTCGGCCCCGACTACGGCATCGTCTCGGACGCCGGCGCGGCCCTGAAACTGCTGGTCGAAGTGGCCAAGGAATGGCGCGCCGCCGGCAAGCTGAAGGACCGCCGCGCCTGGCTGGCCGAATGCCAGGAGCGCAAGCGCACGCTGCAACGGCGCACGCATTTCGACAACGTGCCAGTCAAGCCGCAGCGCGTCTACGAAGAGATGAACAAGGCCTTCGGGCGCAGCACGCGCTACGTCACCACCATCGGTCTGTCGCAGATCGCCGCCGCGCAGTTCCTGCACGTCTACGAGCCGCGCAACTGGATCAACTGCGGCCAGGCCGGCCCGCTGGGCTGGACCATTCCCGCCGCGCTGGGCGTGGTCGCCGCCGATCCGAGCCGCGAAGTGGTCGGCATCTCCGGCGACTACGATTTCCAGTTCATGATCGAGGAACTGGCCGTCGGCGCGCAGTTCAAGCTGCCCTACATCCAGGTGGTCGTCAACAACTCCTACCTGGGCCTGATCCGCCAGTCGCAGCGCGGCTTCGACATGGACTTCTGCGTGCAACTGGCCTTCGAAAACATCAACGCGCCGGAGCTGAACGGCTACGGCGTCGACCACGTCGCCGTAGCCGAGGGCCTCGGCTGCAAGGCCATCCGCGTGACCACGCCGGAGCGCATCCTGCCGGCGCTGCAGGAGGCGCGCGCGCTGGCGAAGCTGCACAGCGTGCCGGTCATCGTCGAGGTCATCCTCGAGCGCGTGACGAACATCTCGATGGGCACGGAGATCAACGCCATCAATGAATTCGAGGACCTGGCCAAGGACCACCTCGACGCCCCCACCGCCATTTCCCTGCTCGACTAAGAAAGGATCCATCATGACCAAACTGGCAGCCAATCTGACCATGCTGTTCAACGAAGTGCCCTTCATGGAGCGCTTCGCGGCCGCCGCGCACGCCGGCTTCAAGGGCGTGGAATTCCTCTTCCCCTACGCCTATCCGGCCGCCGACATCGCCGCCCAGCTCGACGCCCACCAGCTGCGACTGGTGCTGCACAACCTGCCGGCCGGCGCTTGGGAGCGGGGCGAACGCGGCATCGCCTGCCACCCGGACCGGGTCGATGAATTCCGCCGGGGCGTGGCCGACGCCATCGTCTACGCCAAGGCGCTCGGCGTCACGCAGTTGAACTGCCTGGCCGGCATCCTGCCGCCCGGCGTCAGCGCCGAGCGCGCCCAGCAGACCCTGGTCGCCAACCTCACCTACGCGGCCGGCACCCTGAAGCAGGCCGGCATCCGCCTGCTGATCGAACCGATCAACACCTTCGACATTCCCGGCTTCTTCCTGTCCGGCACGGCGCAGGCCCTCGAGCTGATCGCCGCGACGGGCTCCGACAATCTCTTCGTCCAGTACGACATTTATCACATGCAGCGAATGGAGGGCGAACTGGCCAACACCATCAAGGCCAATCTGCCGCTGATCGGCCATGTGCAACTGGCCGACAATCCGGGCCGGGGAGAACCGGGCAGCGGCGAAATCAACTACCGCTACCTGTTCGAACTGCTCGACACCCTGGGCTACGAGGGCTGGATAGGCTGCGAGTACAAGCCGCGCGGCGCCACCCTGGCCGGCCTGGACTGGCGCGCCGCGCACGGCCTCTGAGCCACACCCGCACACGCTCACTCAGTCAATCATTCATTCACTTTCAGGAGAACTATCATGGCAAAAATCGGCTTTATCGGACTGGGCATCATGGGCGCGCCGATGGCGGAAAACCTGCAAAAGGGCGACCACAAACTGTATTTGTTCGACCATAAGAATCCCCCCTTCAGCCTGATCGAAGGCGGCGCCACCGTCTGCACCTCCGGCGCCGAAGTGGCGAAGCGGGCCGACATCGTCATCGTCATGGTGCCGGACACGCCGCATGTCGAGGCCGTGCTGTTCGGCGACGAGGGCGTGGCCGCCGGACTCAGCGCCGGCAAGCTCGTCATCGACATGAGCTCCATCTCGCCCATCGCCACCAAGGAATTCGCCCAGCGCATCAACGCCCTGCAGTGCGACTATCTGGACGCTCCGGTGTCGGGCGGTGAAGTGGGCGCGAAGGCGGCCTCGCTGACGATCATGGTCGGCGGCCCGCAGGCGGCCTTCGACACGGCCTTGCCGTTGTTCGAACTGATGGGCAAGAACATCACCCTGGTCGGCGCCAACGGCGACGGCCAGACCACCAAGGTGGCCAACCAGATCATCGTCGCGCTGAACATCCAGGCGGTGGCCGAGGCGCTGCTGTTCGCCTCCAAGGCCGGCGCCGATCCGGCCAAGGTGCGCCAGGCGCTGATGGGTGGTTTCGCCGCCTCGCGCATCCTGGAAGTGCACGGCGAGCGGATGGTCAAGCGCACCTTCAATCCGGGCTTCCGCATCGAGCTGCACCAGAAGGATCTGAACCTGGCGCTGCAGGGCGCGAAGGCGCTCGGCATCGCCCTGCCCAACACCGCCACCGCGCAGGAGCTGATGAACTGCTGCGCCGCGCACGGCCTGGGCGGCATGGACCACTCGGCGCTGTGCCGCGCCATCGAGATCATGTCGAACCACCAGATCGCCGCGGCGTAAACCGGGAGCGCCAGCATGACACCGTCCCATCCCAAGCAGTTTCTACGCGCCGTGTACGACAGCGCGCTCGACGCCGTCGGCGCCGCAAGCCGCCTGCCGGCCTTCCTGCCGCAGCCGCCCGCCAAGGGCCGCACGCTGGTGATCGGCGCCGGCAAGGGCGCCGCCGCCATGGCCCAGGTCGTCGAGCAGCACTGGCAGGGCGAGTTGAGCGGCCTGGTCGTGACCCGCTACGGCCACGGCGCCGACTGCCGCCGCATCGAGGTGGTCGAAGCGGCCCATCCGGTGCCGGACGAAGCCGGCCAGGCGGCCGCGCGGCGCATCCTCGAGATGGTCGCCGGCCTGACCGAAAACGATCTGGTGATCTGCCTGATCACCGGCGGCGGCTCGGCCCTGCTGGCGCTGCCGGCGCCCGGCATCACGCTGGCGCAGAAGCAGGCCGTCAACAAGGCGCTGCTGAAAAGCGGCGCCGCCATCGGCGAAATGAACTGCGTGCGCAAGCACCTGTCGGCCATCAAGGGCGGCCGCCTGGCCCTGGCCTGCGCGCCGGCGCGCGTGGTGACGCTGCTCATTTCGGACGTGCCGGGCGACGACGCCGCCACCATCGCCAGCGGCCCGACGCTGCCCGACGACAGCACATGCGAGCAGGCGCTGGCGATCCTGAAAAAATACGCGATCGAGGTGCCGGAGAACATCGCCGAGCACTTGCGCAGCGGCGCCGGCGCGACGCCGACGGCGCACGACGCGCGCTTCGCCCGCAATGAACACCACATCATCGCCGTCGCCCAGGACGCGCTGGAGGCGGCCGCCCGCACGGCGCGCGCGGCCGGCGTGACGACCCACATCCTGTCCGACGGCATCGAGGGCGAGGCGCGCGACGTCGCCCTGGTCCACGCCGCGCTGGCGCGCCAGGTGCACGCCCGCGGCCAGCCCTTCGAGCGGCCCTGCCTGCTGCTGTCGGGTGGCGAAACCACCGTCACCGTGCGCGGCACGGGACGCGGCGGGCGCAACGCCGAGTTCCTGCTCGCCCTCGCCGTCGCGCTCGATGGACACCCCGACATCTACGCGCTGGCCTGCGACACCGACGGCATCGACGGCTCGGAGGACAACGCCGGCGCGCTGTACGGCCCGGATTCGCTGGCGCGCGCCGAACGCCAGCAGATCCGCCCCAAGTCTATGTTGGAAAACAACGACGGCTACGGCTTCTTTTTAGCGCTCGACGATCTGATCGTCAGCGGGCCGACGCGCACCAACGTCAACGACTTCCGCGCCATCCTGATCCTGTAGTCCGGGCCGGCCAGCCGCAGCGCAAGCACAAACCGGCCCCGGGCCCGCTCCCGCCGGGGCCGGGCTCCGGCTCCGGCCCCTGGCTTGAACTTCGCCCCCTCTCCTCTTACGATCGAAAAAAACACCATGCGCCGTCTCCGTCACGCAAAAATCGTCGCCACCCTCGGCCCCGCCAGCTCCGACCGCGCCACCATCCTGGCGCTGTTCGAGGCCGGCGCCGATGTCTTCCGTTTCAACTTCAGCCACGGCACGCACGCCGACCACCAGGCCCGCTACGACATCGTGCGCGACATCGAGCGCGACATCGGCCGGCCGATCGCCGTGCTGGCCGACATGCAGGGCCCCAAGCTGCGCATCGGCCAGTTCGAGGTCGGCAAAGTGACCCTGCAGGCGGGCCAGGAATTCAGCCTCGACCGGGATAGCGCGCCCGGCAACGCGCGCCGCGTCTGCCTGCCGCATCCCGAACTGTTCGCCGTCATCGCGGCCGGCCAGTCGCTGCTGCTCGACGACGGCAAGCTGCGCCTCGAAGTGCTCGACAGCGACGCCGCCCGCATCCGCACCCGCGTCGTCAACGGCGGAGTTCTGTCCGACCGCAAGGGCGTCAACGTGCCCGACGCGGTGTTGCCCATCCCCGCCCTGACCGAGAAGGACAGGCGCGACCTGGCCTTCGCGCTGGACATGGGTGCCGACTGGATCGCGCTGTCCTTCGTGCAGCGGCCCGAGGACGTCAGCGAAGCGCGCGCCCTGATCGGCGGGCGCGCCGGCGTGCTGGCCAAGCTGGAGAAACCGGCCGCGCTGCGCCAGCTCGACGCCATCGTCCATGCCTCGGACGCCGTCATGGTGGCGCGCGGCGACCTGGGCGTGGAACTGCCGCCGGAGCAGGTGCCGGGCGCGCAGAAGCGCATCCTGCGCAGCTGCCGGATACACGGCGTGCCGGTCATCATCGCCACGCAGATGCTCGAATCGATGATCACGGCGCCGGTGCCGACGCGCGCCGAGGCGTCCGACGTCGCCAGCGCCATCTACGACGGCGCCGACGCCGTCATGCTGTCGGCCGAATCGGCCAGCGGCGCCTACCCGCTGCAGGCGGTGGCGATGATGAACCGCATCATCGCCGAAGTCGAGCAGGATCCCCTGTACCGCGACATCATCGACGCCCAGCACCCGCCGCCGCTGTCGAACAAGGGCGACGCCATCTGCGCCGCGCTGCGCAGCGTGACGCAGATCGTCGGCGCGGTCGCCACCGTCACCTACACCACCTCCGGCCACACCAGCCTGCGCGCGGCGCGCCAGCGGCCCTCGGCGCCCATCCTCAGCATCACCCCGAACCGCGCCACGGCGCGCCGCCTGGCCCTGGTCTGGGGCGTGCATTCGAGCGTAGGCGGCGACGTCCACAGCGTCGACGACATGGTGGCCCTGGCCTGCCGCACGGCCCTCAAGGAAGGCTTCGCCAGGGCCGGCGAGCAGGTGGCCATCACGGCCGGCATGCCCTTCGGCGAACCGGGCAGCACCAACCTGCTGCGCATCGCCGAGGTGTGGCCCGCGGCGGCCGGATAAGCCTGGACGAGATCACCGGCGCGGCGTCGGGCGCTGTGGCACGGCGCGCCGTTTTTCCCGCCCGCGGCCGGGAAAGAGCGAATTCCCGGTTGACACGGACCACACTGCGGCATAATATCGTCAACACTTATTGTATACAATTAATGAATATCTAAAACGCGCGGCACCCGGCGATGGCGCCGCGCGGCTGGACAATCAGAGGCGTCAAGCGCCTTCCCACCTTGGAGACCATATGGGCCGTTTAAGCACCCACGTCCTGGACACTGCGCACGGCAGACCGGGCAACGACGTTCAGATTCAGCTGCACCGCATCGACGGCGCCGCGCGCACTTTCATCTGTAGCGCCCGGACCGGGCCGGACGGCCGCTGCGCCGCGCCGCTGCTGGAGGGCGCGGCGCTGCTGGCCGGCGTCTACGAACTCGAGTTCCACGTCGGCCCCTACTTCGCAGCCCTCGGCGTGGCGCTGCCGCAGCCGAACTTCCTCGACATCGTCACGCTGCGCTTCGGCGTGGCCGACGCGGCGGCGCACTACCACGTGCCGCTGACGGTCAGCCCGTGGAGCTATTCGACCTACCGCGGCAGCTGACCCCTGCCGCCATCAAGACCACCATAAAATAGAAAGAGACAGGCGTATGCAAGGGTATATTCTGGATTGGGCCAACCTGCTGTTGCGGTGGCTGCACGTGATCGTCGCGATAGCGTGGATCGGCTCCTCGTTCTACTTCGTCTGGCTCGACAACAGCCTGCGTGCGCCCAAGGACAAGGAGCTCAAGGACAAGGGCGTCGGCGGCGAACTGTGGGCCGTGCACGGCGGCGGCTTCTACAACCCGCAAAAATACCTGGGCGCGCCGCGCGACCTGCCCGACGATCTGCACTGGTTTTACTGGGAATCGTACAGCACCTGGCTGTCCGGCTTCGCGCTGTTCTCGGTGCTCTACCTGTTCAATCCGAAGGTCTTCCTGATCGATCCGAGCGTCGCCGCCCTGGCGCCGGGCCTCGCCGTGATGCTGGCCCTGGCCTTCCTGGTCGTCGGCTGGCTGGTCTACGACTGCGCCTGCCGCCTGCTGCGCACCCGGGAAAAACTGCTGGCCGCGCTGATCGTCATGTACGTGATCGGCGCCGCCTACGCCGCCTGCCATTTGTTCTCCGGCCGGGCCGCCTTCCTCATCGTCGGCGCGATGATCGCCACCATCATGAGCGCGAACGTGTTCTTCTGGATCATCCCCGGCCAGCGCAGCACCGTCGCCTCGATGAAGGCGGGCCTGCCGGTCGACCCCATCCACGGCCAGCGCGCCAAGCAGCGCAGCGTGCACAACACCTACTTCACCCTGCCGGTGCTGCTGGCGATGCTGTCGAACCACTACAGCATGACCTACAACACCCCCTACAACTGGCTGGTGCTGGTGACGATCATGCTCGCCGGCGTGCTGATACGCCAGTTCTTCATCATGCGCCACAAGGGCGTCAACAATCTGATGTTCCCGACCGCCGCGATCGGCCTGCTGGTGGCGGTGATCGCCTGCATCGCGCCGGCCACCGCCCCGGCATCCGTCGAGCGGCACGCCTCGGCCGGCGCTCCCGCTGCTGCGGCGACGCACGGCATGGACGCCGTGCAGCGCATCGTCCAGGCCCGCTGCGTGCAATGCCACGCCGCCAAACCGACCCTCATGCCGAGCGCCGCCAAGGGATTGATGTTCGAGACGCCGGAACAGATCAAGGCCAGCGGCCAGTTGATCTACCAGCAGGTGGTGCTGCAAAAGGCCATGCCGCTGGGGAACCTGACGCAGATCACCGACCAGGAGCGCGCCGTCATCGCCGAATGGCACGAGGCCGGGGCCATGTAGGCGGCCCGGCCCGGGCCGCTGTCCAGACAAAACCAAAGGCGCGGAAGCGCGCCCGGAGCCAACGGGCCCGAGCCGCCGCCATGCCCTTCCCTCTCATCCATCCAGCGGCGCGCCGAAATCATTCATGAACACCCCAAACAGCGCCACCGGCGCCCGCCAGACCGACCACCTCGACGCCAATCTGCTGCGCGTGCTGCACACGCTGCTGACCGAGCGCAGCGTCACGCGCACCGCGCTCAAGCTGGGCAAATCGCAGCCGGCCATCAGCAATCTGCTGCGCCGCCTGCGCGACATCACCGGCGACCCCATCCTCGTCGCCGGCAGGAACGGCCTGGCGCCGACCGGGCGCGGCGAGGAGTTGCTGCGCCTGGCCAGTCAAGGCCTGGCCGTGATGGAGAGCATCGCCAGCCCGGCGCCCGCCTTCGAGCCGGAGTCCTCGCAGCGGGTCTTCCACCTCGGCGCGCCGGACTACCTGAGCGTGCTGCTGATCCCCCTGATCATGGCCGGCGTGCGCCGGCGCGCGCCCAACGCCGGCCTGATCGTGCACGCGCTCAGCGCCGACTTCGACTACGCCGCCGCGCTGGAGAGCGGCGCGCTCGACCTGGTCATCGGCAACTGGCCGGAGCAACCGCAGCACCTGCATCTGGCCCAGCTTTTCGAGGACGAACTGGTCTGCATGCTCAACAGCGAACACCCGGTGGTCAAGAAGGGCCTGTCGCTGAAATACTACCTGGACATGGCCCACCTGGCGCCGACGCCCTACATGATGGGCCACCGCAGCATCATCGACAGCGCGCTGGCCGAGCAAGGCTTGAAGCGCCAGATCAAGATGACCATCCCCTACTTCGGCATGGTGCCCTATGTGCTGGCGCAGACCGACATGGTCTTCACCACCAGCCGCTGCTTCGCGCGCCACTTCAGCCGGCAGTGGCCGATCGCCGTGCTGCCGATGCCGCTGGCGATGCCGAAGATGCGCTTCTTCATGCTCTGGCACGAGCGCGCGCACGCGGCGCCGGAGGTGCAATGGCTGCGCAAGCTGGTGGCCGGAGCGTCGCGCGAAGTGATGGCCGGCGAGGCGCCGGACGGGCGGGCGCAGGATAGTCAATAGCGGCCCGCCCATGTATCATGGCAAGATCGTTTACGGGCGCCGCGCCCGGCGCCGGCAGCCCACACACTCAAAGGTATCTCGTCCCGACTCTATGGCCACATCCAACCCAGCAAGCGCAGAAAAGCCCGCCAGCGGCGACAGCTCCGGCGAGATCGCCAACGACATCGCCGAGGCGATCGCGGCGCGCAAACTGCCGCCGGGGACCAAGCTGCGCGAGGAAGCGCTGTGCCGCCTGTACTCGGTGAGCCGCACCAAGATCCGCGCCGCGCTGCTCAGCCTGTCGAAGGACAAGCTGATCAACATCATCCCCGACAAGGGCGCCTTCGTCAGCCAGCCCAGCGAAAGCGAATCGCGCGACATCTTCGCGGCGCGGCGCATCATCGAAGCGGCGCTGGCGCGCGAATTCGTCGCCAAGGCCAAGGCGGCCGACTACAAGATGCTGGAGAAGCATCTGA
Organism: Janthinobacterium sp.; assembly: GCA_025356595.1. Taxonomy (GTDB): domain Bacteria; phylum Pseudomonadota; class Gammaproteobacteria; order Burkholderiales; family Burkholderiaceae_D; genus Janthinobacterium. The sequence goes on along the minus strand of JANXSQ010000412.1, from coordinate 47,479 downwards.
AGGCCGAGCGCAGCGCCCTGTCCGGCGAAAACTCGAAGATCCGCTCGCAACTGCTGGGCGACTTCCACGTCCTGCTGGCCGACATCGTCGGCAACCAGGTGCTCAAGGAAATCGTCCGCGAACTCGTCGGGCGCAGCTCGCTCATCACCATGCTGTACCAATCGGACCGCGACGCCGTCTGCTCCTCCGACGAGCACAGCGAATTCCTCGACGCCGCCAAAGCCGGCGACGCCGACAAAGCGGCCCAGCTGATGCTGCACCACCTGAGCCACGTCGAAGCGGCCCTGCAATTCGACGGCCGCGCCAACGAAGGCAAAAAAGACCTGGTCTCCGCCCTGTTGATGTAAACCGAAAAACCGGGGACAGACGGGGACGCCGAGTCCACGTTTTTCGGGAAATATTTCCCGAAAAACGTGGTCTGTCCCCGTTTTTTTGACGGCGGCCCCTTTAGCTCGGTTTGACGCCGGCGGCCAGCGCCAGGGTGCGCGCGAGGTGGTTGTGGCGTTCGATGACGAGGGGCAGGTCGAGCGTGACGAGCGCGCCGTCGCGCACCACCACTTTGCCGTTGATGATGCTGCATGACACGTTGGCCGGCGTGCAGAACACCAACGCCGCGACCGGGTCGTGCAGCGCGCCGGCGAAGCCGATCTGGTCCATCTTGAACATGACGATGTCGGCCGCCATGCCCGGCTTGAGCGCGCCGATGTCGTCGCGGTTGAGGACTTTGGCGCCGCCCAGGGTGGCCATTTCCAGCGCCTGCCGCGCCGTCATGGCGTCCGGCCCGAAGCCGACCCGCTGCAGCAGCATGGCCTGGCGCACTTCGCCGAGCATGTGGCCCGAGTCGTTCGAGGCGCAGCCGTCCACGCCCAAACCCACCGAAACGCCCAGGTCGAGCATCTTGCGGATCGGCGCGATGCCCGACGCCAGCCGCATGTTCGAGCAGGGACAGTGGGCGATGCCGGTGCCGGTGCGCCCAAACATGCGTATGCCGGCGTCGTCGAGCTGCACGCAGTGGGCGTGCCAGACGTCGTGTCCGACCCAGCCGCAGTCCTCGGCGTATTCGGCCGGCGTCATGTTGAATTTCTCGCGGCTGTAGGCGATGTCGTTGGCGTTCTCCGCCAGGTGCGTGTGCAGCGAGACGCCGAAGCTGCGCGCCATCGCCGCCGACTCCTTCATCAGCTCGCGCGAGACGGAGAACGGCGAGCACGGCGCGACCACGATGCGCTGCATCGCGTAGCGGCCGGCGTCGTGATGGGTCTCGATCAGACGCTGCGTGTCGCGCAGGATCGCGCCCTCCTCCTCCACCACGCAGTCCGGCGGCAGGCCGCCCTTCGACTGGCCCACGCTCATCGAGCCGCGCGCCGCGTGGAAGCGCATGCCGACCTGGCGCGCCGCCGCGATGCTCTCGTCCAGCGTGCAGTCGTTCGGGTAGATGTACAGGTGGTCGCTGCTGGTGGTGCAGCCCGACAGGATCAGCTCCGACATCGCCGTCAGGCTCGAAACGTGCACCATCTCGGCGCTCAGGTTGGCCCAGATCGGGTACAGATTGGTCAGCCAGTTGAACAATTCGCCGTTCTGCGCCGTCGGTATCACCCGCGTCAGGCTCTGGTACATATGGTGGTGGGTGTTGATCAGGCCAGGCATGACGACGTGGTTGGTGGCGTCGATCACTTCGTCGGCCTGCTGCGGCAGCTCGGCCGTCGCGCCCACCTGGACGATCACGTTGTCGCGGATGAAGACGGCGCCGTCGGCGATTTCGCGCCGCTCCTCGTCCATCGTCACGAGCACGCGGGCATGTTGAATCAAAAGGGTTTTAGTCATTTTTAGTCGCAAAGAAGGAATGAAAAAACACTGCGGAAACAATGCCTGCGCACTGCGGAAACAATGTGGGAAAACAGGGCAGCGGCGCCGGCATCGCATCACTACGCTCCGCGCCGGCTCCCCTGCTGGGCGACAGTTTACGCCACCTCCAGCTCCTTGGTGATGAAAGCCTGCGGCACGTCGTCCTCGTCCTCCAGGGTTTCCACGGGACGCTCCGGCAGAACCAGGTTCAGCGTGATGGCGACCAGGGCGCCGACGGTGATGCCGGAACCGAAGATTTCCTTGACGAAGGCCGGCAGCTTGCCCAGCAATTCGGGACGCACCGCCACGGCCAGGCCGCAGCCGATCGAGACCGCCATGATGATGCCATTGCGCTTGTTGTGCTCGACGTTGCTGAGCAGCTGGATGCCGGCCGAGATGATCATCGCGAACATCATCAGGCCGGCGCCGCCGATGACCGGCTTGGGTATCGTCACCACCAGCGCGCCCAGCACCGGGAACAGGCCGGCCATGAACAGCATCACGCCGGTCAGCGCCACCACGTGGCGGCTGGCGACGCCGGTCAGCGAGATGACGCCGACGTTTTGCGCGAAGGTCGACACGGGCGGGCTGGACATGATGGCGGCGAAGGCCGAACCGACGCCGTCGCACAGGATGCCGCGCGCCAGATTGCTGCCGCGGATCTTGGTCTGGGTCGCCGCGCCCAGCGCCATGAAAGCGCCCGTGGTTTCGACCATGGTGACCATAAAGGCGATGGCCATGGCGACAATGCCGCCGATGGGGAAGCTCATGCCGTACATCAGCGGCTGCGGGACGGCGAAGATGGGCGCGCGCTGCACCGGCGCGAAGTCCACCATGCCCAGCCCCAGGCAGACCAGATAGCCGATCGACATGCCGATGACCACGGCGGCCGCCGAGACGATGCCCTTGCCGAACTGGACCAGCGCGATCACCGTCACGAGCACGAACAGGGCCACGCCCAAATTGGCCGGCGCGCCGTAGCCCAGGCTGCCGCGCGGCACGCCGCCGGCGGCCCAGTCGATCGCCACCGGCGTCAGCGACAGGCCGATCATGGTGACGACGACGCCGGTGACGGCGTGCGGGAAGAGTTTGCGGATGCAGGGCATGAAGCGGCTGCCGATGATCATCACCAGCGAGGCGACCAGGGAGGAACCGAGGATGCCCGGCACGCCGTGTTCGAGGCCGACGCTGATGGCGGCGCCGACGAAGGCGAAGCTGGTGCCCATCACGCACGGCAGGCGGATACCGACCGGGCCGACGCCCTTGCACTGGATGAAGGTGACGACGCCGGAGCCGAGCAGCGCGGCGTTGATCAGGGCGATGACCTGGTCGGCCGGCAGGCGCAGGGCGGCGCCGACCACCAGCGGCACGGCGATGATGCCGCCCAGGGCGGCGAGCATGTGCTGGGCGGCCAGCAGGAGTGAGGTGAGCAGCGGCGGTCTATCCTCGACCTGGAACAGCAAGTGATTCATGTTTTGTCTCCATCGTATATTTTTATAGGCGGCACTACACTACTCGCGCGGCGTGCCCTGGCCGCGCGCACATCAAAGGCGGGGTGAAGCGGCGCGGCGGGGGTGGCCCGCCGCGTGGATGCGCGCGCGGCGGATGGCCGGGCGTTGCTGGTCTGGGGATGGGAAGGATGGGAGCGGCGCGCGGCCCCGGATAGGGACGCGGCGCGACGGCGGCGTTACAGGCACGGCGACGGCTGGCTTGGTACGCATGGGTCTCTCCATTGGGCGTGGGCGCTGGTGCGTCGCTTCTGCGGTCGACGTCGTGCTTATCGGCTCAACAATTGAATCCGACACAGACGATGATGCCCATGCCGAAACACATTGTCAACCGACTTTGTATACAGTAATTGAGTATGAAAAGTATCGAATGATGCCGCATGCGTAGTGTGGATAAAACCGGATAAAGGCGGATGGAGGCGGTCGGGATGCGCGTGCGCTGCAGGTGGCGGCAGCGCCCAGGCAACGCCCGCCATGATGGCGGGGATCGCAAAAAAACAGCGACGCGGGGCCGGACGCGGACCCCGGGGGGGCGTCCGGCCCCGCGCCGCCGTTGTCAGCCCGCGCCGAGGTAGACGAACTTGAAGAGGAAGACGCCGGAGATGACCGCGGCCAGCGCCGAGACTTGTTTGACGCGCCCGGTCGCCACTTTCAGCACGACGTAGCTGATGAAGCCGAAGGCGACGCCGTTGGCGATCGAATAGGTGAAGGGCATCATCAGCGCCGTGACGGCGGCCGGCACGCTTTCGGTGGAATCGGACCAGTCGATTTCGGTCAGTTCGCGCAGCATCAGGCAGGCCACGTAGAACAGCGCCGGCGCCGTCGCGTAGGCGGGCACGGTGCCGGCCAGCGGGGCGATGAACAGGCAGGCCAGGAACAGCACGGCGACGGCGACGGCGGTCAGGCCGGTGCGCCCGCCCGCCTGCACGCCGGCGGCGCTTTCGATGTAGGCGGTGGTGCTGGAGGTGCCCAGCACGGAGCCGGCGACGATGGCCGCGCTGTCGGCCAGCAGGGACTTGTTGAGACGGTCCATCTTGCCGTTCTTCAGCAGGCCGGCGCGGTTGGCCACGCCCATCAGGGTGCCGGTGGCGTCGAACAGTTCGACCAGGAAGAACACCAGCACGATGTTGAGGATGCCGGCCGACAGCGCGCCCATGATGTCGAGCTTGAACAGGGTCGGTTCCAGCGAGGGCGGCGCCGAGACGATGCCGTGGAACGCGTTGCCGCCGAAGACGAAGCTGAGCAGGGTGACGGCGACGATGCCGATCAAGATCGCGCCGCGCACCTTCAGGCGGTCCAGCGCGACGATGAGGAAGAAGCCGATGATGGCCAGGATGGGCGGCGCTTTGTGCAGATTGCCCAGCGCGACCAGGGTGTCCGGATTGGCGACGACGAGGCCCGAGCTTTTCAGGGAGATGATGGCCAGGAACAGGCCGATGCCGACGGTGATCGCCGTGCGCAGCGATTGCGGAATGGCGCCGATGATCATCTCGCGGATCTTGAAGACGCTGACCAGGATGAACAGGCAGCCGGAGATGAAGACCGAACCGAGCGCCACTTCCCATGGTATGCCCATGCCCTTCACGACGGCGTAGGAGAAGTAGGCGTTCAAGCCCATGCCCGGCGCCAGGGCGATCGGGTAGTTGGCGTACAGGCCCATGATCAGGGTGCCCAGCGCCGCCGCCAGGCAGGTGGCGACGAAGACGGAATCCTTCGGCATGCCCGCATCGCCGAGGATGGACGGGTTAACAAAGATGATGTAGGCCATCGTCAGGAAGGTGGTGAGACCGGCGAGCAGCTCGGTGCGTACGTCGGTCCCGTTCTCCTTCAGTTTGAAAAATTTCTCCAGAAATTGCATTTCATGCTCCTCATTTTATTATCGACATCCAAGTCCCACACGCTGCGGCCTGCGCCGCGCGCCATTCGGGTGATGTAATGTCGCTCACATCGGGGCGCAGCAATTGCTGTCCGCGGACATAGGCGGTATTGCGATCCGGTGATAGTGCCAGCCGGCGAAGGGCAAGATTATCCCCCAGCGCGCGCCGTCCCGCCATGAAATTTACATTTCCGCCCCTTGTCCGCGTATTTTGTATACAATTTTGGAATACCAGAATATAATTTATCTGCGCAACATCGACGCCACCCCACCAAAAGGAGCAGCATGAGCACCCCCACCCTCATCGACGGTTTCACCCTGAGCGCGGCGCAAGTGGCCGCCATCGCCCGCGACTTCTCCAGCCAGGTCGCGCTGGCGCCCTCCTCGCGCGCCGCCCTGAAGGAGAGCCGCGACTACATCGAAGCGACCTGGATGCACGACGAGGCGCCCATGATGTACAGCTTCAACACCGGCGTCGGCCTGCTCAAGGACACCCGCGTCAAGGTCGAGGACATCGTGCTGTTCCAGACCCAGCTGATCCGCGCCCACGCGGCCGGCATGGGCGAGCCCTTCGCCGAGGACGTCAGCCGCGCCACCATGCTGCTGCGCGCCAACGCCTTCGCCTCCAACTATTCTGCGCCGCGGGTCGAGGTGGTCGAGCGCCTGCTGGCCTTCGTCAACGCCGGCATCCATCCGATCATGCCGCAGAAGGGTTCGGTCGGCGCCTCCGGCGACTTGGCGCCGCTGGCCTATCTGGCGGCCGCCATCGCCGGCTTCGACGAGGCCGAGGTGATGTACCGGGGCCAGCGCATGCCGGCCGCGCGGGCCATCGAGGCGGCCGGCATCGGCCCCGTCAAGTTCGACCTGAAGGCCAAGGACGCCTCGGCGCTGATCAACGGCTGCACCGTCTCGCTGGCGGTGGCCGTGCTGGCCGCCCACGACGCGCGCAATCTGCTGGCCGACGCCTGCCTGTCGCTGGGCCTGACGCTGGAGGCGATGCGCGCCGAGATGGCCGCCTTCGACCCGCGCATCCACCAGGCCCGTCCGCACGCCGGCCAGATCAAGACGGCCGCCATCGTGCGCGCGCTGCTGGAGGGCTCGACCCGCACCACGCACGAGGCGCGCGCCGTGCAGTTTCCGGCCGAGCTGCGGCGCAGCGACATCCCCTACACGGCGCGCATCCAGGACGTGTACTCGCTGCGCTGCGCGCCGCAGGTGTACGGCCCGGTGTTCGACGCGCTGGACTACATCGACACCATCATCGGCAAGGAAACCAACTCGGCGACCGACAATCCCCTGATCTTCGGCAAGGACGGCGGCGGCTTCGAGATCATTTCCGGCGGCAATTTCCACGGCCAATACCTGGCCCAGGCGATGGACTTGCTGGCGATGGCCGTCGCCGACCTGGGCAGCATCTGCGAGCGGCGCGTGGCGCGCCTGATCGACCCGACCCTGTCCTGGGGCTTGCCGCGCAACCTGATGTCGGGCACGGCCGGCGTGAACACCGGCTACCCTGTGGTGCAGTGCTCGCTCAGTTCGCTGGTGATGGAGAACCGCACGCTGTGCATGCCCGGCAGCGTGGACAGCATCCCCGCCAAGGGCAACAGCGAAGACCACGTCTCGAACTCGACCTGGTGCGCGCGCAAGGCGGCCACCGTGGTGGCGAACACGCAATACATCGTCGGAGTGGAAATGTTGTTGGCGGCGCAGGCGCTGACGATGACGCGGGACTTGTTGCCCGGCCATGTGCTGGGCAAAGGCACGCAGGCGGCCTACGACGAGGTGCGGCGGCAGATTCCGGCCTGCCTGGACGGCGACCGCTGGTTCCACGACGATATCGTGGTGGCGCGATCCTTCATCACCAGCGGCTCGGTGCGCAAGGCGGTCGAGGCCAGCATCGGCGCCTTCGCCGCCTGAGGCATGGACGGCGGGGCGGCGCCCCGCCGCCGCCGGGCAAATCACGCCCGGGCCAGGGCGCCCAGCGCCCTCAGCAGCGCCTCGACGTCCTCGTCCGTGTTCAGATAGGACAGCGAAACGCGCGCGACGGCCTCCAGTCCGCGCGCCCGCATGTCCAGCGGCGTAAACGGCACGCCGTGGGCGCCGATGTAGATCTTCCGCTGCGCCAGCGCCGCCTTCAGGTCGAACGCCGCATGCCCCCGCAGGGTGAACGTCACCAGGCCGTGGCCCTGCGCGCCGTCCGGATCGCGCAGCGTCAGGCCGGGAATCCCGGCGAGGCGCTCGCGCAAGGCCTGCGCCTTGCGCGCCACCACCGCGGCGATGCGCTGCGGCCCCAGCGACAGGGCCAGGGCGATCGCCGCGCCCAGGCCGAGCTGCAAGGCGATGGCCGCCTCGCTGGTTTCGAAACGGCGCGCATCGGCGCGCAGGGCGAAAGCGCCCTCGACGTAAGGGGCCGAGAACACGTCCACCCAGGGCGGATCGAGGCGCTCCAGAAAACCGCGCCGCACATACAGCAGGGCCGCGCCGCGCGGCCCGCGCAGGTGCTTGCGGCCGGAGCCCGCCAGCACGTCGCAATGCAGCGCGCGTACGTCGACCGGCAACTGCCCGAGCGCTTGCGCGGCGTCGATGAAATACGCGACGCCGGCCGCCTTCGCCACCCTGCCGACGGCGGCGGCGTCATTGATCACGCCGCCGTTCGCCGCCAGCCAGGTCAGGGAAATCAGCCGCACCCCGTCGTTGATGCGGGCGGCCAGCGCCTCGGCGTCGACGCTGCCGTCCGCGCGCGAGGGGATCAGCTCGACGCGCGCGCCGGCCCGCTGCGCGGCGCGCTGGTAGTTGGCCAGGTTGCCGCCCCACTCCTGGCGCCCCACCAGGATGCGCTCGCCGGCGCGCAGCGCCGGCAGCGCGGCGAAGCATTGCCCGAGCGCGCTGGAGCCGGACGGGGTGAAGGCGATTTCCTCCGCGTCGGCCTTGAGCAGGGTCGCCGCGTCGCGCCGCAACTGCTCCCGCAGGGGCGCGGCCAGCAGCGCCGCCTGCATCGGGCCGACGCGCGACTCCAGCGCCAGATGCGCATGGATGGCCGCCAGCGCGGCGGCCGGCAACAAGGACGCGCCGGCGTGGTTGAAATGCGCGCCGGCGTTCAGGCCCGGCGTGCGCGCGCGCAGCGCCGCCAGTTGCGCTTCCGGGATCATGCGCCGGCCCCATCGCGCACGCGCACGACGGCGTCCACCTCGACGGCGGCGCCGCCCGGCAAACTAAGCACGCCGATCGCCGTGCGGGCGTGGCGGCCGCGCTCGCCCAGCGCGGCGACCAGCAGATCGGAGGCGCCGTTCGCCACCAGGCCGTGGGCCTCGAAATCGGGCGCCGCCGCGATGTACACGCCCAGCCGCAAGACTTGCACGATACGCCCGGCGTCGCCGTCCAGGGCCGCGTCGATGGCGGCCAGCACGCCCAGCGCCGCCCGCTGCGCGTCGGCGCGCGCCGCCAGCACGTCCAAGCCCTTGCCGACCGCCCCGCCCCTGGCCGCGCCCGGCTGGCCGACTTGACCGGAAATCGTCAGCAGCTCGCCATGCAGGGTATAGCTCAAATAATTCGCCGCCGGCACCTTCAATGGCGGCAGTGTGTGGCCCAGCGCGGCCAATGCCTCGGCGATGCGACTCATCGCCGACTCCCGGCCGTGGCGATCGCGCGCGTCGCGCCGCGACGGGCGGCGCAAGCCGGCCTCTCTTGCATCCAGGGCGCGGCGGGGCCACCGAAGCGCTCGACAACAATTACTTTCATGGTCACACTCGCAGGTCTTGGTTGAGAAGCATGCATTGTCGACTTGCCGGCGGCGCGGGAAAAACGATACTTACGCAAGTTAATGTTGATGGAAATTCATAATGCGCGACAAATTGCCGCCCCTGTTCACCCTGCAGGCATTCGAGGCCGCCTCGCGGCTGAACAGTTTCAGCCGCGCCGCCAGGGAATTGCACCTGACGCCGGGCGCGGTCAGCCGCCAGATCCGCCAGTTGGAAGACTGGTGCGCGCTGACGCTGTTCGAACGCAAGGGTCCCAAGCTCAGCCTGACCGAGGCGGGCACGGCCTTGCTGACGCGCCTGTGCGGCCCGCTGGCGGCCCTGCACCAGGCCGTCTATCCGGCGGCCGCCGACGTTGTCGAAACGCTGCACATCGCCATCCTCGGCTCGACCGCCAAGGAATGGCTGATCCCGCGCCTGCACACCTTCAGCGCCGCCCATCCGGAGATCGGCCTGCTGATTCAAACCGACTATGCCCTGCTGCGCCCCGCCCCGCGCGTGGCCATGGTGGCGATCCGGCACGGCGCGCGGCACGCCACGGAACTCGCCTGCGAGACCTTGTTCGAGGACATGCTGGTCGCGGTCGCCGCCCCGGCCCTGCTGGAGACGCTGGGCCGGGATGCGCAACAATGGCCGGCGCGCGCGATATTGCGGCACGTCACGATGGAGACGCGCGGCTGGATGGCCGCCGCCGGACTGGGGCAAGGTTTCACGCCGCAAGGGATGGCCTTCAACGACGCCGACGTGATGCTGGAGGCGGCAAGTTGCGGCTTGGGGGTGGCATTGACGCGCCTGTCGATCGCCTGGCGCCGCCTGGAGGCGGGTAGCCTGGTGCTGGCCAGCGACGTGTTGTGCGCGTCGGCGCGCGACAATCTCGTGCTGGTGCGGGAGGATTGCGCCGACATGCGCGCGGTGCGGGTGTTTCTCGCGTGGTTACGCGAACAAGCGGGGCTATGGATGGCCGTGCAGGCGCAATTCGCCGCGCGCGCGGCGGCCCGGATGGCCTGAGGCGGCCGACCGGCCGTGCCTGGGGGCTGGCCGGTTCAGGCGTTCAAAGCCGAGGCGCCGTCGGAAAAACAGGCGTCGTAGCAGCGTGTGCAGCCGGCGCAGAACAGGTGCGCCACGCGCACATCCTTCTGGCGCAGCACCAGATGCAGATGCACCCCCTTGCAGTGGGGGCAAGTCTCGCGCATTTCGCCGCAGGTGCGCACATCCTCCGCCAGATACATCTCCGCGAACGCCTCGCCGACGACGATGGTGGCGGGATCCAGTTCCACCAGCGTCAGCGCCGGCATCATCGAATCGGCGTGCAGGCTTTCCGCCTCCTTGATTAAACAATCCCCTTGACCCTGTTTCATTGCGCTCTCCCGTGGTGTCAGGACACACCCGCGAAGGCGTGCGTTGTGCAGCTAGGAATGTTAACCATAGTCATAGCATGGTCATTTTGCAAGGAACAAATGTGGAAATAATGTGTCAAACTCAACCATTGAAAAGGATGAGTCCGCCTGCCGGACGCAGGATCGCAGCGATGCGCCGGCCGGCGCCGGCCGGAACCGTCAGTACTCCAGGGCGGGCGAACCGTCGGCGAAGCGGGCATCGAAACAACGCAGGCATTGCGCACAATACAGGTGCGCGGCGCGCACATCGTCCTGGCGCAACACCAGCTTCAGATGCACATTTTTACATTCGGGACAGGTTTCACGCATGTCGCCCTGGGTGTGGACGTCCGGGGCGACGTAGATATCGTCGTGACGCTCGCCGGCGACGATCGCCAGCGGATCAAGCTCCACCAAGACCAAAGGTGGCATGACGAGCTCGGGATTGCGATGCTCTGGCGCCGCCGAACTGGCCGGACGACATTTTTCATCTTGCTCCATATTTGCACTCCTGTTGCTGCAGGACTCGCCGCTGCTGCGATATTCGATGCGGCTGGGGAGTTAACCTTAGCCAAATAACGCCGGCCCTGCAAGCGCTACCTGATGAAAAATCTCCGGCGTGCACGAATCGCCCGCCCGGCCCGCCGTTGCGGCCGCATCAAGGCGCGGCCGGACGCGCCGGCGCCAGCATCGCCAGCGCCACCTTGCGCGCCTCCGCCTCCGCCTCCGCCTCGCTGCCGAAAACGCAGGAGACCGCCACCCGCTGGCAGGGGAAGATGCGGTTGCGGTGCATGGGATTCGGCGACGGGCCGTAAATGCTCAGCTGGGCCGTCCAGCCCTCGCCCAGCGGCACGGGCACGCCGACGCAGTCGATTTCATACTCACCAATTTGCTCGGATGACATGGCGCTCTCCGCGATAAACGGGGCAAGCGAACGATCAGCCGATGGCCCATCGTCCACGCCCGTAACCCGGTCGAGCTTACCACGCAAAGCCAGGCGCGCGCCGCACGGGCGCCGCGCCTCACTCGGCCGGCTTGAAGGCCCACCAGCGGCTGCCGGCGAAATTCCAGGCCAGGCCGATGCCCGTCGCCAGTATTTGCGCCAGCCAATAGTTCCAGCCCTGCTCATGCGCCAGGAACCAGACCAGGCCGGTGTTCATGCACCAGCCTATGGCCAGCAGCGTGAAATACTTGCTGATCGCCTCGCCGTGCGACTTGCTGCTCTGGAATGTGAAGAAGTAATTGAGGATGTAGTTGACCACCGCGCCCAGCATATAGCCGGCGCCCGAGGCGGCGGCGGCGCTGACGCCGAGCAGCTCGACGCCCAGCCACAGCACGGAATACTGCACGGCGGTGCCGGAGGCGCCGACGGCGGCGAAGCGGAGGAATTGGCGTTGCAGCGACATCGGGGTTGTCTTTACGGTAGCGCCGGCGGCTTGCGGCCGCGGGACGGTGGGTGGGTGGGCGGGACGCCGCGGCGGCGCACCGCAAGCATATAACAAAAAAAAATGGCTACGATTGCTCGTAACCATTTTTTCAATACAATGTTCTGGCTCCCCGACCTGGACTCGAACCAGGGACCTGCGGATTAACAGTCCGTCGCTCTACCAACTGAGCTATCAGGGAAAAGAGGCCGCATTATATACGGCGAAAATCCGCTTGTCCAGATTTTGGGAAGCAAAATAAATCCCACCCCGTCCCGGCCAGAAAACCAGGGACGGACGGGAACGCCGAGTCGACGATTTTGAAGAAAGAATTACTCGACAATCGTGGCAAAAAAATATTTCCGGAGCCGCTTTCGGGGTCGCGCCCGGCGCATCAACGGCGTTACAGGAAGCTTTCCAGGCGTTCAATGTACCACTGCGGAAAACCGTACTCGCGCGCCACCGCAAGCAGTCGTTCGACGTACTCGCGCTCAGCCGGACGGTCGCCGCGCGCCGGCGGGATATAGCACAGCGCCGGCCGTAACGCCCCGCTCCGCGTCTCCACCAGCACGGCCTCCGGCAGGAAAACGCCGACCCCATCCATCGAGTACAGGCGAGCCAGTTCCTCGTGGGTGGCGCGCACCAGGACGCCGTAAATGGCGTGGCGGTCGGAGCGGCTGATGTTGGCGTGCGGATCAATATGGATATCGAAACCGTTCAGCTTGACCACCTCGATATGATCCGGCTTGAAACCGCCGCGCGCCATCACCTCGCGGCGCATGAAGCTACCATAGAAGAACACGGCGATCCGCCGCGGAACCGATGGCGGCGTGTCGCCGGCCGAGTCCACATGGTGGGAATGGTTGTCGCTTTGCATGGGGGCACCTTGATGTGGGAGATCGAACTTCGATATTATGTCGGCATGACAAACCCTGAACGCCAAGAGATATCGCCGACACGCCAAAATGGCGATTTGTGGAGCGCGCTGGCCAAACGCCATCCGCAAGGCGCCCTATTGCCGCCGCATCAGCACCGCGCCGGACAACTGATATTCGCCACCAGCGGCGTCATGCAGGTGAAAACCGGGCAAGGCCACTGGACAGTGCCGCCGCAGCGCGCGCTCTGGGTGCCGCCCCAGCATCCGCACGCGATCCAGATGTTCTCGGACACCGAAATGCGCACCGTCTACGTGCAACCGGCGTTGATTGGGCAATGCACGGGGTTTGCGCGCCACCGACAGGTGCATGCGCTTGTCGCATCGCCGCTGATCAAGGAACTGGTGTTCGGCCTGTTTGACACCCGGCGCAGCCACGACATGCGCGAGCTGATGGCGGGCCTGCTGCTGCATGCGCTGGGAGAAGCCGCCACCCTGCCGACCTACTTGCCGATGCCAAGCGAGGCGCGGCTGCGCACGGCCTTGACGGAGCTGATGGCCAGCAACAACTGGCTGTTGCCGATGGACGAGGTGGCGTCCCGCGCGGCCATGTCCGGCCGCACCTTCACCCGGCGCTTCAGCGCGGAAGTCGGCTTGAGTTTCCGACAATGGCGGCAGCGCGCGCGCATCGTCGCCTCGCTTGATTTGCTGGCGGCGCACCGCGCCACCAAGTTCGTCGCGCACGCAATGGGATTTGCGAGCTCCGCCGCCTACGTCGCGGCGTTCCGCGAAGTGCTGGGCGCTACGCCGGGCACGTTCCGCTAGTCCGACCCGACAAAGCGATAGCCGGTGGAAATGGAGAAGTGTCGGGGCCGGCACTGGAAAACGAGGCCGGCGCAAAGTGATTGCGCATAGCGAAAAGGGGTGACGCTTCCACGTCACCCCCTCGGCATTCTGGCCCCCGACCCGGACTCGAACCAGGGAACCGCGGATTATCTCAGTCTGTCGCCGGTTTTTCTACTAGCTAAACAAGCTCATTGCGGCAGGTAGTCGACCACCAGGGCTTTCGCCAGCCAGGGCTTGAGCAGCTCGACGAAGCGCAGATGGGCCGGATCAAGCAGATAGGCGTCGCGCCCCTCGGTGCCGTCGAAGAGCAGCGTGAAGCAGTCGGTGTAGCCGTCGCTCAGGCCTTCCGGGCTGTTGTTGACGCCGTGCTCGAAGTGGCGCACGGCGGCGATTTTTTCCCGCAGCAGCGCAAACTCGCGCAGCAGCTCGGCGCGCTGCTCGGCCGGACAGTCGGCGCGGAAAGCGCACAACACGACGTGGCGCAAGCCTGACAAGTTATTCATGATTGAAACCCTTCCCCTGTTGAGTGGCGCCACCGAGCCCGGCCCAAGACCGCCCGCATGGCCGAAATGGCAAGTATAGACGAAAAATCGCCGCCACCTCCCATGCAAGCGGCATGCAAGCGCCGCGCGCAAACTAGGGCAGAAGATAGTCCATCGTGTAACTGTGCTTGCCCTGGTCAATCTGGATGCTCATCGCGCCGCTCAGCCCGATCAACTCCTCGCTGCCTGAATCGGGCACGACGCTCAGCACCAGCGACGCGGCGCCGCGGCTCATGGTGCCGCTGTGTTGCAGCACGAAGCTGCCCTTGCGCCCGTGCAGGGTGCCCGTCACGCGCTCCAGCGCCACGTAGCCGGCCGAGCCCTGCACTTCCGTGCGCACGGACAGCATCTCGCCGAGGCTGGCCGCCTCCAGGTCGCCATGGAATTGCTTCTCTATCGTCATGCGGCCAAGCTTGGCGTCCGCGATCGCCGGCGCCGCCGTTTGCGGCGTCAATGTGATGTCGAATGATCCTGTTGCATGCATGTGCACTGCCTCCTTCGTGGTGATGGGTGACGCCTGCGCGCCCGGTAAAGCAAGGGAAAGAATACACGCGGCCACGCCGGCCGCCCCATTGAATCGCAATCGCATCGTGATAATCCCCTCGGAATGGGCCGCGCGCAAAGGGCGCGCGGCGAAGACAGGAATGTATCAGCCAGCGCGGCGGGGGCGATTGGAGAAACGCGACAGGCCGGGCGGCCCCACGCGCCGGAACGAAAAAAAAGAGCCGCATCGCTGCGGCTCTTTTTTCAATACTCAATTCTGGCTCCCCGACCTGGACTCGAACCAGGGACCTGCGGATTAACAGTCCGTCGCTCTACCAACTGAGCTATCAGGGAAAAGAGGCAACATTATATACTTTCTTAGTTACATCATCAAGCTTTCTGATTCTGCACTATCGAGAGCGTTTCCGCCGCCTTCCGGATCAAGCTTCCGCTCAACCCGAAGAAACAAGATCTTAAAGGACTTTGGCGATCGCGTCAATGACCTTATCGATATTCGCCATGTTCAGCGGCGCCACGCAAATGCGGCCGGTGTCGACGGCGTACACCGAGTGCTCGCGGGCCAGCGTTTCGACCTGGGCCTTGGTCAGGCCCGAGTACGAGAACATGCCCACTTGCTTGCGCACGAAATCGAAATCGTGGCCGGGGGCCTTCTCTTTCAGTTTCGTCACGAAGGCTTCGCGCATTTCACGGATGCGCACGCGCATCGCGGCCAGCTCGTCTTCCCACAACTGGCGCAGTTCCGGCGTGGTCAGCACGGTGGCGACGACCTTGCCGCCGTGCACGGGCGGGTTCGAGTAGTTGGTGCGCACGACGCGCTTCAGTTGCGACAGCAGGCGCGCCGCTTCCTCGGCGCTCTCGGCGACGACGCTCAGGGCGCCGACGCGCTCGCCGTACAGCGAGAACGATTTCGAGAACGAGTTCGAGATCAGCAGCGGGCCGCCGGCCGCGACGAAGCGGCGCACCACGGCGCCGTCTTCTTCGATGCCCGCGCCGAAGCCCTGGTAAGCCATGTCGAGGAAGGGAATCAGGCCGCCGGCGCTGACGGCGGCGATCACTTCACCCCATTGTTCGGTGCTCAGGTCGGCGCCGGTCGGGTTGTGGCAGCAGGCGTGCATCAGCACGATGGAGCCGCGCGGCATCGCTTGCAGGTCGGCCAGCATGCCGGCGAAGTTCACGCCGCGGGTGGCCGCGTCGTAGTAGGCGTAGTTGTTGACGACGAAACCGGCGCTTTCGAACAGGGCGCGGTGGTTTTCCCAGCTCGGGTCGCTGATGTAGACTTGCGCGCCCGGCGCGAAGCGCTGCAGGAAATCGGCGCCCAGTTTCAGCGCGCCCGTGCCGCCCACCGCTTGCACGGTGATGGCGCGGCGTTCCTTGATGACGGCGCTGTCGGCGCCGAAGACCAGTTCTTGCACGGCGGCGTCGTAGGTGGCCAGGCCTTCGATGGGCAGGTAGGTGCGCGGCGACGCCTGCTCGATCAGGATGGCTTCGGCTTTGCGCACGCAGGACAGCAGCGGAACCTTGCCGTTTTCGTCATAATAGACGCCAACGCCGAGGTTGATCTTGGCCGGATTCTTATCCGCATTAAATGCTTCGGTGATGCCCAGGATAGGGTCGCGGGGAGCCATCTCGATGGCACTAAACAGGCTGGCAGAAGAAGAAGGGTTCGTCATGATAAGATTGAATTCGATTGGAAGCAGGGTTCGCAGCGGAGTCGTAGACAGCGGCCCCCAATAACCGTTCCAGGGCCGCCAGCAGGGCACCATTCTAACAAAGGTCTGATTCGTATGGCTGATTTATCCGTTGCAAATGACACATCACCGGGCGTGGTGTCGTTTCCCGATTCCCCGTTCAAGCTGCATCAGCCCTTTTTGCCGGCCGGCGACCAGCCCACCGCCATCGCCCAATTAAGCGAGGGCATCGAGGACGGCCTGGCCTACCAGACCCTGCTCGGCGTGACCGGTTCCGGCAAGACCTACACCATGGCCAACGTCATCGCGCGCATGGGCCGGCCGGCCATCATCTTCGCGCCGAACAAGACGCTGGCGGCCCAGCTCTACAGCGAATTCCGCGAGTTCTTCCCGCAGAACGCCGTCGAATACTTCGTCAGCTACTACGATTACTACCAGCCGGAAGCCTACGTGCCGCAGCGCGACCTGTTCATCGAGAAGGATTCCTCGATCAACGAGCACATCGAACAGATGCGCCTGTCCTGCACCAAGTCGCTGATGGAGCGGCGCGACGTCGTCATCGTCGCCACCGTGTCGGCCATCTACGGTATCGGCAATCCCAAGGAATACCACCAGATGATCCTGACGCTGCGCGTCAAGGACCGGGTCAGCCAGCGCGACATCATCGCCCGCCTGATCCAGATGCAGTACACGCGCAACGAGGTCGACTTCGGCCGCGGCACCTTCCGCGTGCGCGGCGACACCATCGACATCTTCCCGGCCGAGCACGCCGAACTGGCGGTGCGCCTGGAGATGTTCGGCGACGAGCTGGAATCGATCCAGCTGTTCGACCCGCTGACCGGGCGCGTGCGCCAGAAGATCCCGCGCTTCACCGTCTATCCCGGTTCGCACTACGTGACGCCGCGCGCCACCGTGCTGCGCGCCATCGAAACCATCAAGGACGAACTGCGCGAGCGACTGGAGTTCTTCCGCCAGGAGAACCGCCTGATCGAGGAGCAGCGCCTCGAGCAGCGCACCCGCTTCGACCTGGAGATGATGACCGAGATCGGCTTCACCAAGGGCATCGAAAACTATTCGCGCCACCTGAGCGGCGCCCTGCCCGGCGAGCCGCCGCCGACGCTGATCGACTACCTGCCGGCCGACGCCCTGATGTTCCTCGACGAGTCGCACGTGCTGATCGGCCAGCTCAGCGCCATGTACAACGGCGACCGCTCGCGCAAGACCAACCTGGTCGACTACGGCTTCCGCCTGCCCTCGGCGCTGGACAACCGGCCGCTGCGCTTCGACGAGTTCGAGGGCAAGCTGCGCCAGACCGTCTTCGTCTCGGCCACCCCGGCCGACTACGAGAAGACCCATTCCGACCAGGTGGTCGAGCAGGTGGTGCGCCCGACCGGCCTGGTCGACCCGCTGATCATCGTGCGCCCGGCCAGCAGCCAGGTGGACGACCTGATGTCGGAGATCCTCGACCGGGTCAAGAAGGACGAGCGGGTGCTGGTGACGACGCTCACCAAGCGCATGTCCGAACAGCTGACCGAATACCTGAGCGACCACGGCATCAAGGTGCGCTACCTGCACAGCGACATCGAGACGGTAGAGCGCGTCGAGATCCTGCGCGACCTGCGCATCGGCACCTTCCACGTCCTGGTCGGCATCAACCTGCTGCGCGAGGGCCTCGACCTGCCCGAGGTGTCGCTGGTGGCCATCCTGGACGCCGACAAGGAGGGCTTCCTGCGCTCCGAGCGCAGCCTGATCCAGACCATAGGCCGGGCCGCGCGCAACCTGAACGGCATGGCGATCCTGTACGGCGACCGCATCACCGACTCGATGCGCCGCGCCATCGACGAAACGGAGCGGCGCCGCGCCAAGCAGATCGCCTTCAACGCCGCCAACGGCATCACGCCGGTCGGCATCAAGAAGAGCATCAAGGAACTCATCGACGGCGTCTACAGCCCGCAGGAGGCGCACGACAACCTCGAAGTGGCGCAGGAGGCGGCCAAGTACGAGGCCATGAGCGAGAAGCAAATCAGCAAGGAAATCAAGCGCCTGGAGAAACAGATGCTCGACCACGCCAAGAACCTCGAGTTCGAAAAAGCGGCCCAGGCGCGCGACCAGTTGCACCTGCTCAAGCAACAACTGTTCGGCGCGCCCGGCAGCGACAATATGGACGCCCTGCTGGGCTCCTGAAGCGGCGGACGGGTCCGAGCGGATCGGACACGGCGACGGGGATGCCGCCGCCGCTCCCGATCGCCTGGATGTCGCCCGGCGCCGGCTGCGCCTGCCGGTTGTAGCCGCGCGCCGTCAAGCCATCGCGCAGCTCGACGCCCGGCGGATTGATCTGCTCCCAGAACAGGGTATCGGCGGGGAACAACTGGTGGTGCGCGCGCATATTGCCGACGACGCCGAATTGATTGGCCAGGCCCGGCTTGCTGGAAAAATCGCACATCTGCTTGTTGAGCAAGAAGCGGGCGCCGCCCGCCGCGCTCCGCTAATCAGGCATCCGCGCCGCGTTGCTGGGCGAGCGCCATGGCAAACTGGCCGTTGCCGACCGACCAATCGGAGTAGTCGTTCTCGTGCATGAAGATGAAGACGTCCTTCGGCGACACCTTGGCATCGGCCTCCAGGTTTTCCGCGATTTTGGCGTACAGGGATTTTTTCATCGCATCGCTGCGGCCGCGGCGCATGGTGATCTCGACGACGACCACGTTGTCCGAGCGGGCCACGCCGTTGAATTTCCTGTCGTAGAAAAAATCCTCGGGATCGTATTCGGATACCAGGTTGAACAGCTCGTCCGCCGGCATATTGATGCTCTCGACCAGCGCGCGATGCACGCCTTGAACGATGGCGTCCTTTTGTACCGGGCCGGTGCCCTTCTTAACTGCGAGGCGAATAAACGGCATATGGGTCCTTCCAATAATTAAAAAAAGAGTATATTCAAAGATAAGAATAAATAAGATATACACATTGGAAGCAAATTCACGATACAGAAGCATGCGCGCGGCAGATCAGGCGCCTGACACGAAGGCTTACCGATACCAGCGCATCGCCGACGCCATACAACGGCGCGTCGACGCCAACCACTGGATGCGGGACGAGCGCCTGCCATCGGTGCGGCATTTCATGCACGAATACGAGGCCAGCATGTCGACGGTGGTGCGCGCCTTGATCCTGCTCGAAAGCGCGGGCGTGCTGCGCTCGGTGCCGCGTTCCGGCTGGTACTTGGCGCGCAAGCCGGCGCCGCCGCCGGCCGCTAGGGCGGTCGCGCCCGTGCCCCAGGCGGGGACCGGGGAATTGGTGCTGCGCGTGCTCGCGCCCGCGCCCAAGGGCGGCGCGCCGCTGCTGTCGATGGGATCGACAACGCTCGACCCCGGCCTGGTTCCGGTGCACTCGCTCAACCGCTCGCTGGCCGCCGTGGCGCGCACCCAAGGCCACCTGGGCGCCCTGCCGGCGCTGGGCCACTACGGCCTGCGCATGCAGATCGCCAAGCTCATGGCCGGACGCAACGTCCACGTCGCGCCGGACGACATCCTGATCACCTCGGGCGACGGCCACTGCCTGGAAACCATCCTGCAGATCCTGGTGCCGCCGGGCGGCCTGGTGGCGGTGGAATGCCCCACCTATTTCGGTAATTTGCAGGCCATCGAGGCGCTCGGCCTGCGCACGCTGGAAGTGGCCACCGACGGCAAGACCGGGATCGACCTGGAGGCGCTCGCCCGCGCGTTCGAACGGGACACCATCAGCGCCGTCATCGTCACCTCCAACTGCCAGAACCCGCTCGGCTTCAGCATGTCGCCCGAAGCGAAAATCGCCTTGCTCGAGCTTGCCGACCGGCACGGCGCAACCGTCATCGACGACGACGTGTACGGCGACCTGCATTTCCAGAAACGCAGCTCGGCCGCGCTGCTCAGCTACGACCGCAGCGGCCGGGTGGTGTATTTCTCCTCGTTTTCCAAGACCCTGTCATCGAACTGGCGGGTCGGCTGGATCATTCCGGGGATCTGGAAGACGCGTCTGCTCGAACAGAGGACCGTGCGCGCGGCCAGTCCCAGCGCCCTGCCCCAGGCCGTGCTGGCGCACTATCTGGCCAAGCGCGACTATCAACGCCACGTGTCCCATTTGCGCGAGGTGTTTTCATGCCAGGTGCCGCGCGTGCGGGAGGCCATCCTGCGCCACTTCCCGAGCGGCACGCGGGTGAGCGAGCCCAGCGGCGGCTACGTCTTCTGGATCGAACTGCCGGAGAACATCGACGCGGTGCGTTTGAGCGAACTGGCGTTCGAGCAGGGCGTGAACGTCGCGCCCGGTGTCATTTTCTCGTCCGGCCGACAATTTGAGCGCCACATCCGCCTGAGCATAGGCGCGCCCTTTTCGCAACTGATCGAAACGGCGATCCGGACGGTGGGCGCGGCGGCGCAAAAACTGGCCGCCCGGCCGCCGCAGCCGCGCAGCCGCGAAACCACATCCGGCGGCACCGTGTAGTGAGCCGCGCCGCCCGGCGACGGCAAGCGGCAGGCGCCGCTTCGACGCGAAGGGCCAATAAAAAATGGCGGGTGAGCCGTCAAGCTCACCCGCCATTTTCATCGCGACAGGCCGATTACGCGGCGCTGTCGTCCTTCTTCAACCACGCCGCCAGCTGGTGCGGACGCAGGCCGTCGTAGTCCTCGAAGGGCTGATGGATCCACGGATTGTGCGGCAGGTCTTCCATGCAGTAGTCGGGACGGATCGACGAGCAACCCTTGGTCCAGATGACGGCCGAACGCACCTCGGTGACGCCGGCGAAGTTCTCGCTCAGGTGCTTGGTGACTTTTTCCAGCGTCACGCCGGAATCGACCAGATCGTCGACCAGCAGGATGCGGCCGGCCAGCGGGCCCTTGGTCATCGTCATGTACTTGGCGATGTCGAGATCGCCGCGCACGGTGCCCGCTTCCTCGCGGTAGGAGCTGGTCGAGAGGATCGCCAGCGGCACGTCGAAGATGCGCGAGAAGACGTCGCCGGGGCGCACGCCGCCGCGCGCCAGGCACAGCACCTGGTCGAATTTCCAGCCCGATTCGTACACCTTGAGCGCCAGGCGCTCGATCAGGCGGTGGTATTCGTCCCAGGAGACCCAGAGGTGTTTTTCGTTCGTTTGAGGCGTAGTCATATAACTTTTTCTATCTGTTTTTATTCGAATGGGTGACGCAGGACGATCGTTTCTTCGCGATCCGGACCGGTCGAGACCATGTCGATCGGCACGCCGACCAGTTCTTCGATGCGCTTGATGTAGGCGCGCGCGGCGGCAGGCAGGGCGGCCAGCGATTTCGCGCCGACGGTGCTGTCTTTCCAGCCCGGCATTTCTTCGTAGATCGGCTCGCAGCGCGCCGCGTCTTCGGCGCCGACCGGGAAGATGTCGACCGTGCGGCCGTCCAGCTTGTAGCCGGTGCACAGCTTCAGCGTTTCCAGGCCGTCCAGCACGTCCAACTTGGTCAGGCACATGCCCGAGACGCCGTTGATCTGCACCGAGCGGCGCAGCAAAGCGGCGTCGAACCAGCCGCAACGACGGGCGCGGCCGGTGACGGTGCCGAACTCGTGGCCGACGGCCGACAGGTGATGGCCGACGCCGTCATCGGTGCTCAGTTCGGACGGGAACGGACCGGAGCCGACGCGCGTCGTGTAGGCCTTGGTGATGCCCAGGATGTAGTGCAGCATGTTCGGGCCGACGCCGGAACCGGCGGCGGCGTTGCCGGCCACGCAGTTCGACGAGGTCACGAAGGGATAGGTGCCGTGGTCGACGTCGAGCAGGCTGCCCTGCGCGCCTTCGAACAACAGGTTGGCGCCGGCCTTGTGGGCCGCGTACAGCGCGCTCGAGACGTCGGCGACCATCGGACGCAGGCGCGGCACATAGGCCAGCGCGTCGTCGAGGGTCTTCTGATAGTCGACTTTCGGCGCCTTCAGGTAGTTTTCCAGCACGAAGTTATGGTAGTCGAGGTTCTCCGCCAGTTTCTCGGCGAAGCGGGTCTCGTTGAGCAGGTCGGCGATGCGGATCGCGCGGCGCGCCACTTTGTCTTCGTAGGCCGGGCCGATGCCCTTGCCGGTGGTGCCGATCTTGGCGGCGCCGCGGGCCGCTTCGCGCGCCGCGTCCAGAGCCGAGTGGTAGGGCAGGATGACCGGGCAGGCTTCCGAGATCTTCAGGCGCGAGGCGACTTCGACGCCGACCGCCTGCAGCTTGTCGATTTCGCGCAGCACGTCCGGCACCGAGACCACCACACCGTTGCCGATGTAGCAGGCCACGCCCGGGCGCATGATGCCCGAGGGGATCAGCTGCAGGGCGGTTTTGACGCCGCCGATGACCAGCGTGTGTCCCGCGTTGTGGCCGCCCTGGAAGCGCACCACACCCTGGGCGTGATCGGTCAACCAATCGACGATTTTGCCCTTACCTTCATCGCCCCACTGGGTACCGATGACGACGACGTTTTTAGCCATAATTTTCTTTGACATACTCAACCTAAGTTTTTAAGAATCCAGCTACTACCACTATCATCAAGAACGAGGGCGCGATCGCACTCGAACTCGTCTTGTTCATTGCTGTGACCCGGCATGCTCTGGATCACCACCTCGCCGTCCTTGCGCAGGGCGGCGATTTTTTCCTTCAGCTCGGGCGCGTTGCCCCAGGGCGCGCGGATCGAATGCTTGCGCTCGGCGGTCGGCAGCAGCCGCGCCAGTTCGCGCAGGTCGAGCGAAAAGCCGGTCGCGGGACGGGCCCGGCCGAACGCTTCGCCGACATGGTCGTAGCGGCCGCCGCGCGCGACGGTGTTCGGCAGGCCCGGCACGTACAGCGCGAACATCGCGCCGCTTTCATATTGGTAGCCGCGCAGGTCGGCCAGGTCGATCGCCACTTCGGCGCGCCCCAGGGCCGAGCCGGCCAGCGCGGCCAGCTCCGCCAGCGCCTTGCCGATGCCGGGCAAGGGCGGCAGCACCGCGCGGGCGCGCGCCAGCACCTCGATGTCGCCGTACAGGCCGGGCAAGGCCAGCAGCGCCTCGCGCGTGGCCGGCTGGTAGTGCGCCGTCAGTTCGCGCAGGCCGGGCGTGTCCTTGGCGCGCAGCAGCGCGTACAGGGCCGCCTCGTCGCGCGCGGCGGCGCCGTCCTCGGCGAGGATGGCGCGCAGCACGCCGACGTGCGACAGGTCCAGGCGCACGGCGTCGAAGCCGGCCAGGGCCAGCGAGGCCAGCGCCAGTTCCTGGATCTCGGCGTCCGCCTCCAGGCCGGCGTGGCCGTAGATTTCGGCGCCGATCTGCAGCGGCTCGCGCGTCGCGTGCAGGCCCGAGGGACGGGTGTGCAGCACGCTGCCGGCGTAGCACAGGCGCGTCACCGAGGCCCGGTTCAGCAGGTGGGCGTCGATGCGCGCGACCTGGATGGTCATGTCGGCGCGCAGGCCGAGCATGCGCCCGGACAACTGGTCGACCAGTTTGAAGGTGCGCAAGTCGGTATCCTTGCCGGCGCCGGTCAGCAGCGACTCCAGATACTCGAGCAACGGCGGCATGACCAGTTCATATCCGTAGAGACGGAAATTATCCAGCATGAGTCGACGCAACTCTTCAATCTTGCGCGCTTCCGATGGCAGTACATCGGCAATATTTTCGGGCAAAAGCCAATTCGGCATGGGGGAACAGGAGATTGAAGAAAGTTGAAAAATGCGTTCCACGGGGCGGCTAGGCGCGCGCCGGGCAGAAGGCCGAACCTGATATTTTACGCGAAAATGTCCGGGAAGAGGGAGAAAGTCGCTGCGCGGGCGCAAAACCGGCCCGCGAAATTCCTGTCTAGACAGGCGAAAAAACCTTAAGAAGCAGCCACTTAGGCGTTCGCGGCGCATAAAAAAACGGGCCCGCCTTCGCGTGGAAGGCGGGCCCGCCGCAGGTTTTCAAGCGCCGCCCGCGCCTACTTCTTGGCCGGCGCCGAGGCGCCGCCGGAACCCTTGAAGTACTTGAAGAAGTCCGAATTGGCGTCCACCACCATCACGTCGCTGTGGTTCTTGAACGTCGCGCGGTAGGCTTCCAGGCTGCGGTAGAACTTGTAGAACTCCGGATTCTTGCCGAAGGCCTGGGCGTAGGTCAGCGAGGCCTTGGCGTCGCCCTCGCCGCGGATTTTCTCCGCTTCGCGGTAGGCTTCGGCGAGGATCACGGTGCGCTGCTTGTCGGCGTCGGCGCGGATCTTCTCGGAATCGGCCGAACCGGTCGAACGCAGCTCGTTGGCCACGCGCACCCGCTCCGACTTCATGCGGTCGTACACCGAGTTGTTGATCTGCTCGACGTAGTCGACGCGCTTCAGGCGCACGTCGATGATCTCGACGCCGATCAGCTTCGATTCGGCGATCACCTTGGCGCGGATCGACTCCATCACCTTGCCGCGCTGGCCGGAGATCACTTCGCGCACCGTGCGCTTGGTGATTTCGTCGTTCAGCGAGGCCTTGACGATCTGCGACAGGCGGTCGCGCGCGCGGCTTTCATCGCCGCCGAAGCTGACGAAGTACAGCTTCGGCTCGACGATGCGCCACTTCACGAAGGCGTCGACGAGGATGTTCATCTTCTCGGCCGTGATGAAGCGGTCGGCCTCCTGCGATTCGATGGTCAGCACGCGCTTGTCGAGGAAGAGCACGTTCTGGAACGGCGGCGGCAGTTTGAAATGCAGCCCCGGCTCGCTGATCACCTGCTTCACTTCGCCCAGGGCGAAGACGATGGCGTACTTGCGCTGGTCGACGATGAAGACGGTCGAGGAGAGCAGCATCAGCGCGATGAAGCCCGCGACCACGGTTGTAACGATGCGGTTCATTAGCGACCCTCCCGATCACGCGACGTTTCCCGGGAACGGCCGTCGCGGCGTGGCGATTCCACTGTTTGCATGATGTCCGACGGCAGCGTCGCGGCGGCCGGCGGGGTGCTGGCGGCCTTCGCGGCGGCCGCGCCGGCGTCCTGCGCGGCGCTTTGCGCGATCAGCTTGTCGAGCGGCAGATACAGCAGATTGCTGCCGCTCTTGGCGTCGATCATGACCTTGCTGGCGCTCGAGAAGATCTGCTGCATGGTCTCGAGGTACATGCGGTCGCGCGTCACGCCGGGCGCCTTCTGGTACTCGCCCAGCACCTGGGTGAAGCGCGAGGCGTTGCCGATGGCGTTCTCGGTGACCATGGAGCGGTAGGCCTCGGCCTCCTGCAGCAGGCGGAAGGCGTTGCCGCGCGCCACCGGCACCACCTGGTTGGCGTAGGCCTGGCCCTCGTTCTTCTGCCGTTCGCGGTCCTGGCCGGCCTTGACGGCGTCGTCGAAGGCGGTCTGCACCTGCTCGGGCGGCTGCACGGCCTGCATCGTCACGTTGGTGACGACGGCGCCGACGGCGTAGCGGTCGAGAATCTGCTGCATCAACTGCTGGGTGTCGAGGGCGACCTTTTCGCGGCCCTCGTAGAGCACGAA
This sequence comes from Janthinobacterium sp., assembly GCA_025356595.1. Taxonomy (GTDB): domain Bacteria; phylum Pseudomonadota; class Gammaproteobacteria; order Burkholderiales; family Burkholderiaceae_D; genus Janthinobacterium. The sequence goes on along the minus strand of JANXSQ010000412.1, from coordinate 21,815 downwards.
GTCCATCTTGCTGCGCCCGACGATCTCGCGGATCGAGGTTTCGGCGACCTGGCGCAGCGTCTCCTCCTGGTCGCGGTTGTTGAACAACCAGGCGACCGGATCCTTCAGCGTGTACTGCACCGCGAACTGGATGTCGATGATGTTCTCATCGTCGGTCAGCATCAGCGATTCCTTGGCCTGCTTGTTCTTGACGGTCGAGCGGTAACCCACTTCGACGGTGCGCACCTGCGAGACGTTGACCGTCTCGTCGGTCTGGAAGGGGTATGGCCAGCGCCAGTTGAAACCGGCCGGCGTGGAGTGGCTGTAGCGGCCGAAGGTCATCACGACGCCGGTCTGGCCCTCCTGCACAATGAAGGAGCCGCTGGCCAGCCAGATCAGCGCCACCACGGCGGCGGCGACGCCGACGGTGATGCCGGCGCCCTTCATGTCGGGGCGCATGCCGCCGCCGCCGTTATTCTCGGGGCGGTTCTTCTGACCGAAAAAGGCGTTCAGGCGGGCGTTGAAATCGCGCCACAGCTGATCCAGGTCGGGCGGACCCTCGCCGGGCTTTTTGCCCTCTTGGGCTTTCTTGGCGTCGTCCTTCTGATTGCCCCAATGGGGATCGTTGAGGGACAGCTTCAGGCCGATTTTCTTCTTTAGGGAGACAAGCATACTATCGTGTTCCGGCATGGATGTTGGTGGGATTGCTCTCGGCCTGCTCAGCTTCGTCAGCCTGATCCGGGCTTGCTTCGTCCTGCGCATCGTCCTCGGACGGCTCGGCGTCGTCCTGGTACAGATGGGCCGCGGCGGGCGCGTCCCTGGCCGATTCGACGATGGCCGCGCGCAGCAGATCCAGCCCGGTGCCCTTCTGGGCGCTGACGAAGACGCGGTGCAGCTTGCCGTCCTCATCGCGCTCGACGGACGGTTCGAGGCCGGCCGCGTCGATCTTGTTCCACACCAGTATCTGCGGAATGTGATCGGCGCCGATTTCCTTCAAGACCAGGTTCACCTGCTCGATCTGCTCCATGCGCACCGGCGACGCGGCGTCGACGACGTGCAGCAGGAGATCGGCGTGGATGGTCTCTTCCAGCGTGGCGCGGAAGGCCGCCACCAATTGATGCGGCAATTCGCGCACGAAACCGACCGTGTCCGAGATCACCACATTGCCCACCTCCTGCCCCAGGTAGACCCGGCGCGAGGTGGTGTCCAGCGTCGCGAACAACTGGTCGGCGACGTACACGCCGGCCTTGGTCAGGGCGTTGAACAGGGTCGACTTGCCGGCGTTGGTGTAGCCGACCAGGGAGACCGAAAAGGTGTGGTTGCGACCGCGCGCGCGGCGTTGGGTTTCGCGTTGCTTGTGGAGTTTTTCGAGCCGCGCGCGCAGCGCCTTGACGCGGTCGCCGATCAGCCGGCGGTCGGTCTCGAGCTGGGTTTCGCCCGGGCCGCGCAAGCCGATGCCGCCCTTTTGCCGTTCCAGATGGGTCCAGCCGCGGATCAGGCGGGTGGCCAGATGCTGCAACTGGGCCAGCTCGACCTGCAGCTTGCCCTCGTGGCTCTTGGCGCGCTGCGCGAAGATGTCGAGGATCAGGCTGGTGCGGTCGAGCACCCGGATGTTGAGGCGCTTTTCCAGGTTGCGTTGCTGGGCCGGCGACAGGGCGTGGTTGAAAATGACGATTTCAAGCCCGTCATTGACCACCGCGTCGCCGATCTCGTCGGCCTTGCCGCTGCCGACGAAATAGGCCGAGTCCGGACTGGAGCGCTTCGCCGTGATGGTCGTGATCGGCTCCACCCCCGCGGAACGCGCGAGCAGCATCAATTCCTCGACGCTGGCGGCAAAGTCGCCCTGGCCGAAGTCGACGCCGACTAAGGCCGCGCGCATGACGGGATCGGGCGGTTGGGAAGGAAAGTCTGGCGCAAGGCCTTATTCCGCTTCGGCTTCAATATTGAGATTGACGGCGCGCGCCGGCACGACGGTCGAGATGGCGTGCTTGTACACCATCTGGGTGACCGTATTGCGCAGCAAGACGACGTATTGATCGAAGGATTCGATGTGGCCCTGCAGCTTGATGCCGTTGACCAGGTAGATCGAGACAGGAACATGCTCTTTGCGTAATGCATTGAGGAATGGGTCTTGTAACAGTTGCCCTTTGTTGCTCATAACAGCTCCGTGATGTTGTTGTAGTTAAGATTTGGAGACGACTCGCTCGATTTCAAGTGCTAATGCATCATTCTCCCGGAAGAGAATGATGCTTAGAAGCCACTGTAACCTGTTTACGCGCCGCATGTCGCGCACGCGCCGCTTATTTCTGCGTTTTGTTAAACGGGTTCTTACCTGTGCGCAACTCAATGCGCAGCGGCGTGCCGACCAGCGAGAAGGTGTCGCGGAAATGCTTTTCCAGGTAGCGCTTGTAGGGATCGCCGACGGCGTCCAGGGCGTTACCGTGAATCACGATGATCGGCGGGTTCATGCCGCCCTGATGCGCATAGCGCAGTTTCGGACGGATCGAGCCCTTGCGGCGCGGTTCCTGCTTCTCCACGGCCTCGATCAGGGCGCGCGTCAGCTTCGGCGTCGACAGGTCGCACATGGCGGCCGCGTAGGCCGCGTTGAGCGACTTCATCAGCGGCGCGATGCCGGAGCCCTTCAGCGCCGAAATGAAGTGGGTCTGCGCGAAGGAGAGGAAATCGAGCTTGCGGTCGATGTCGATCTTGATCTCGTCGCGCTCGCTCGACTGCAGGCCGTCCCATTTGTTCACCGCCACCACCAGCGCGCGGCCCGTCTCGAGCACGAAGCCGGCGATGTGCGCGTCCTGCTCGGAGATGTCCTGCTGGGCGTCGAGCAGCAGCACCACGACGTTCGCCTCGGAGATCGATTGCAGCGTCTTGACGACGGAGAATTTCTCGATCGCCTCGAAGACCTTGCCGCGGCGGCGGATGCCGGCCGTGTCGATCAGGGTGTACTGCTGGCCGTCGCGCTCGAAGGGGATTTCGATCGAATCGCGGGTCGTGCCCGGCATGTCGAAGGCGATCACGCGCTCCTCGCCCAGCAGGGTGTTGACCAGGGTCGACTTGCCCACGTTGGGACGGCCGACGATGGCGATCTTGATGCCGCGCGCGACCGGCTCGAGCTCTTCCGCTTCCGGCGGACGCTGGGCGAAGGCGGTGTTGAGCGCCTCCTCGACCAGGTCGTTGACGCCGTCGCCGTGGGCCGAGGAGATGGCGATCGGATCGCCCATGCCCAGCTCATAGAACTCGGAGACGACGGCGGTGTAGCGCATGCCCTCGGCCTTGTTCACGACCAGCATCACCGGCCGGCCGCTCTTGCGCAGGAAGTCGGTGATGGTCTTGTCGTGCGGCGTCAGGCCCTGGCGGCCGTCGACGATGAAGATCACGACGTCGGCCTCGGCCACCGCCTGCTTGGTCTGCAGCGCCATCTGGTGCATGATGCCTTCCTTGGCGACGGGTTCGAAACCACCCGTATCGATGACCAGGAAGGGACGTTCGCCCACGCGACCTTCGCCATAGTGACGATCGCGCGTCAACCCAGGGAGGTCGGCCACCAGCGCATCGCGCGAGCGGGTGAGACGATTGAATAAAGTCGATTTCCCAACATTGGGTCGACCTACTAGTGCAATTACCGGCTTCATTGTATTACTCGACCGCGAGAGCGGTCACTGTCCCTGATTGGGTTTGAAAAATCAAATTCGTGCCGGCGATGACGGGAACCGATGTGATCGGGCTGCCGTCGGTGCTGACGCGACCTATTAATGCGCCATCTTCCCGTGACAGGAAGTGGATGAAACCTTCAAAATCGCCGACCGCGACCGTGCGGCCGAAGGAGGCCGGGGTCGACAGGCGGCGGTAGCCGAGCGCCTCGGTTTTCCAGGCGCTCTGGCCGCCTTCGCGGCTGAACGCGGCGACCGCGCCTTTTTCGTCGGCGGTGAAGACGAAGCGCTGGTCGACGGCCACGCCGACGTCCGAGGATTGCTCCTTGGTCCAGCGCGCCGCGCCGGTGGCCGCGTCGAAGCAGCCGACCCGGCCTTGATACGAGACGGCGCAGACGTCCTTGTCGAACAGGACCGGCGTGCCGGCGATGTCGGTGACGCGTTCCAGTTCGGTGGCGCCGCGCGGTTCGCCCACCACCACCTCCCAGCGCGGCACGCCGGCCGCCAGGGTCAGCGCCAGCAGCTTGCCGCCCGGCTGGGCGACATACACGTTGGGGCCGGCCACCAGCATGCCCGGCGCGTTGCGCAGGGTCAGCGCCGGCGTGGCGCGCTGCACGTTCCATTTCTTGGCGCCGGTCTTGGCGTCGTAGGCGACGATGCGGTTGTCGACGCTGCGCACCACGACGACGCCCATGCCGACCACCGGGGCCGACAGGATCTCGCTCGAGGCCTGCTGCTTCCACAACTGCTTGCCGTCGGCGTCGTAGGCCAGGATCACGCCCTTCGCGGCGCCCACCACGACGACCTCGCCGTCGCTGCCCACGCCAGCCGTCAAGTCCATGCCGGCCTTGATGCGCCACACTTCGCGCCCGCTGGCCGCGTCCAGGCGCGCGATGGCGCCGTCGTTGCCGGCCACGAACAGGCTGTCCTTGGCCAGCGCCGGCGTGAAGGAGTAGACGCCGGCCTTGCCAATCGATTGCTTCCAGGCGCTGCGCACGGCCAGCGCGGACTTCAGCTCGACCAGCTTGACCGGCTGGTTCTTCGTCGGCTTGGACGCGAAGGGATTCAGGGAGGAACAGCCGGCCATCAGGACCAACAGACTCAGACCAAGCAGCTTTTCGGTGATACGCATAAGTTTAACCTTGCATTTTACTGTTCACGCACGCCCCGCCGCAGCGTCGGGCACGGGGCCGGCGGCCGGGGCCGCGGGCCGTCTCAGGACCGGCTCAGGCGGCCGCTTTCGCTTCCGGCAGGCTGCCGCCGATGGCTTCGAGTTTGATCTCGATCAGCTGGCGGCCAGGGTTCTTCTTGTCGGTCGCGGCCAGCGCGGCGACGTAGGCGGCGCGCGCCTCGACCAGCTTGTTCTGCGCCACCAGGATGTCGCCCTTGCGGTCGGCCACGGCGCCGGCGAATTGCGCCGGCAGCTCGCCCGACAGCGCCTTCAGCGCCTCGTCGTAGGCTTTCTCGTCGAGCAGCACGCCGGCCAGGCGCAGCTTGGCGACGGCCTTGTACTCGTCGGCGCCGTGCTCGGCCACCCATTGCAACTGGGTCTTCGCCGCCTTCAGGTCTTTCGCCTCGTAAGCGCTCTTGGCCGCGGCCAGCGCGCTCATCGGCGCGTAGGCGGTGGAGCCGAAGCGGCTCTGCATGTCGCCGGCGGCGCGCTGCACCTTGGTGTTGTCCTTGGCCTGCACGGCGTTCTGCAGCTCGTCGTACAACTGCGAGGCTTGCAGCGACTGGTTGCGCTGGTAGTAATTCCACGCCGTCCAGGCGCTGTACGAGCCCATCGCGACGATCAGCACCCACGATGTCAGGTTGCCGTACTGCTTCCACCACGCCTTGAGGGTAGCGATTTGTTCTTGTTCTTCGAGATCGTATGCCATGAGTGTGAGCTTGTAATGGTTAATGGTTCAAAAAATAAAATCGCCCGGGCCGGCCGTCCCGCCCGCGCTTGAAGCGGGCAAGTCAGTGGTGGAAATGCGTGTGGCCATGGTCGTGGCTGGGATCCTGGCAGCCGACGATCTGGTCGACCACGAAATCGACCACCTCGTCGAAGGGCACCGTGCTCTGCTGCTGGCCCGCGTCGGAGGCGCGCAGCGCCTTCACGTTGGCGACATGCTTCTCCACTTCGTCCTCGCCGAGGATGATGGCGAAAGCGGCGCCGCTGGCGTCGGCCTTTTTCATCTGCGTCTTGAAGCTGCCGCCGCCGTTGCTCGCAGCGCAATGTAGCACAACGTCGAGGCCGGCATCGCGAATCCGTTCCGCCAGCACGAAAGCTTGCAGTTGCGCGCCCTCGCCCTGGTGCACCATGTAGACGTCGCACTGGCCCGGCATTTCCGGTTCGCCCGCGTCCTTCATCAGCAACACCAGGCGCTCGATGCCCATGGCGAAACCGACGGCCGGCGTCGGTTTGCCGCCGAACATTTCGACCATGCCGTCGTAGCGGCCGCCGGCGCACACCGTGCCCTGCGCGCCGAGCGCGTCGCTGACCCACTCGAAGACGGTGCGGTTGTAGTAATCGAGGCCGCGCACCAGGCGCGGATTGATCGTGAACGGGATGTTGTTGTGGTTCAGGATCTTCTGCACGCCGTCGAAGTGGGCCAGCGATTCCGCGCCCAGGTAGTCGAGCAGCTTGGGCGCGGCGTTGACCAGGGCCTGCATGGCCGGATTCTTGGTGTCGAGGATGCGCAGCGGATTGCTGTGCAGGCGGCGCTTGGCCTCCTCGTCGAGCGCGTCCATATGGCTTTCCAGATAGGCGATCAGGTCGGCGCGGTGGCGCTGGCGCTCGGCCGCGTCGCCGATCGAGTTCAGCTCGAGGCGGATGTTCTCCAGGCCCAGATCGTCCCACAGGCGGCGGCACAGCATGATCATCTCGGCGTCGATGTCCGGGCCGGTGAAGCCGACCGCTTCCGCGCCGAACTGGTAGAACTGGCGATAGCGGCCCTTCTGCGGCTTCTCGTGGCGGAACATCTGGCCCTTGTACCAGAGGCGCTTCGGACCTTCATACACCAGGTTGTGCTCGACGACGGCGCGCACCACGCCGGCCGTGCCCTCGGGGCGCAGGGTCAGCATGTCGCCGTTCATCGAATCGGTGAAGGAATACATTTCCTTCTCGACGATGTCGGTGACGGCGCCGATGGCGCGCGCGAACAGCTTGGTCTCTTCGACGATGGGCGTGCGGATCTGCTGGAAGCCGTAGCTCTGCATGACCGATTGCGCCGTGTTCTCGAACAATTCCCACAGCGGCGCGTCGGCCGGCAGGACGTCGTTCATGCCTTTGACGGCGGTGATCTTCTCGGCTTTTTTATTCTCTGACATAGTGTTCTTCTATTCTGTGACTGGGATAAGCGTCGCGCGGCAAGGCCGCGCCGGCGTTCATTTGCCGTAATGGCTTTGCACGTATTGCAGCACGATGGCCTGGAATTCCTCGACGATATGCTCGCCGCGCAGGGTCACCGTCTTCTGCCCGTCGACGAAGACCGGCGCGGCCGGCGATTCGCCGGTGCCGGGCAGGCTGATGCCGATGTTGGCGTGCTTCGATTCGCCCGGGCCGTTGACGATGCACCCCATGACGGCGACGTTCATCGCCTCCACGCCCGGATACGCCAGCTTCCATTCCGGCATCTGCTCGCGCAGATAGGTCTGGATGTTGTCGGCCAGCTCCTGAAAGGTGGTCGAGGTGGTGCGTCCGCAACCGGGGCAGGCGATCACCATGGGCGCGAACTTGCGCAGCCCCATGGTCTGCAAAATCTCTTGCCCGACGATGACTTCGCGGCAGCGGTCGCCGCCCGGCTCCGGCGTCAGCGAGATGCGGATGGTGTCGCCTATGCCCTCCTGCAGCAGCACCGACAGCGCCGCCGTCGAGGCGACGATGCCCTTGCTGCCCATGCCGGCCTCGGTCAGGCCCAGGTGCAGCGGATAGTCGCAGCGGCGCGCCAGTTCGCGGTAGACGGCGATCAGGTCCTGCACGCCGGACACCTTGCAGGAGAGGATGATCTTGTCGCGCCCCAGGCCCAGTTCCTCGGCGCGCACGGCGTTCTCGATGGCCGAGGTGACGAGCGCCTCGTACATCACGGCCTGCGCCGCGAAGGGCTGGGCGCGCGCCGCGTTCTCGTCCATGATGCGCGCCAGCAGCGCCTGGTCCAGGCTGCCCCAGTTGACGCCGATGCGCACCGGCTTGTCGTACCGGCAGGCCGCCTCGATCATCTGGGCGAACTGGGTGTCGCGCTTGGCGCCCTTGCCGACGTTGCCTGGATTGATGCGGTACTTCGACAGCGCGCGGGCGCAGTCCGGGTAGTCGTTCAGCAGCGTGTGGCCGTTGTAGTGGAAATCGCCGACCAGCGGCACGTCGATGCCCATCTTGTCGAGCTGCTCGCGGATGTAGGGCACGGCGGCGGCCGCCTCGGGGCGGTCCACCGTCAGGCGCACCAGCTCCGAGCCGGCGCGGGCCAGCTCCTTGATCTGGATGGCCGTGCCGACGGCGTCGGCCGTGTCGGTGTTGGTCATCGACTGGACCACGACGGGGGCGCCGCCGCCGACGTGGATGTGGCGCTGGCCGTGCGCGACGAGCACGCTGCGGCTGGCGCGCCGCCCGGCCGGACCGGAGGCGATGGCAGTATTCGAAAAGGACATATTATTTGATGCTCAAACGTGAAGTGGTGCCGCCTGGCACGGGCGTCAGCTCCAGCTTGGCGCCGCGCAGGCTGGCCTCGACGCCGGCCGGCTTGCCGACCACCAGTTGCACCGGTTCGGTGATGTTGAAGGTCTCCGTGCTGCCGGCCTTGACGGTGCGCGAAATCAGCGGCGCGCCGCGGGCGCGGCGGATCTCGACCCAGGAATCCTGCGTCACCGTCAGCACCAGCGCGTCGCCGGTGGCGGCGGCGACCGGGGCGGCGGCCGGAACCGGCGCCTCGGCCGCCGGCGCGCTGGCCGGCGTGTTGGGCGAAGCGCTGGCCGGCGCGCTGGACGGGCTGCCGGCGGCGGCCGGCACCGAAATGAGCGGCACCGACGGCGTTTGCAGCGGCGTCAATTCCTGGCCCGGCTTGATCAGGGTCGTCTCGACCGGCGCGGCGGCGGCCGCCGGCGCGCTGGCGGCCGGGGCGTCCTTGTCGGCGCGCGTCAGCAGGGTCGGCGAAATATAGCCGAGCTTGTAGGCCACCAGCGCGGCGGCCACGGCCGCCACGACGGCGCCGGCGATCCACACGGCCGGCTTGGTGCCGCGCTGCGTCATGGAGGGGAAACGCGCCTCGGAGAAGGAGGCGGAAATCTCGCGCCGCGCCGGCGCCGCTTCGGCGCTGGGAACGGGATTGACCTCGATCATCGCCACCAGGGGCGCGGCGTCCAGCTTGACCACCTTGGCGTAGGCGCGCACGAAACCGCGCACCACGGCCAGGTTCGGCAGGGAGGCGAAGTCGCCCTCCTCCAGCGCCACCACCTGGCGCGGCGCCAGCTTCAACTGATCGGCGACGTTCTCCACCGTCCAGCCCAAGCTTTCTCGCTGCGCCTTCAATTGTGCTCCGGGCGCCCCCAGGCCACCCTGGGACTGCGGCTGTTCTGCCCACTCTGAATTCATTGGTTTCCCTGTCTCACTCATCAAACGCCCCACGTTGATAAGCAGCATACTCGGGCGAGGCGGAATGATGACGGCGCAATTGCGTCGCCATGCTTGCTTCCGCGCCCGCATCACCGAGCTGATGCTGCACCTTGATCGCGAGCCACAGCACATCGGCCGTCAGGCTCTCCATTTTCGCTACTTTCGTCAAGCGGGAAACGAACAATCCCGCCCGCGCGTAATCGCGCCGCTCATAATAAACGCGCGCCAGATTGGCGTTCGTCGCCGGCGACTCGGGCGTGAATTGCAGCGCCCGCAGCAGGTAGCGCTCGGCGCCGGCGTTGTCCTTGACCTTCAGGCTGCACGAGCCGGCGTTATTGTAGGCCTGGCCCGGCGACTGGTAGGCCGGATTCTTCAGCGCCGTCTCGAAATAGGCGATGGACTGGGCGGCGCGGCCGTTCTGGCACAGGAAGGAGCCGTAATTATTGCTCAAGTCCGGGTGCTGCGGCGCCAGTTTCAGCGCGCGCAGGAAATTATCCTCGGCCAGCGCCGTCTGCCCCATGCCCATGTAGATCAGGGCGCGCACGCCGTAGGCGTCGGCGAACTCCGGGTCGGCCTGCAGCGCCTGCTTGATCTCGTCCAGCGCGACCTCGAACTGGCCCTGCTCATAATAGCCGACGGCCAGTTGCATGCGGATCGCCGCGCGCTTTTGCGCCGTCGACTGGTCCGAGCTGGTGGCCAGCTCGGCGCGCCCGCTCTGCCCCGCGCCGCCGCCCGTCGCGCAGCCGCCCAGCGGCCCGAGCAGGCAGCAGGCGAGCAGGGCGAGCGCGCAGCGCTGAGCCAGGCCCGTCATCAGGAACGGATCTCCACGATCTTGCCGAAGTTGGCGCCGAATTTTTCCTGGTACTCGGCCATTTTCTCCATGCGCTGCTGGACCCGGGTGCGGTCCTGCACCTCGCCGGCCAACTGGCCGCAGGCGGCGTCGATGTCGTCGCCGCGCGTCTTGCGCACCGTGGTGACGATGCCGGCGTCCATGAGGATCTGCGCGAAAGCCTTGATGCGCGGATTCTTCGAGCGGAACAGGCCCGATTCGGTGAAGGGATTGAAGGGAATCAGGTTGAACTTGCAGGACACGCCGAACTCGCGGTCCTGCACCAGCGCCACCAGTTCGCGGGCGTGCTCGTCGCTGTCGTTGACCTCGTCGAGCATGCAGTATTCGAAGGTGATGAAGTCGCGCGGGGCGAACTCCAGGTAGCGCTTGCAGGACGCCATCAGCTCGGCCAGCGGGTACTTCTTGTTCAGCGGGATCAGGCTGTCGCGCAGCTTGTCGTTCGAGGCGTGCAGCGAGACGGCCAGGGCCACCGGCACTTCCTGCGACAATTTGTCCATCATCGGCACGACGCCCGAGGTCGACAGGGTGACGCGGCGGCGCGACAGGCCGTAGGCGTTGTCGTCGAGCATCAGCTTGAGCGCCGTGACGGTCGGTTCGAAGTTCAGCAGGGGCTCGCCCATGCCCATCATCACGACGTTGGTGATCTGCCGCTCGCCCTTCGGGCCGGGCTCGATGCCCTTGGTGCGGCGCAGTTCGAATTCGGCCATCCACAATTGGCCGATGATCTCGCCGACGGTCAGGTTGCGGTTGAAGCCCTGCTTGCCCGTCGAGCAGAAGCGGCAGTTGACGGCGCAGCCGGCCTGGGTGGAAATGCACAGGGTGCCGCGGTTCTCTTCCGGGATGAACACGGTTTCGATGGCGTTGCCCTGGCCGACGTCGAGCAACCACTTGCGCGTGCCGTCGGTCGAGGTGTGGTCGCTGATGACGGCCGGCGCGCGCACTTCGGCGCGCGTGGCCAGCTTGTCGCGCAGCGACTTGGCCAGGTCCGTCATGGAATCGAAGTCGGCGGCGCCGAACTGGTGTATCCAGCGCTGCAGTTGTTTGGCGCGGAACGGCTTCTCCCCCAACTCGGCGCAGTAGGCGATGAGTTGCGCGGGATCGAAGTCCAGCAAGTTGGTGAGGGGTGCGTTCATAATCGGTTTCAAAACAATTCTAAAAAATCCGTTCCCGCGCGCGAGGCGCGGCGGGAACGGTATACATCGGTCAAAGCGGGCAGAACTTAGGCTGCGAAGCCTGGGAAGAAGTAAGCGATTTCGACCTTGGCGGCGTCGACGGCGTCGGAGCCGTGCACTGCGTTGGCGTCGATCGATTCAGCGAAATCGGCGCGGATCGTGCCTTTTTCCGCTTTCTTAGGATCCGTCGCACCCATCAGGTCGCGGTGGGCCAGGACGGCGTTTTCGCCTTCCAGGGCTTGGATCATGACAGGACCGGAAACCATGAAGTCAACCAGGTCCTTGAAGAAACCGCGTTCCTTGTGCGCCGCGTAGAAGCCTTCAGCTTCTTCGCGCGACAGTTGGGTCATGCGTGCTGCGATGATCTTCAGGCCAGCGCCTTCAAAGCGGCTGTAGATTTGGCCGATGACGTTTTTAGCGACTGCGTCTGGTTTGATGATCGACAGGGTGCGTTCGATAGCCATGTGTAAAAACTCCAATAAAAAGAAAGGTTTAAAACAAAATTGATAACTCAATCAACCTTCGATTTTACCATACTACACCCCGCGGCACCCAAAAACCGCCTCGCGGGGAGGCGTCCGGCCCCGCATATCCTGCGTTTAATTGATTCTTAAGCTAGATTTTTTGTGAAAATCGGCAGCCGTGCTATGCTTGGACCAAGTAGTAAACTGATCCAATGACTCGGAGGCATTATGAACCAAAACATGCAACAAACCTATGACCTGTCGGGTGGCATGCAGCAAGTGCGCCACCGCGTGCTGCGCAACACCTACTGGCTGCTGGCCCTGTCGATGATACCGACCGTCTTCGGCGCCTTCGTCGGCGTGCAGATGCACCTGCCGATGATGGGCGGCGGCATGGGCATGCTGCTGTTCATGGCGGTCGCCTTCGGCTTCATCTTCGCCATCGAAAAGACCAAGAACTCCGGCCTCGGCGTGGCCGTGCTGCTGGGCTTCACCTTCTTCATGGGCCTGATGCTGACCCCCATCCTGACGCGCACCCTTGGTTACTCGAACGGCGGCACGCTGATCATGACGGCCTTCGGCGGCACCGCCACCATCCTGGCCGTGATGGCGACCATCGCCACCGTCTCCAAGCGCGACTTCTCGCAAATGGGCAAATGGCTGTTCGCCGGCGTCATCGTGCTGTTGCTGGCCTCCGTGGCCAACATCTTCCTGGGCATGTCGGCGCTGTCGATCGCGATCTCGGTGATGGCGATCGGTATCTTCTCGGCCTACATCCTGTACGACGTGCAGCAGATCATCAACGGCGGCGAGACCAACTACATCTCGGCGACGCTGCGCATCTACCTCGACGTCTACAACATCTTCACCAGCCTGCTCTCCCTGCTGGGCCTGGGCGGCAGCCGCGATTAAGCGCGCCAGCCAGTAAAAAGCCGACCCGCGAGGTCGGCTTTTTTACGTCCCGGCCCGGCGCGAACGCCTGGATGCCGGCGATCCTCGGATGCGTCAAAACTCGTGCTTGCTCGGATAATTGCTGTAGAAATCATTATCCCAGTGGAAGTTGATGAAGGCGATGGTCGCCGAGATGTCCAGCGCCTCGACGAAGTGCCAGCAACCGACCGGCAGGAAGAGGATCTCGCCCGGCTCCAGCACGCATTCGAGCACTTGCGCGCCGGCCGCGTCGGGAAAGCGGGCCAGATCGATGGCGCGCCCGTCCAGCAGGGAAAAGCAGTGCCGCTGGTTGTACACCTTGGCCACTTCGCAGGCAGGGATGATGCGCACGCGCTTGCGCCCGAACACCTGGGCCATGAAGTTGTTCGTCAAGTCATGGTGGAAGGGCGTGACGGTGCCGGCCGGGCCGAACCAGAAGAAGCCGCGCGGCTGCGCCTCCCGGGCCAGGTATTCCGGCAATTGCCCGATGTCGGCCCACAGCTCCGTCAACGCCTGGCGGTTCAATGAATCGTTATTTGCCGTCATATAGAAATCATTGCTGCTGCCGCTGTTTTGCACCAGGTCGACATAGGCGCCGAAAGGCATCTTGCGCTTGTGCGCGATGCTGTTCAACTCATAATCCTGATCGGCGTCGCGGCCGAACTGGACCTCCACCTCGCGCCCGGCGTAATTGGCGCGGAAGTAATCCGGCGTCCATTTCTGCAGCGCCGGCCAATCGTCCATCATGCCGGTGATGATCACCGGCCGGTTCGCGCTGTAATAATCGGCCAGAAATTCCTCGCCCGACAGGCGCTGGCGGCGCGCGATCCGCGGCGCGCTCAGGCGGTTCAGCTTGGACTGGATTTCGAGCACCCAGTCGCGCTTGGCCAGGCGGTTCTTCAGCCGGCCGGCGCCCTCGATGTACGGGCTGCGCAACGCCAGCTCCACCTCGGTGACGGCGTCCCGCTCGGCGATGCCGTTCTGCAGCAGCAGGGGAATCAGGCTGGCGGGATGCGTGCCCAGGATCAGGTTTTCGGCGATCCAGCGCCGCCACTCATGACTCAATTCAGGCGCCGGGGAGCGCACTCTATACATTCCCACCTCCTTCATAGCATCGAAAAAAAACGGCGGGCCGGTGCAGCCGCGCCCGCCGTCCCGGTCTGCCGATCAGTGCGCTTTCCACACCTCCGTGGCCAGCACGCCGTTCGCGTCGCCGTCCAATTCCCACGAGAACGCGCCGCGCAAGCCCTGATCCTTGATGTACTGGACCTTGGTGGCGATGACGGTCGGATCGTCGTAACTCCACCACTGGCCGCCCGCGCCCGTGTACATGAAGAGTTGCTTGGTGACGGGATGATAGTAACGGGTTCCGGCCTTGCCGACCAGTATGCGATAGTCCTCTATCCCCGTTTCATACGCGCCAGGCGCGCCGCCGGTGCCGCTCTGGTACAAGCCGTTGCCGCTCGGGCCGGCCGGCACGCCGGTCCAGCCGCGCCCGTAGAAGGGAATGCCGAACATCAGCTTGTTGCGCGGCATGCCGGCGTTGATCAAGTACTGGATCGCCTTATCGCCCACGTACTCGCGCGCCACGCCGACGGAAATATCGGCGGGATCGGCGAACAACTGCGCGTTGAAGTTGGTGGTGTTTTCCCACGCGCCATGGAAATCGTAGGTCATCACATTCACCCAATCCATGTACGGGGCGTACAAGGCCGGCTCGGTGTTGTCGATCTTGTCCTTGCCGGCGCCGATGGCCGCCGTCAGCAGGTAGCGCTTGTTGTCGGCCGCGCCGACGGCGTCGAGCTGGCTACGGAATTCGGCCATCAGCAAGGTGAAGTTATGCTTGTCGGCGGGGCTGTAGCCGTTGTAGGGCTGGCCGCCGGCGACCGGATATTCCCAGTCGATGTCGATGCCGTCGAAGACGCCCTTGGCGACGCCCGCGCCGCCCCGTCCGCCCTGCACCGGCAAGTTCCCCTTGATGAAGATGTCGATGCAGGAACCCACCATTTTCTTGCGCAGCGCGTCGGTCGAGGCGGCCGCCGAAAAGTTCTTCGACCAGGTCCAGCCGCCCAGGGAAATGAAGACCTTCAGGTTCGGATGCAGGGCCTTGAGCTTCTTGAACTGGGCGAAATTGCCCGACAGGGGCGCGTCCCAGGGGATCGCCTGGCCGTCGACGGTGCGCTTGGGCGTGCGGATGTAGTCGGCCTCGGCGTCGCCGCCGGTGCCGGCGTCGGGCGAATTCGGATTGCTTGATCCCTGCTCGGCCTTGGTGATCATGCCGCATTCATAGGCGCCGTTCTTCGCGTAGACGTTGCCGAAGGCGTAGTTGATGAAGGTCAGCTTGTCGGCCACGCCGCTGCTGTGGATGTTGGCCACTTCGTAGTCGCGGTCATACACGCCCCACTGGGCGAAGTAGGAGCCGACTTCCCTACCGCCGACCGGAGTCGGAGTCGGAGTCGGAGTCGGCGTCGGCGGGGTGGGCGTTGGCGTGGGTGTCGGCGGGGTGGGCGTCGGCGTGGGTGGTGTCGGCGTCGGGGTGGGCGTCACATTGCAGTCGCCGACCTTCGTCCACGGCTGTCCGGCGCTGCCGCTGTGGGTCGCCGGCGCGTCGCCCTTGGTCCAGTAGTTCGAGGTGTAGTTGGCGCCGAGATAAGTCACCGTGACGCCGCCGTTGTAGGCCGTGTCGGCGCTCCAGGCGGCGTTGCAGCTGGCCGGGGTCGGCGTCGGCGTGGGCGGCGTCGGCGTCGGCGGGGTTGGCGTGTGTGTCGGGGTCGGGGTCGGCGGAGTCGGGGTCGGGGTCGGCGCGCCGCAGCTGCCGCCGGCGGACCACAGGCTCGGCGTCGAAGCGGGATTCCAGCCGGCGCCGGCATAGTCGGTTTGCGTCACCAGCGCCGTGTAGTTCGCGCCCAGGTAGTTGACCACGGTACCGGCCGTGTAACTGCCGCCATCCTGCCACGCCGCGCAGGAGACCAGCGTCGCCGCCAGCGTCTTCGACTGCGCCGCCGGCGCATCCCCCCCGCCACCTCCGCCGCACGCGGCGAGAATGCCGCCGCTGGAAAGGCAAAGCACGATGTTGCGGATCCTGTTTCTTATTATGAAATTTTCCACTGTGTCTCCTCTGTAGGTTTGCGAAAGCCCGACTGCGCGGTTTCTTTTGCCGCAAAAGCGAGCGCTTCGACGGCGACATACCGGAGTCGAGCATGCTGCCGAAAAAATTGGCAGTCAAGTGGTTTTATAGTGGCATTAAATTTTCAATACCAATATATGTGCAGGGGGTGTAGCGGGGCAAAAAACCAGGCGGATATGCAAGAAACGACGGGCCACGACCGGGTGCAGGGCCGCCACGCGAAGCAGCCAGACGCCGCTCCGTAGGGGCACGGCGGCGCTGAAGGACAGGAAAGGGAAACATGGCGGCGGCGCGTGCAGGCGCGCGGCGCGAAAAATCGGACCAGCGGTGAACAAGACCAATTTTCCGGCGATTTTGAAGTGGCATCGTGCCGCGCCGGCGCGCGCATCGACAGGAATGGGCGGCAAGGGCCGCCCATCCGGCAAAGACGCTTAAGCCAGCTCGAACACCGCCATCGATTCGACGTGCGAGGTGTGCGGGAACATATTGACGACGCCGGCCTGCTTGAGCACGTAACCGGCCTCCAGCACCAGCACGCCGGCGTCGCGCGCCAGCGTGGACGGGCTGCACGAGACATACACGATGCGCTTGGGCAGCAGCTCGGGACGGCTCTGGCGCAGGCCGGCCAGCGCCTCGCAGACGGCCATGGCGCCGTCGCGCGGCGGGTCGATCAGCATGCGGTCGAACTTGCCCAGCGCGATCAAGTCCGCGGTCGTCATGTCGAACAGATTGCGCGTCGAGAAGGAGGTCTTGGCCGACAGGCCGTTCGCCCTGGCGTTTTCCAGCGCCCGCTCGGTCAGCGCGGTGCTGCCTTCGATGCCGACGACTTCCCTGCCCTGCGTGGCCAGCGGCAGAGTGAAGTTGCCCAGGCCGCAGAACAGGTCGGCGACGCGGTCTTGCGCTTCGACGGCCAAAAGGCGCAGCGCCTTGGCCACCAGCACCCGGTTGATCAGGTGGTTCACCTGGGTGAAATCGACCGGCTTGAAGGGCATCTTGACGCCGAATTCGGGCAAGAGGTAATACAGCTCCTTGTCCAGCGGATAATAGGGCGCGGCCGTTTCGGGGCCCTTCTCCTGCAACCACCACTGCACGTCCCAGGCGTCGGCGAAGGCCTTCAGCTTGAGCTCATCGGCGGGCGTCAACGGCGCCATGATGCGCAGCACCATCGCGGTGACGTTGTCGCCGACGGCCAGTTCGATCTGCGGCAGTTGCTCGAAGATCGACAGGGCGCCGATCAGGGCGCGCAGCGGCAGCAGCATCTTCGACACATGCGGCGGCAGGATTTCGCAGCTGCTGATGTCGGCGACATAGGCCGATTTCTTTTCATGGAAGCCGACCAGCACCGTGTCCTTCTTCTGCACATAGCGCACCGACAGGCGGGCGCGGTAGCGGTAGCCCCAGGTCGGGCCGTACATGGGACGCATGATGGTTTCCGGACGCACCTTGCCGATGCGCGCGAGATTGTCCTCCAGCACGCGCTGCTTGACGGCGACCTGGGCCGACGGCTCCAGATGCTGCATCGAGCAACCGCCGCAGGTCTCGAAATGCACGCACTTCGGCTTCATGCGCAGCGCCGATTCGCGGTGCATCACGGTCATGCGGCCGACTTCCCAATTCTTCTTTTTCTTCAGCGTCAGGTAGCTCACGCGCTCGCCCGGCAAGGCCCCCTCGACGAACACCACCTTGCCCGGACTGCCGTCCTCGTTCTGCAGATGGCCGACGCCGCGGGCGTCCATGTCGAGCGATTCGATTTCGATGATATTTTCTTGCATAGCGATCAATATAAAAAAGTGGGCCAGGCGCGGGGCGGCCCGACTGCGGAATGGGGGGATGGGCGCGATGGCGACGCCGCGAGCGGGTCGTATGATAGCAGATGCGGCCCGGGGCCTGGATGGCGGGCGCCGCGGGCAGAGCGGCGCCGGCCGGAACCGCGGACGCGGGTCCGGGCGGAGCCCGCGGGACGGCCGGCGCGCCGCCGCCTACAGCAGGGAATCGCGCACGACGCCGCGCGCCGCCATCGCGCGCTTCAGCTTGACCAGCGCCTCCTGCTGGATCTGCCGCACCCGCTCGCGCGTGACGCCCATTTCCTCGGCCAGCGTTTCCAGCGTGGCCGGATCGTCGTTGTCGAGCCCGAAGCGGCGCATGATGACGATGCGCTGCTTGTCGGGCAGCTTGGTGAGCCAGTCGCGCACCAGCACCGTCATTTCGTGGTGCTCGGCGCGCGCGTCGGGGCTGGCGTCGGCGTCGCCCGGCAGCATGTCCATCAGCGACGACTGCGGGTCGTTGTCGAGCGGCGCGTCGAGCGAGGTGGCGTGCTCGGACAGGGCCAGGATATCCTGCACCTCCTCGACCGAGCGCCCGACCAGCTGGGCGATGTCCTCGGCGGTGGCGTCCTTGCCGTTGTGGTGCTGCGCCTCGAGGTGGTATTTGCCGCGCAGGATCTGGTTCAGCTCGCGCACCATGTGCACCGGCAGGCGCACCGTGCGGGCCTGGTTCATGATGGCCCGCTCTATGCTCTGGCGTATCCACCAGGTGGCGTAGGTGGAGAAGCGGAAGCCGCGCTCCGGTTCGAACTTGTCGATCGCCCGCATCAGGCCGATGTTGCCCTCCTCTATCATGTCGAGCAGGACCACGCCGCGGTTGATGTAGTGCTTGGCGATCGACACCACCAGGCGCAGATTGTGCTCGATCATGGTCTGGCGGGCGGCGAAATTGCCCTGCTTGGCCAGCGTCGCGTAATGCACCTCCTGCGGCGCCGTCAGCAGCGCGCGCGTGCCGATCTGGTTCAGGTAGTGCTGCGTGGTGTCGGTCGAGAGCTCGGCCGCCAGCACCTTCTTCAATTCGTCGACGCTCTCGAGCGCCGCCACGACGACGTCGCCGCCCTCCTCCTCGTCCGCCGCCTCGCCGCCATCGCCGTCCATCTCGTCCAGCGGATCGTCCGGTGGCGGGTCGTCTTCCAGATGGTCGTGCGGCGAGTGTGTCATTGCGGTATCTAACGGTTAGGCAAGAATTTCGAAGGATCGACCGGTTTTCCCTGCTGACGTATTTCAAAATGCAGCTTCACGCCGTCGCTGTCGGAATCGCCCATCTCGGCGATCATCTGGCCCTTGTTGACGTTCTGGCCTTCCTTGACGACGATGCTGCGGTTGTGCGCGTACGCCGACAACAAACTATTGGTGTGCTTCACAATGACGAGATTACCATATCCGCGGATGCCGCTGCCGGCGTACATGACTTTTCCGGCGCCGGCCGCCATCACCTGCTGGCCGGCCTTGCCGGCGATGTCGATGCCCTTGTTCTTGCCCTCGTCGAAGGTGGCGATGATGCGCCCGTCGGACGGCCACATCCAGGTCAGCCGCTCGTCCTCGGCGCTCGAGGCGACGGCCGCGGCGGCCGGCGCCACGCGCGCCGCCGTGGCGACGATCTCCGGCTTGGCCGGGGCGCCGTCGGCGCGCTGCAGTTCGGCCAGCGCGGCGTCGGAATAGGCGCGCTTGTCGCCGCGCGGCGTCGATTTCTTCGGCACCGGCGGCGCCGGCGCCGGCCGCGTTTCGACCGGCGGCATCTGCACGGCCACCGTTTGCGCGCCCGAGCCGGCCTCCGGCGGCGCCACGCGCAGCACCTGGTCGACCTTGATGTCGTTCGGGTTGGAGAGATTGTTCCAGCTCACGAGGTCGCGGTAATTCTGTCCGTACTCGAGGGCGATGCGCAGCAGCGTGTCGCCCTTCTTGACGGTGTAATAGGCCGGGTCGCGGTTGCGCGCGTCGTCGACGATGCCCTTGGTGGCCTCGACCGAGGTGCGGTCGACGACCGGGGCGCGGTGGGAGGTGCTGCTGCAGGCGCTAAGCAGGCCCAGCGAAATGGTCATTGCTGCTAGGTGGCTTTTTTTAATCATTCTCATAATGTGTGTCAATTCAGTGCGTCCGGCTTTGTCACTCGGCAAGCGTCAGGCGGTTCCCGGACGCAGGGGCACGAAATGGCAAGCCTCCAGGGTTTCGCTGATCCACTCCTGCTTGGCGACGCGGGAAATCAATTGCAGATGCTGCGAGCGCTCGCCCACCGGGGCGACCAGGCGCCCGCCTATGGTCAGTTGGTCGAGCAGGGCTTGTGGCACTTCCAGGCCGGCCGCGGCAAGGATGATGCCGTCGAAGGGCGCCGCTTGCGGCAGGCCTAGCATACCATCTCCGTAGTGCAAACGCAGATTCGCCACGCGCAGCGGCCGCAAATTGGCCTTGGCCAGCTCGTGCAGGGGCTTGATGCGCTCGATCGAATACACCTCGCGCGCCACCAGCGACAGCACGGCCGCCTGGTAGCCGCAGCCGGTGCCGATCTCCAGCACGCGCTGCAGGGCGCCGCCGTTGCGCAGCAACTCGATCATGCGCGCCACGATGTAGGGCTGGGAAATGGTCTGCTGGTGGCCGATCGGCAGCGAGGCGTCGATATAGGCCTGCGAGGCCATCGCCTCCTCCATGAAGAGGTGGCGCGGCACCGTTTCCAGCGCGCCCAGCACGACGCTGTCCTTGACGCCCTGTTTGGCCACGCGCGCCACCATGGCGCGCCGCACCGCCTCCGAGACGAGCGGATTCTGCCGCGGCGCGGCCGGCGCCGGCGCCCGCTCCCGCTCCAGCGCGTAGGCGTGGGCGCGCGAGGGCGAGGCGCCCGGGATCGCCTGCGCCGGCCCCTTCTGCGCCGCCGTGCGCGCCGCGTTCTGCGTCGCCGTCTGCGGCGTGGCCACGCGGGCCGGCGCGAAGGCCGGGGCGTTCTTCACCGATTTGTCGGCCACGGCCGCCAGGGAGAGCGGGAAAGTGCGGGGTTTCTTGCTCATGCCAGGCCTTGCGCCAATGCCGCGAGTTGGCCCTTGTGGGTCAGGTCGACCTGCAGCGGCGTGATCGACACCAGGCCCTGCGCCGTGGCGTGGAAGTCGGTGCCCTCGCCGGCGTCGCGGGTGGCGCCGGGCGGGCCGATCCAGAAGATCTCGCGCCCGCGCGGGTCGAGCGCCTTGATCACCGGCTCGGCCGAATGGCGCCGTCCCAGGCGCGTGGCGACGGCGGCGCCGATTTGCTCGTAGGGCAGGTTGGGAATGTTGACGTTGAGCAGATAGGGCTGCTGCAGCGCCTCGAAGCGGCGCTGCACGATGTCGCGGGCGACGCGCGCGGCCGCGTCCAGGTGCGCCCAGCCGTAGTTGACCTGCGAGAAGGCCAGCGCCGGAATGCCGAACAGGAAGCCCTCGGTGGCGGCCGCCACGGTGCCCGAATACAGGGTGTCGTCGCCCATATTGGCGCCGTTGTTGATGCCCGAGACCACCAGGTCGGGGCGCTCGATGAGCATGCCCGTCAGCGCCACGTGGACGCAGTCGGTCGGCGTGCCGTTGACAAAATAGAAACCGTTGGCGGCCCGCTGCACCGACAGCGGCCGGTCCAGCGACAGCGAGTTGGAGGCGCCGGAGCGGTTGCTGTCGGGCGCCACGACGACGATGTCGGCGATGCACGCGAGGGCCTCGGCCAGCGCGGCGATGCCGGGGGCCAGATAGCCGTCGTCGTTACTGATAAGAATTCTCATGCAGCGATTTTACCTGAAGCAACGTCAAGCCTGCGCGCGGCGCGGCCGGATTGACGCTTTAATTTTACCCCGACCGGCGCGCGTCCGCGTCAGGGGCGCGCCGGCCGCCTCCGGCTGCCCATCCGCGCCGGCGCGGCGGCGCGGCTTTCCAGCGCCGCCGCAAAGGTCCATCGGCCTCATGCGCTAAGGGTACAGAGCGCTCCGCTTGACGGCCTGCAAGGGAAAATCACGCCAACAACTGGTGGCATCGCGCCAAAAATCAGCTTGGAAATGGCGGCGGCGCGCAGCGGCGCACGGGCGTGGACCTGAAAAAACGCGCGGCGGCGCTCGCTTGCTGCGATATGGCGGGAATGGGCGGGGCGGCGGCTCAATGCCGGCGCAGGCGGGCGCGGGAGACGGACGGCGCGCGCCGCGGCGGTGGATTTTTGCCCTGCTTGAGGGCGCGAAATCTTACATCGACGCGCGGACGGGCGCGCGGCGCGGCG
>JANXSQ010000401.1 GCA_025356595.1 Janthinobacterium sp. | reverse complement strand
GAGCGCGCCAAGATCGAGCTGTCCTCGTCGCAGCAGACCGAAATCAATGAGCCGTACATTGCGATGGCCAACGGCGCACCGGTCCACCTGAACCTGAAGATGACCCGCGCCAAGCTGGAATCGCTGGTCGAGGAACTGATCAACGCGACGATGGAGCCTTGCCGCATCGCCATCAAGGATGCCGGCGTCAAAGTCTCCGACATCGACGACATCATCCTGGTCGGCGGCATGACCCGCATGCCGAAGGTGCAGGAAAAAGTGAAGGAATTCTTCGGCAAGGATCCGCGCAAGGACGTCAACCCGGATGAGGCCGTTGCTGTCGGCGCGGCGATCCAGGGTTCGGTCCTGTCGGGCGAGCGCAAGGATCTGCTGTTGCTGGACGTGACGCCACTGTCCCTGGGTATCGAAACCCTGGGCGGCGTGATGACCAAGATGATCCACAAAAACACCACCATCCCGACCAAGTTCAGCCAGGTGTTCTCGACGGCCGACGACAATCAGCCGGCCGTGACGATCAAGGTCTTCCAGGGCGAGCGCGAAATCGCCGCCGGCAACAAAGGCCTGGGCGAATTCAATCTGGAAGGCATCCCACCGGCATCGCGCGGCACGCCGCAGATCGAAGTGACCTTCGACATCGACGCCAATGGCATCTTGCATGTCGGCGCGAAAGACAAGGCCACCGGCAAGGAAAACAAGATCACGATCAAGGCCAACTCCGGCTTGACCGAGGCGGAAATCCAGAAGATGGTCAAGGACGCCGAGCTGAACGCCGAAGAAGACAAGAAGGTCAAGGAATTGGCCGAGTCGCGCAATCAAGCCGACGCGCTGGTCCATTCGACCCGCAAGTCGCTGATCGAATACGGCGACAAGCTGGAGTCGGGCGAGAAAGACAAGATCGAAGCGGCCATCGTTGACCTGGAAACGTCGCTGAAGAGCGCCGACAAGGCCGAGATCGACGCCAAGATCGCGGCGCTGTCGACCGCCTCGCAAAAGCTGGGCGAGAAGATGTACGCTGACATGCAGGCGCAGCAAGCCGCGGCCGGCGGCGCCGAAGGCGCCCAGCAGCAAGCTCCCGGCGCGTCCGAGTCGAACGCCAAGCAAGACGACGTCGTCGACGCCGACTTCAAAGAAGTTAAAGACAGCAAGTAATCTTTAGCGACTTCAGGTCGCGCGCTACGGCGCGGCGCGAGCCGCGCCGACATGCCGAGCCGAGCGACCGTGTGAACGGTACTCGACTCGGCTTTTTCGTGTATTTAGTACATCAGTAGATAGACTGCAAGGTGCCGACAACATGGCAAAGCGAGATTTTTACGAGACACTCGGTGTCGCGAAGAACTCTTCGGAAGAAGAGATCAAGAAGGCCTACCGCAAACTGGCGATGAAATACCATCCGGACCGCAATCCGGACAGTAAGGAATCGGAAGAAAAGTTTAAGGAAGTCAAGGAAGCCTACGAGATGCTGACCAATGCGGAAAAGCGCGACGCGTATGACCGTTACGGTCACGCCGGCGTGGATCCGAACATGGGCGGCGGCGGTGGCTTCGGCGCCGGCGCGGGCGGTTTCGCCGACAGCTTCGGCGATATCTTCGGCGACATCTTCGGTGGCGGCGGACGCAGCCGCAGCGCGGGACCGCAGGTCTACCGCGGCGCCGACTTGCGCTACAACCTGGAAATTACGCTGGAACAGGCCGCGCACGGCTTCGACACGACCATCCGCGTGCCGTCGTGGGACAAGTGCGACACCTGCCACGGCACGGGCGCCAAGCCCGGCACGGCGCCGTCCACCTGCACCACCTGCGCCGGCCACGGCCAGGTGCGCATGCAGCAGGGTTTCTTCAGCATCCAGCAGACCTGCCCCAAATGCCACGGCAACGGCAAGGTCATCACCGACCCTTGCGCGCCGTGCGGCGGGGCCGGGCGCATCAAGCGCAACAAGACGCTGGAAGTGAAGATCCCCGTCGGCATCGACAACGGCATGCGCATCCGTTCGTCCGGCAACGGCGAACCGGGCACCAACGGCGGCCCGGCCGGCGACCTGTATGTGGAAATCCACATCAAGGCGCACGCCGTGTTCCAGCGCGAGGGCGACGATCTGCATTGCGAGATGCCGATTTCCTTCACCAAGGCGGCCCTGGGCGGCGAGATCGAAGTGCCCACCCTGTCGGGCAAGGTGTCGTTCACGATTCCCGAAGGCACCCAGTCGGGCAAGACCTTCCGCCTCAAGGGCAAGGGCATCAAGGGTGTGCGTTCGGGCTACGCGGGCGATCTGTTCTGCCACGTGGCCATCGAAACCCCGGTCAAGCTGACGGAAAAGCAGAAAGACTTGCTGCGCGACTTTGAAAAGTCGACCACGGAGGGCGGCGCCAAGCACAGCCCGCAAAGCAAGACCTGGAAAGACAAGGTCAAGGACTTCTTCGAATAATCCTGTCGACGAAGTATCGGGGCGCGAGCCCCATGTCGGACGGACCGCCGCGGCGCCTTTTTCGGGTGCGGCGGCGGTCTTATCATATGTGAAAGGAAGATTATGGACGAACCGAAAAGCGTTTCAGCTCTCGCCTCACTGTTGCAGAACAACCGCGTGTGGGCCGATTCCATGGTGGCCAAGGAAGCGAATTTTTTCAAGAAACTGGAAGCCCAGCAATCCCCGGAATACCTGTGGATAGGCTGCTCCGACAGCCGTGTGCCGGCGAATGAATTGCTGGGCCTGGCGCCGGGCGAACTCTTCGTCCACCGCAACATCGCCAACGTCGTCGTGCACTCGGACTTGAACTGCCTGTCGGTGCTGCAGTTCGCCATCGACGTGCTCAAGGTCAAGCACGTGATCATCGTCGGCCACTACGGCTGCAAGGGCGTGCACGCGGCCATGACGGGCACCCGCATCGGCCTGGCCGACAACTGGCTGCGCCATGTGCAGGATGTGCACCAGAAGCACGAGCGCTACCTGGGCGACGTGCTGACCAGCCGCCAGCGCGCCGACCGCCTGTGCGAGCTGAACGTGACCGAGCAGGTCGTCAACGTCTGCCAGACGACGATCGTGCAGGACGCCTGGGACCGCGGCCAGAAGGTGAGCGTGCATGGTTGGGTCTACGGCCTGCAGGACGGCCTGTTGAACGACCTCGACATGACGGTGGGCGCGGCCCACGAACTGGCGCCGCGCCTGGCGCAGCGCCTGCAGCGGTACGCCGCCATCGCCTGAGAAAGCGCCGGCGCGCGCGCGGGGCCAGTCCCCGGCGCGCGCCTTGGGTGCGCCTCGCCCATGCCCTTGCCGCGCAATTCGCGCTGGTACGCCGGCGTGCGGACGGCCCATGCGCTATCGCGGCACAGGGCGGCAGCGCAGCACCATATCAATCCTCGCATCCCCGTCCCCCTGCTTGTCCATCGCCCGCAGTTTGAAGGATGCGCCGTCGCGCGCGAGCAGGTATTTGCCGCGCGTCGCGCCGCGATACTGCGCCAGCAGATTCACCGGCTGCGGCCTGGCTTCGCCGATCGCGCCCGGGTCGGGATAGAAGGCCGGGCGGAAGGACTGGCCATCGACGCAGGGCGTGTTGCGCACGACCGCGAAGTGACAGGCGCGTATCAGGTGGCTGACATGCTGACCCTCCTTCGGAAAACGCGTCCACATCGCCGGCGCCGCCCGGCCCGGCGGGAAAGCGCATATTCATATCGGATATGCTTCGTTTGCGGCCGGCGCGGCGCGGCATAGACTGGGCTTTTCCAGTTCATGTCTGCACACTATGTCGGCCGTTCTCGCCTCCGCCCCCGTCTCCGCCCATTTCAGTATCGAGCTGTTCGATGCGCCCCTGGGCGCGCAGGTGCTCGGCCTCGACCTGGCCCGGCCGCTCAGCCTGGGCGACTTCCAGCGCCTGCACCACGCCCACCTCGACCACCACGTGCTGGTGTTCCGCGACCAGCGCATCACGCCGCAGCAGCAGATCGATTTCAGCCGCCGCTTCGGCCCGCTGCAAATCCATGTGCTGCGCCAGTTCCAGTTGGCCGCGCATCCGGAAATCCTGCTCATCTCCAACATCATCGAGAACGGCCGGCCGCAGGGCTTGGGCGACGCCGGCCACTTCTGGCATTCCGATCTGTCGTACAAGGAAGTGCCCAGCCTCGGCTCCATGCTGCACGCCCAGGAGTTGCCGGAGGAGGGCGGCGACACCCTGTTCGCGAATATGCACCTGGCCTGGGAAAGCCTGCCGGTGGCGCTGCGCCACGCCGTGCGCGGCGCGCGCGCCGAGCACAGCTATCTGACCCAGTACGCCGAGCTGCGCAGGCGCAATCCCTTCCGTCCCGCGCTGAGCCAGGCGCAGCTCGAGGAGGTGCGCCCCAATCCACCCAAGTTAAGACTTTTCAGCAATTTTTCTGACTCATCGCCTTGTGCGGTTTTCGGCCTGGGACTCGTGGTTTTGAGAGATTTTCACGGTGGCGATAGGTCCGACCGGCAATCAAGTCGAGCACTGC
>JANXSQ010000368.1 GCA_025356595.1 Janthinobacterium sp. | reverse complement strand
GCCACCGGCGCCGGCGACGCCTTTTGCGCCGGCCTGCTGGCCGCCCTGTCGCGCGGCGCGGCGCCCGAGCCGGCCCTGCGCCTGGCCAGCCGCGTCGCCGCCCGCATATTGACACAACGAGGCGGTCTGCTCGACGACCCCGCGCTCATGGCCGACATGGCCGAGGAGATGCAATGCATACATTGACGGTACTGGGCGGCGGCAGCGCCTACACCCCCGGCCTGCTGCAGGCCCTGATCGGCCACGCCGGCGAACTGCCGCTGACGACGGTGCGCCTGTACGACACCGACGCGCGGCGCCTCGACGTGGTCGGCCGCCTGTGCGCCGGCATGGCGCGCGGCGTGCTGCGCGTCGAGGCGGCCGGCTCGCTGGAGGAGGCCCTGCGCGGCGCCTCGCTGGTGCTCAACGCCACCCGCCCCGGCGGACTGGAGGCGCGCCGCATCGACGAGACGCTGCCGCTGGAATTCGGCATCCCCGGCCAGGAGACGGTGGGCCCGGGCGGCTTCTTCTACGCCCTGCGCTCGGTGCCGCAGGCGCTGCGCCTGGCCGAGATGATGCACACCCTGGCGCCCGCCGCCATCCTGCTCAACTACACCAATCCCAGCAACATCGTCACGCAGGCGCTGAGCGACCAGGGCCTGGTCAGCGTCATCGGCCTGTGCGACCAGTCCGACGAGGACCTGCAGTCGCTGGCGCACGCGCTGGGCATGGACGGCGGCCACCAGTTGCGCTGCAACGGCTTGAACCACGCCACCTGGTACAGCGCCATCCGCATCGGCGGCCGGCCCCTGGGCGCGCTGCCGGCGACGCTGGCGCCGCCCGCAGAGTATGACGAGGAACACCGTTTGCGCTTCGCCTACAGCCTGGAAATGGCGCGCGCCGAAGCCGGCCTGTGGCCCAACTCCTACCTGCCCTACTACCTGCACCCGCAGGCCTTCGTCGAGCAGGCGCGCCGCGTCGGCCCGCGCAGCGACGCCGTGGCCGCCTCGCTGCCGGCCTACTACGCCCACTTCGCCGAGCAGGCCGCACGGGACACGCCGCAACTGCGCCTGTACCGCGGCGCCGCCGGCTTCGGCGACCTGGCCGTGAACGTGATCCGCGCCCTCGGCGCCGCCGAGCCGCGCGAGCTGGTGCTGAACCTGCCGAACCGCGGCGCCACCGGCGCCTTCGCCGACGACAGCGTCGTCGAGACCCTGGTGCGCGTCTCGCGCGACGGCATCGAACGCCTGGCGGCGCCGCCGCTGCCGGAGTCCTTCACCGCCCTGGCCGGCCAACTGGAACGCTATCAGCGCCTGTGCGTCGGCGCCGCCGCCGACAGCGCCCTGGCGCCGCGCGTGGCGGCGCTGGCCGCGAATCCCCTGGTGGGCGACGCGGCACTGGCCGTGGCCATGCTGGAGCGCGCCCGCGCCAGCTACGGCGCGCTGATCGCGTGGCCGGCATGACGCCGCGCCCGCTCCTCGACGGCCTCGATTTCGACGCCTACGAACGGGTCGTCATCCTCTCGCCGCATCTGGACGACGCCGCCCTCAGTTGCGGCGGCCTGCTGCACGCGCTGCAGGGCGTCTCGACGCTGGTGGTGACGATCTGCAGCGGCAACCCGCCGCGCCTGGCGCGCGCCGACGGCGGCGGCAAGGCGCCGTCGCGCCGCGGCCACGTCAGCCCGCGCATCCGGCGCAGCGAGGACATCGCGGCGATGCGCTCGATCCGCGCCGAATTCGTCCACCTGAGCTTTCCCGACGCGATCTACCGGCGCAGCCCCGCCACCGGCAAGCTGATCTACCGCAACGCGCGCGAACGCTGGCTCTCGGCGCGCGCCGACGACGCCGCCTACGTCGAGGAGCTGTACCTGCTGCTGCGCCGCCTCTGCCTCGACCTGGGCGGCATCCTGCTGGTCAGCCCGATGGGCATCGGCGACCATGTCGACCACCAGATCACGGCGCGCGTCGCGCAGCGCCTGGGGGCGGCCGGCGCCAGCCTGCTGTTCTACGAGGACTTCCCCTACGTGGCCGACCCGCTCAGCGGGCGCGGCGACGGCGACGGTCCGGCCGCCGCGCTGGCGCGCATGCAACTGGTGCCGCTGCAGCGCTACACGGTGCCGGTCGCCGTGGAGGACAAGGTGCAATTGCTGCGCCACTACGCCTCGCAGGTGACGGTGCTGTTCGGCGGCGAGGAGGGCATGCGCGGCGCCATCGCCGGCCACCAGCACGCCGGCCAGCCCTGCGAATTCTACTGGCGCGCGCAGCCGGCGCTGGAGGGCTGAAGCGGCGCGGGGCGCATCACGCCGCGCTCATCCGGGCCGGCCGAAGCAGGACGAAAAACAAGGGGAACGAGTAGATGGATTGGAGTTTCATGGCAAGCGGTCCGCTATCCTGGGGCATCGCGCTGGCCATCAGCGCCGCCGCGGCGGCGCTGATGCTGGCGGCGAAAAGCCTGGTCGTGCGCCGCCTCGGCCGCATCGCCGAGAGCACGCCCGGCCATCTGGACGACATCGCCGTCCAGGTGCTGGCCCGCACCCATCCACTGTTCATGGTCAGCGCCGGCCTGTACCTGGGCACCCTGGCGCTGGCGCTGCCGGCCAGGAGCGAACTGCTGGTCAGCCACGGCCTCGTCGTCGGCCTGCTGCTGCAGATGGCGCTGTGGGGCGACTGCGGCCTGCGCGAGTGGTTGCGGCACTACCGGCAAAGCCCGCGCGGCCGCAACGCCGCCAGCAGCACCTCGACGGCGGCGCTGGGCTTCTTCGCCCGCGCCGCCCTGTGGTTGCTGATCGCCCTGATGGTGATGGACAATCTGGGCGTCAACATCACCACCCTCATCGCCAGCCTGGGCATAGGCGGCATCGCCGTCGCGCTGGCGCTGCAGAACATCCTCGGCGACATCTTTTCCTCGCTCTCCATCGTCCTCGACAAGCCCTTCGTGATCGGCGACTTCATCATCGTCGACGACGTCGTCGGCACGGTCGAATACGTCGGCCTGAAGACCACGCGCCTGCGCAGCCTGGGCGGCGAGCAGATCATCTTCTCCAACTCCGACCTGCTGAAGAGCCGCATCCGCAACTACCAGCACATGCAGACGCGCCGCATCGCCTTCGCCATCGGCGTCACCTACCAGACCTCGGCCGAGCAGTTGCGCGCCCTGCCCGCCATCATCAGCGGCATCGTCGGCGCCCAGGCGCACACCAGCTTCGAGCGCGCCCACTTCAAGGAATTCGCCGCCTCCTCGCTCAATTTCGAGGTCGTCTACCATGTCGACAGCGCCGACTACGGCGTCTACATGCACATCCAGCAGGAGGTCAACCTGGCCCTGTTCGAGCGCTTCGCGCGCGAGGGCATCGCCTTCGCCCATCCGATCAGCATGGTGCAGCAGCTGACTCCCGCGGCGCAGGCGGCCTGAATCAGGCGGCCACGCTTTGCGCCCAGGCCAGCGCCGACAGGTGGGCCTTGTTGACCTCGAGCGGCGTCAGCTTCAGCGCGGCGGCCAGCGAGGACACCAGCGCCGAGTTCAGCTCGCAGGCCTCGGCCAGCGCCAGGTAGGGGCCGTACACGCCGCCGCGCGTGAGCAGCGCCTCGACCACCTCGGCCGGCAGTTGTATGGTCTCGAGCACCTCCTTCATCGGCAGGCCGAGCAGGCGGTCGAGCAGGGAGAACATGCCGGCCACGAAGAGGTGCTCGGCGCCGCCGCGGCCCAGCGCGGCCGCGCCGAGCAGCTCGGCCAGGCGGCCGCGCACCACCGCCGTCTCCATCAGCACCGGCGAATAGCCGCTGGTGCTGGCCGTGGCCAGCAGCAGGGTCAGCCAGCGGTACAGCGGCGCGTAGCCGAGCAGAGCCAGCGCCTGGCGCAGGGTCTGCACCTCGCAACCGAGGCTGAAGCTGGCCGAGTTGATGAAGCGCAGCAGCTTGTAGGACAGCGCGGCGTCGCGCTTCAGGGCGTTTTCGATCTGCTTGATGTCGGCGTTCTGGTTCAACATCTGCATCAGTTGCAGGATGATGGTCTGGGCCGGGTTCATGCCCTTCACGGGATTGCCCTGGCGCGGCGTCAGGTGCAGCTTGCCGACGAAGGCGTCCAGGCCCAGCGCGGCGCAGGCGTCGAAGTCGGCCCAGGTGGCCACGGGCCGGCCCACCATGCGCACCGCCGACTGCTTCAGGGCCGAGAACACGCGCGCCTGCGCGGCCACGTCGGCGCCGGTGAAGCGCACCTCGACGTAGGAGGCGGTGCCGGCCAGATTTTTGTTGAGCAGCGACAGGTCGGCCTCGCGCAGCGAGATGCCGACGCCGCCGGCGCGCAGGCCCTGCACGGCGGCCAGGGTGTCGCGGTTGCGCAGGGCGTCGCTGCGGATGCTGAGGACGGTGAATTCGGGCGGCATGGCGAACAGCGCGTCGGTCGACAGCATGGCCGGCACGGCGTCGAGGAAGAGCAGCTTGTCGCGCAGCAGCCAGCCGCGCTCCTCGTCGTTGAGCTGTTCGGCGACGAAGCCGATCAGCTCCTCGAGTTCGGCGTCGCTGGACGGCGCGGCGCCGCTTTGCTGCCACGACAGCTCATAGCCGATGACGCGCTGCTTCGGGTCGAGCAGCGGTTCGCGGACGATGTAATTGGTCTGGTGCATGGCGGTGGCGTGCGTAAACGAGCGTACCATTCGAAGCGGCCGCCGGCGCTGCCGGCGACCGCGCTGGAACCCGGGCTATCGGGCGGCGCGCGCCCGTCG
>JANXSQ010000336.1 GCA_025356595.1 Janthinobacterium sp. | reverse complement strand
CGCCGCGCGCCGCCGCGCCGGCCCCGGCCCCGGCAAGCGGCGACGACAGCGCCGCCGCGTTCAGCCTGGGCCGCGAGGCGCGCGCGGCGTTGCCGCCGAGCGCCATGCCGGCCGACGCCGAGCGCCCCGCCGTCATCGCCGCCGCGCCCGCCGCGAGCTGGGGCGTCAGCCTGCCCGCCGGCAACGCCAATGGCGCCGTCCCGGCCGACACCATCAAGCTCAGCGGTCCCGCCCCGCAATGGCAGGACAGCCTGAAGGACGCGCTCGGCGAGCGCCTGCAGGTGCAACTATCGCGCAACAGCGAGCACGCGGTGATCCGCCTCGACCCGCCCATGCTGGGACGCATTGAAATCTCCATCCGCCACAGCGCCGGCGCGCTGCAGATCAACCTGAGCGCCTCCAACAGCGAGGTGCTGCGCCAGTTGCACGGCGTCGGCGACAGCATGCGCCAGGACTTGTCGCAGCGCCAGTTCGGCGAGGTCGCCGTCACCGTCACGGCGACGCCGCGCAGCGCCGCCGCCCAAGCCTTCGCCGAAGGCCAGGGCGAAGGCCGCGGCCGCCAGGGCGGCCGTCCGCGCGACGAAGCCGAACCGGGCCGCGCCCTGTACGAAGCGGACGCGCCGTCGTCCACCTTTGCCATGCACGAACGGGAGTAGTCTGTAGATGAAAAAGAATCTGAAACTGATCGTCGGCTTCCTGCTCGTCGCCATCATCGGCGCCGGCGCGGCCGGCGGCGCGCTGTGGTGGTTGTACCTGAAGAAACCGGCCGTGGCCGGCGCCGAGAAGACCGAGGCGGTCGAGGAGAAAGCCCCCACCGGCAAGCACGCGCGCAAATACCTGACGCTGGAGAAGGTCATCGTCATGCTGCGCCGCAGCCCCGGCGACACCGAGTCGCACTATCTGTCGGCCGACCTGGTGATCACCACCACCGAGGAAAAGGAAAAACAGGCCAAGGACCACTTGCCGCTGATGCGCAGTATCGCCGTCAAGGCCTTGTCGAGCTATCCGATGGAGACGGCGCAAACGATGACGGTGGAGCAGTTCGCCACCCAGATCAATACCGCCTTCGACGCCAGTTATGCCAAGGAAAAGGCCGAAAAGCCCTTTTCCGAAGTCATGATCGGCAAACTGATCATCGAGTAGGCGATGCCGAGCGTGGCGGGAAGCAAGGCGGCAGGCGAGGCGGCGTACCTGCAGGCCCAGTGCGCGGCCGACTACGGCAGTCCGGAGGGCGCCGTGGCGACGCTCAGCGTCGCCGAGGAGCAGCGCCACCTGATCGCCTACGCGCCGCTGGTCAAGCGCATCGTGCGCCAGCTCAATTCCCAGGTGTCGGGCGCCATCGACCGCGACGACATGGAGCAGATCGGCCTGATGGGCCTGCTCGAAGCGCTGCGCCGCTACGGCGCGCCGGACGGCGCCTTCGGCAGCTACGCCAGCCTGCGCGTGCGCGGCGCCATCCTCGATGAATTGCGCCGCCAGGACTGGCGCCCGCGCGCCGTGCGCCAGGAGAGCCACCGCCTGCGCGACAGCGTGCGCGCGCTGACCCGGCGCCTCGGCCGCGAGCCGCTGGAGCAGGAAATCATCGCCGCCCTGAAGATCACGCCGGAAGCCTACCAGCAATACCAGCTGGCCGAGAACGCCGAGCTGATCGCCAGCTTCGACGAGATCCTGCAGGAGGGCGCGGGCCAGGCCGACAGCGCGCCGAACCCGGAGGACCAGCTGATGCTGCGGCGCAGCCTGGAGCAGGCCCTGCGCGGGCTCGACGAGCGCGAGCAGCGGGTGGTGCAGATGTACTATGAATTTGAATTGAGCTACAAGGAAATCGCCGCCGTGCTCGACCTGACGGACGCCCGCGTCTGCCAGCTCAACAAGGCGGCGCTGGGCAAGATGAAGGCCGTGCTGCAGGGCGCTTGAGGCGCAGCGGCGGTAAGCAGTATAACAATGACGCAAAGAGGCAAAACAAGATGGTGATTATCGGTATCTTAATCGTGATGGGATGTGTATTCGGCGGCTTCGCCATGATGGGGGGCACCGTCCACGCGATCTGGCAGCCGATCGAGCTGATCATCATCATCGGCGCCGCCACCGGCGCCCTGGTGCTGGGCAATCCCTCGCACGTGCTGAAGGAGTTGATGACGCAGGTGCGCAAGATCGTCACCCACAAGAAACAGGGCTCGGAATTCCAGCGCCAGTTGCTGCTGCTCATGTACGAGCTGCTGCAGACGGCCGCCGGCGGCCTGAAGGCCCTCGACGCCCACGTCGAGGCGCCGCGCGAAAGCCCGCTGTTCCAGCGCTACCCGCTGGTGCTGGAGGAGCCGAAGCTGCTCGCCTTCATCGTCGACAACTTCCGCCTGATGGCGATGGGCAAGATCAACGCCCACGAACTGGAGGGCGTGCTGGAGCAGGAGCTGGAGGCCATCCACGATGAATTGCTGCAACCGTCGAAATCGCTGCACAAGATCGCCGAGGCGATGCCCGGCTTCGGCATCCTGGCCGCCGTGCTGGGCATCGTGATGGCGATGAACTCGGTGGCCGACGGCGCCGACGCCGCCGAAATCTCCGAGAAGGTCGGCGCCGCCATGGTCGGCACCTTCATCGGCATCTTCTTCTGCTACGGCGTGCTGGACCCGATGTGCAATATGATGAAGCAGCTCGTCAGCGAAGAGGGTTCGACGATGGAGTGCGTGAAGGTGGTGCTGGTCACCCACGTGGCCGGCAAGCCGCCGCTGCTGGCCATCGATGCCGGGCGCCGCCTGGTGCAGCTGAACACCAAGCCGAGCTTCGCCCAGCTGGAGAGCTGGATCAACGCCCTGGAGGGCGCCGACGCCGCCGACGAACCGCCGCGCCGCACAGGAGACCGTCGTGCTAAAGCCGCATGACAAGCATGAGCAGGCGATCATCAAGCGGGCCGGCCGCAAGCACGACGAGGAGGCCCACGGCGGCGCCTGGAAGGTCGCCTTCGCCGACTTTTGCCTGGCCCTGCTGTCGCTGTTCCTCGTGCTGTGGCTGATGGCCGCGCGCGAGCAGCAGGCGATGAAGGAAATCATGATGGAATCGAAGGGCAGCAAGGTCAGCGAGGGCCAGGGCGTGATGCCGGAACAGAAGGGCGGCCCGCGCGGCAGCCTGATCGACCGCTTCCCGATGCCGCGCACCGGCAGCGGCAATTCCAGCGGCCCCGGCAAGCAGCTCAGCAGCGGCGCCGTCGACCCGACCGACAAGGCCCAGCCCAAAGTCAGCTACGAGTCGCCCGAGGACTTGAAGGCGCTCGCCCGCACGCTCGACAAGATGAGCGCCGAGGCCGGCCTGACCAGCAATCTGGAATCGATCGTCACGCCCTACGGCTTGCGCGTGATGCTGCACGACACCGACAGGCAGGGCATGTTCGTGCGCGGCAGCGCCGTGCCGACCGACCGCTTCCGCCGCCTCCTGCGCGAGATGGGGCCGCTGTTCGCGCAGATGGAAAACCAGATGCTCATCGTCGGCCACACCGACTCGGTGCAGTACGCCAACACCGACTTCGAATCGTTCTCCAACTGGACCCTGTCGAGCAACCGCGCCATGTCGGCGCGCGCCAATCTGCTGGCCGGCAGCATGAATCCGCAAAGCGTGCTGCAAGTGGTCGGCATGGCCGACCGGGCGCCCATCGACACCAAGAACGCCGCCGCCGGCGTGAACCGGCGCATCGAATTGCTGATCCTGACGCGCAAACAGGCCAACAGCATCGCCGCCATGTTCGGCGTGGCCGGCGCGACGCAGACGCTGGGCGACGGCGCCGAGACGGCGCTGCCGGACGCGGGCGAGTTGAAACAGTTGCGCCAGGACTTGGCGCCGGCGCGGCGTCCGGGCGGCAAACGGGGCGAGCGTGAACAATAATTCCCAGTATGGTAGAGTGATATGACGATCAACACCAAAGCGAGAGGTCAGCGTATGCGCATCGCCAACGCCAACGCCCCGGCCGAAACGGCCGCCCTGCAACGCGTCGCCGAGGCGGCGCCGGCCGAAGCGCCCGCCGGGACGGCGCGCGCCGAGCCGGCCCTGCAGTCGGCCGTGCTGCAACCGGCGCTGGAAGCGCTGCGCGCCATGCCCGACATCGACCACGCCCGCGTCGCCGAGCTGCGCGACGCCCTGGCCAAGGGCGAACTGCCCTTCGACCCGGGCAAGCTGGCCGGCCTGATCCAACGCTTCCACGGGAGCGGCGCGTGAGCCGCATGACGCGCCAGGAAGCCCTGGCGCGCCTGCTGGCGGACGTGGCCGAGGACGTCGCCGCCTACCGCGCCCTCACGCTCCTGCTCGAGGCCCAGTTCGAGGCGGCGCTGCGCCACCGCAGCGCCGCCCTGGCGCAACTGGCCGACGAGGTCGGCGCCATGGTCGACACCCTCGACACCCGGCGCCGCCAGCGCGTGGTCCTGGTCGGCGCCCTGCTCGGTCCGGCCGGCACGATGGCCCAGGCGGCCGAACTGCTGAAGGGCGCCTCGCGCCGGCAACTCGACGCCAACTGGGCCGAGCTGGAACGGATGGTGCGCGAGTGCAAACGCCTGAACCAGCGCAACAGCGACTTTCTCACCGATCAATACACCATCATGCAGCGCGTGCTGCAGGGCGAGGACCAAATCTATGCGCCAGCCTGACATGTTCACCGGCGCCACCCGCGCCACCCAGGCGACGGCGCCCACCGCCGCCACCGCCGCGCCGGCCCGCGCCACCCTGCCCGCCGGCGGCGCCTCCTTCGGCAGCGTGTTCAGCCAGGTGCAGGCCGAGGTCAACGGCTTCATCAGCAAGGGCGGCCAGTCGGCCGCGCCGGCCTCCGCGCTGAGCCCGGAGGGCCGCGTCCACCTCGAGCGCGGTCTGGCCGGCAGCGCCCTGGCCGGCATCAACGCCGACGGCGAAAGCTCCACGCTGCAACAACAGTTCCTCGCCTCGATCAAGCCCTGGACCGAGGAGGCGGGGCAGAAGCTGGGCGTGGCGCCGGAGATCATCGCCGCCCACGCGGCGCTGGAATCGGGCTGGGGGCAGCGTCCCCTGCGCCAGGGCGGCGGCGCCGACACGAATAACCTGTTCGCCCTGAAGGCCGGCGGCCAGTGGCGCGGCGACGTGGCCGCCGCCCTGACCACCGAATACGAGGGCGGCGCGGCGCTCAAGAAAACCGAACGCTTCCGCAGCTACCCGGACCAGGCCAGCGCCTTCCGCGACTACGCCCAGACCCTGCTGGACAATCCGCGCTACAAGGCGGCGCTGGGCGCCGGCGCCGACGCCGCCGCCTTCGCCCAAGGCCTGGCGCGCGGCGGCTACGCCACCGATCCCGCCTACGCCGAGAAACTGACGCGCCTGGCGACCCGGCTGCAACACGCGGCCGGCGCCACGCTTCAATCGGCGGACTGAATGACGCCCGGCGCATCGGCCGGCTCGACCGTGCCGGCGGCCACCACCCGGGCCTGTATCACCGCCCCGCTGGTGGTGTTGCGCACCCGCACCAGCGCGCCCGGCGCGCCGGCGTCGAGCGCCTCGCCGGCCATGCTGACCTCGACCTGGGCGCGGCGCGCCACGATGCGCACCGCCTCGCCGCGCTTGACCACGGCCAGCGCCACCAACTGGCCGCGCCGCAACACCTCGCCGGCGCGCAGGCTGCGCCGGCTCGCCAGACCCAGCGCGGCGCCCGGCTCGGCCAGGCTGTCGCCGATGGCGCTGATGTCGCGCCGCTCCATGGCCACGTCCTGCGCCGTGAGCGCCTTGCCGGCCGGCAGCGGCGCGGCGCTGACGGCCACCCGCGCCGAGACGGCGGCGCGCACGATCAATTCATATTTCCACGCCTCGGCCCCGCCGCACACGGCGGCGAAGCGCATCCGCGTCGCCTGGCGCACGTCCACCGCCTCGATCGTGGCGCCCCGGCCACAGGGCGGCAGCGGCCTGGCCGTCGGCACCACCGTCACCTCGAAGAGCGCCTCGCGCAGTTGCGCGGCCCCCGCCTGTTGGGCCAGATGGGCGCGCGCGGCTTTCTCCACTTGCAATATTATATTGTCGGCTGGCAATTCCGCCCATCCTGCACTACTATATAGGCTGGCAATTAATAACAGGCTGGGCGGCGCTATCCGGTGGCGCCGCGCGGCCTGCGTTTTTGTTGCGCCGGCAGGGGAATACGGGTCGGAAAAGAGCATTCGTTTTACCTTAAGCAAAAGTTTTGGAGCGGCCTGCCGTTAAATGGGCATATGCGGCATTTTACATGCCCCGCCCTCCGCCGTAGCAAGACCCGAGCGCTGACGCAAGATCGACGTGACAACACAAGGATGACCATGAGTATCAACTTTACCGAAGCGCTGGGCGTGCACTCGGACGCGCTGCATCTGCGGGCCGAGCGCACGCGCGTGCTCGCCTCCAACATCGCCAACGAAAATACTCCCGGCTTCCAGGCCAAGGACATGGATTTCGGCGCCGTGCTGCAACAGATGCAGGACGCTGCCCAGGGCGAGTTGTCGGCCGGGGGCGACGACGCCGAGGCGCTGTACCGCGTCCCCTACCACCCCAGCCGCGACGGCAACACCGTCGAGATCGGCGTCGAACAGGCCGCCTTCTCGCAGAACGCCTCCGATTTCCAGACCAGCCTGACCTTCGTCAACATGAAGCTCAGGGGCCTGGCCAAAGCCATCGCCGGACAATAACCATGACCTTCAAAGACATTTCGCAAATCGCCGGTTCGGCCATGGCGGCCCAGACCGTGCGCCTGAACACCATCGCCAGCAATCTGGCCAACGCCGACTCCGTCTCTGGTTCGGAGGCCGAGACCTACCGCGCCCGCAAGCCCGTGTTCGCCGCCGTGATGACGCGCGGCGCCGGCGTCGAGGACGGTTCGGCCAGCCGCGTCCAGGTGCTCGACGTGGTCGAGAGCGACGAGCCGCTGCGCAAGGTGTACGAGCCGGGCCATCCGATGGCCAACGCCGACGGCATGGTGTTCTATCCCAACGTCAACCAGGTGGCCGAGATGACCGACATGATGTCGGCGTCGCGCGCCTTTGAAACGAATGTCGAAGTGCTGGGGCGCATCAAGTCGATGCAAGCCTCGCTGCTCAAACTAGGTGAAGGTTAAGCCATGCAAACGAATCTGTTCAACAACACCTCCGTCAACGGCAGCGGCGCCGCCAACGACGCCGTGACGCCCGCCGTCGACCAGTCCAGCAAGACCCAGGACATGTTCACCAAGCTCCTGGTGGCGCAGATCAAGAACCAGGACCCGCTCGCCCCCAGCGATCCCAGCCAGTTCGTCAACCAGCTGGCGCAGCAAAGCCAGACCGAGGCCCTGCAAAACCTGTCGAAACTGACCAGCGCCAACGCCAGCGTGATGCAAAGCATGCAGGTGCTGGCCCTCGGCGCCCAAGTGGGCTCGAACGTCATGGTCGCCACCGACCAGGTCACGCTCGACGGCAGCAAGATCGAGGGCAGCGTCGCCCTGTCCAGCAACAGCGTCAAGACGACGCTCTCGCTGACCGGCGGCGACGGCGTGGCGCACAATATCGAACTCGGTTCCCTGCCGGCCGGCAACGCCGCCTTCGCGATCGACCCGGTCAAGCTGGGCCTGCCGGCGGGCAACTACAAGATCGCTGTGCAAACCAGTTCGGCCGAACACCCGGAGATCGAAATCGTCGGCAAGCTGAACAATGTGCGCCTGTCCGCCAGCGGCGGCATGGTGCTCAACGTCGCCCACGTCGGCGAGGTCGCGCCGGCGGCCATCACCGGTTTCAACGGCAAATCCTCGGCCCTCGCGTCGGCAAACTAATCCCCTGTCTCACTGAAAGGAATTCAACATGAGTTTCGATATCGCCCTGTCCGGCATCCAGTCCATCAACAATCAGTTGAACACCGTCAGCAACAATATTGCCAACGCCGGCACCTATGGTTTCAAGAGCAGCCGCGCCAACTTCTCCTCGATGTACGCGGGCAGCCAGCCGACCGGCGTCGAGGTGGGCTCGCTGACGCAGAGCATCGGCCTGGGCGGCGGCGTGCTGAACACCGGCCGCGGCCTGGACGCCTCGATCAACGGCCGCGGCTTCTTCGTCTCGCGCGACAGCCAGAACACCCTCAACTACAGCCGCGTCGGCATCTTCAGCGCCAGCGCCAACGGTTTCCTGGAAACGGCCGACGGCAACAAGGTGCAGGGTTACGCCATCACGCCGGGTTCGGCCGTGCTGGGCGCGCTGGGCGACGTCAAGGTGCCGACCGGGCAGATTCCCGCCGTCGCCACCACCAAGCTCGACTACGTCGCCAATATGTCGTCCGACTGGGCCGTGCCCGTGCCCGCCTTCAGCATCACCGATGCGACCAGCTACAATATGTCCAAGCTGTCGGTGATCTACGACTCCCTGGGCAGCAAGCACAACGTCACCCAGTATTTCACGAAAATGGCTGGCAACAACGTCAGGGTCGATTACAGCATCGACGGCGCCGCGCCATTGGCCGCATCGACGGCGACGCTGGCCTTCAACGCCTCCGGCGGGTTGACCACGTCGCCGCCCAGCGTGTCGGTGACGGTGCCGACCGCCAACGGCTCCGTGAACAACGGCGTCATCAAGATCAACTACACCGGCACCACCCAGTTCGGCGGCGACGCGACGACCTCGCTGGCCAATCCCGACGGCTACGCCTCGGGCACCTTCACCGGCGTCCAACTGGCCGAGGACGGCTCGGTGGTGGCGGCCTACAACAACGGCCAGAAGCAAACCATCGCCGCCCTGGCCCTGGCCAGCTTCCCCGACGAGGGCGCGCTGACCGCCGTCAACAACACCAGTTGGGTCGCCTCGATCGCCTCCGGCGCGCCCCTGTACGACCGTCCCGGCACCGGCATGGTCGGCAAGCTCACCGTCAGCGCGCTGGAGCAGTCGAACGTCGACATCACCTCCGAACTGGTCGGCCTGATGACGTCGCAGCGCAACTACCAGGCCAACTCGAAGGTCATCTCGACCGAGAGCGCGATGATGCAATCGCTGATGCAAGCCCTGTAAAGCCCGAGGACAGCACACCATGGACGCCTTGATTTACACCGCGATGAGCGGCGCCGACCGGGCGCTGCGCGCCCAGCAGGTCCACGCCAACAACCTGGCCAATATGGAGACGGGCGGCTTCCGCGCCAATCTCGAGGTCTCCAGCACGCAGTCGCTGAAGAGCTACGGCTACGGCTACGACGACCGCCACATGACGCAGATGGAGGCCAGCGCCATCGCCACCCGTTCCGGCGCCGTCAAGGAGACCGGGCGCGAGCTCGACGTCGCCATCACCGGGCCCGGCTACCTGGCCGTGCAGTGGCAGAACGGCGAGGCCTACACCCGCGCCGGCGCCATGAACATCGACGACCAGGGCGCGCTGACCATCAACGGCCACGCCGTGCTCGGCGAGGGCGGCCCCATCGTGCTGCCGCAGTACACCAGCATGGCCATCGGCGGCGACGGCACGATTTCGATCCAGACCCCCGGCACGGCGCAGATGCAGACCATCGACAAGATCAAGCTGGTCAACGCCGAGCCGGGCGAGCTGACCAAGAACGAGGCCGGCCTGATCGTCAGCCGCGGCGGCGAGCCCCTGGCCACCGACCCGGCCGTCAAGGTGCGCGACCGCCACCTCGAGGGCAGCAACGTCTCGGCGGTGGAGGAAATGGTGGCCACGATGAGCCTGAACCGCAGCTTCGAGATGCAGATGAAGGTGTTCAAGGCCAGCGACGCGATGACCGAATCGGGCAACCGCCTGCTGGCGACCTGAGTCCGGGCGTTT
Source organism: Janthinobacterium sp. (assembly GCA_025356595.1). Classification (GTDB taxonomy): domain Bacteria; phylum Pseudomonadota; class Gammaproteobacteria; order Burkholderiales; family Burkholderiaceae_D; genus Janthinobacterium. The sequence goes on along the minus strand of JANXSQ010000336.1, from coordinate 55,443 downwards.
TTCCAGTTTTTTGACAGAATATTAAGGGAGCACCCATGAACCCAGCAATGTGGATCAGCAAGACCGGCGTCCAGGCGCAAGACGCCAAGCTGCAGGCCATCGCCAACAATCTGGCCAACGTCAACACGGTCGGCTTCAAGCGCGACCGCGTCGTCTTCGAGGACTTGTTCTACCAGGTCGAGCAGCAACCCGGCACCCAGCGCGCCGACAACACCCTGTCGCCCTCCGGCGTGCAGTTGGGCAACGGTACGCATCTGGTCGGCACACAGAAGGTGTTCACCACCGGCAGCCTGCAGACGACCAGCCAGCCGCTCGACGTGGCCATCACCGGCAACGGCTTCCTACAGGTGCGCCGCCCCAACGGCGAGGCGGCCTACACCCGCGCCGGCCAGTTGCAGGTGGACGCCAATGGCATCCTGATCAACGCCCACGGCTTGCCGCTGGTGCCGCAGATCACCGTGCCGAACAACGCCACCGCCATCACCATCGGTGAAAACGGCATGGTCTCGGCCACCATCTCCGGCAACACGGCGGCGACCGAACTGGGCCAGCTGACGCTGACCAGTTTCGTCAATCCGAGCGGCCTCGTCGCCCTTGGCGAGAACCTGTTCCAGGAAACGGCCGCCAGCGGCACGCCCACCGAAGGCAAACCCGGCGACGGCGCCCTCGGCAAGCTCAAGCAGGGCGCGCTGGAGGGCTCGAACGTCCAGGTCGTCGAGGAGATGGTCGACATGATCGCCGCCCAGCGCACCTACGAGATGAACACCAAGGTCTTGTCGGCGGCCGACAATATGCTGCAATACCTGGCCGCCGCGGCGCGCTGATGAAAGCCGCACTGAGCGCCCTGCTGGCGCTGACACTGACGGGCTGCGCGGCGCTGGCGCCGCCGGCCGTGCGCCCCGGCCCCAACCCGGACGACGACACGCCGCCCCTGGCGCGCAGCGCGCCGCGCGGCGGCCAGTCCGGCGGCGTCTTCAACGCCGACGCCGGCCTGTCGCTGACCTCGGACAGCCGCGCCTTCCGCGTCGGCGACGTGGTCACCGTGACCCTGCAGGAAACCACCCAGGCCAGCAAGAAGGCCGGCACCACCTTCAACAAGGGCTCCACGGTCGCGCTGGGCGCGCTCAGCGCGCTGGGCAAGTCCTTCCCGCGCACCGCCATCGACGCCACCGCCGACCGCGGCTTCGCGGGCGACTCGACCAGCACCCAGCAGAACGCCCTGAGCGGCGCCATCACCGTCATCGTCCAGGAGGTGCTGCCCAACGGCCTGCTCAAGGTGAGCGGCGAAAAAGTCCTCACGCTCAACCAGGGCGAGGAATTCGTGCGCCTGCGCGGCTATCTGCGCGCCGCCGACATCGATTCCAACAACCAGGTCTCGTCGCTGCGCATCGCCAACGCGCGCATCGCCTATTCGGCCCAGGGCACCCTGGCCGAGGCCAACACGCCGGGCTGGCTGACGCGCTTCTTCGTCGGCCCGTGGATGCCGTTTTAGGCTGACGTTTTGAAAGCACTCCCATGAAATTGCGCCACTTCCCCGCTCTCGCCGCCCTGGCCCTGCTGTCCGGCCTCGCCCCGCCGGCCACGGCCGCGCAGGCGCTGCGCAACCTGGTCAGCATCGAAGGGGTGCGCGACAATCCCCTGGTCGGCTACGGCCTCGTGGTCGGCCTGAACGGCAGCGGCGACACCACCCAGGTCAAGTTCTCCAGCCAGTCGGTGGTGAACATGCTCAAGCAGTTCGGCGTCAAGCTGCCCGACGGCGCCGAGGCGAAGAGCAAGAACGTCGCCACCGTCATGGTCAGCGCCGTCTTCCCGCCCGGCTACCGGCGCGGCCAGAGCATCGACGTCACCGTCTCCTCGCTGGGCGACGCGAAGAGCCTGCGCGGCGGCACCCTGCTGCTGACGCCGCTGCGCGCGGCCGACAACGAAACCTACGCCCTGGCCCAGGGCAATCTGGTGGTCGGCGGCCTGAACGCCACCGGCAAGAGCGGCTCCAGCGTCACCGTCAACACGCCGACCACGGGGCGCATCCCGAACGGCGCCAACATCGAGCGCGAGATCGGCACCGATTTCTCCACCAAGCCGAGCATCACGCTGAGCCTGCGCCACCCGAATTTCCAGACCGCGACCAACATCGTCGACGTCGTCAACCGCCGCTTCGGCAACATCGCCACCACCACCGACGCCACCAGCGTCGACGTGGTCGCCCCCGACAACCCGACCCAGCGCGTGGCCTTCATGGCCAAGCTCGAGGCGCTGTCGATCGACATCGGCGTCGACAGCCCGAAGGTGGTGTTCAATTCGCGCACCGGCACCGTGGTCATCGCCGACGGCCTGCGCGTGCGCGCCGCCGCCGTCACGCACGGCTCGCTGAAAGTGGTCATCTCGGAAAGCTCGAACGTCAGCCAGCCGGCGCCGCTGTCGGGCGGCCAGACCACGGTGACGCCGCAGTCGAAGGTCAGCGTCGACCAGGGTTCCGGACAAATGTTCAAATGGCCGGCCGGCGCCAAGCTGCAATCCATCATCGACGTCGTCAACAGTCTGGGCGCCTCGCCCGACGACATCATGGCGATCCTGCAGGCGCTCGACCAGGCCGGCGCCATCGAAGGCGAACTCGTCGTCATTTAAGGCAGATCATGAATAGCATAGACACCACCCTCGCACCCTTGCCGGCCGAAGCGCCGGACGCCCGGCAGGTGGCCGCCGCCGACCCGCGCTTCGTCGCCAAGGCGACCCAGGCGGCGGTGCAGTTCGAGGGCTTCTTCATCGCCCACATGCTGCACCAGATGCGCGCCGGGACGCGCGAAATGGCCGCCGAGGACAGCGTCTTCCGCGACCCCGTCAACAGCGACATGCTCGACCTGGCCGACACCCTGGTGGCCGACAAGATGGCCGGCCAGCGCGCCTTCGGCATCGCCGACGCCATCCTGCGCCAGTTGCTGCCGCCGGCGCCGCCTTCGCCGGCGGTGCCCGCCGCCGTCCCGGCCGGGGGGAAATCCGCGCGCGGCGTTTAATTCTGCGCGGCAAATGGTCGCCTCTTACTATTAGCGGGAAACCGGCCGCCCCGCGGCGCCGGCGCCGACCTCACCACCAAGAAAGAACATTGCACAATGAGCATCATTAATATTGCACTGAGCGGCGCGCTGGCGGCCCAGGCGTCGGTCACCGCCTCCAGCCAGAACACCGCCAACTTGGGCACCAAGGGCTATACGCGCCAGGGCGTGCTGTTGGGCGCGATCAGCGGCAACGGCGGACGCCTGTCGCCGGGCGCCGGGGTCGAGGTGAGCTCCCTGCTGCGTTTCAGCGACAGCTACAAGAGCCAGCAGATGTGGCGCGCCGCCTCCGAGCTGGGCGCCTATTCGCAGACCCAGCCGTACATGACCCAGCTGGAGCGGGTCATGGGCGACGACGCCTCGAGCATCAGCAACGGCATCGACAACTTCTTCAAGGCGCTCAACGCGGCCGGCGTCGATCCGACCTCGACCCCGCTGCGCCAGCAGATCGTCACCTCCGCCGGCGCGATGAGCCAGAGTCTCAACAGCATCAACACCGTGATGAACAACCAGCTGCTGTCGGTGCATCAACAGCGCGACGCCATCATCCCTCAGGCGAACACGGCACTGACGAACATCGCCGCGCTCAACGGCAAGATCGCCAGCGCCGGCGCGACCGGCGCCAGCGTCTCCTTGCTGATCGACGCGCGCGACCAGGCTATCGACGGCCTCGCCTCGCAGATGTCGCTGGAGGTCATCGATCAGCCCGACGGCACGCGCAGCGTGTCCCTGAAGACGGGGCAACCCCTGGTCATCGGCAACATCGCCGGCACCTTGAGCTCGGCCCTCGACGCGACCGGCAACCAGGTGCTGACGCTGGGCTTCACCACCTCCACCTTCACCATCGACAACGTCACCGTCGGCGGCCAACTGGGCGGCCTGGGCGACTATGAACGCACGACGCTGCTGCCCCTGAAGGCTTCCGTGCACAAGCTCGCCGAGGAACTGGCGACCCGCATCAACAGCGCCCTGGCCGGCGGCCTGACGATGGGCACGCCGCCCGTCGCCGGCGGCCCGCTGTTCGTCCTCGATCCGGCCGGCAGCTCCAACATCCTCGCCACCACGCCCGGCTACACGGCGGCCGATCTGGCCCTGTCGCTGACCGGCGCGCCCGGCGACAGCACCAATCTGCAAAACCTGATCGCGATCAAGAGCACGCAGGTGTCCTCGATACCACTGCTCGGCCCGACGCAGATCGGCGACATCGACACCCAGTTGGTCGGCGAGCTGGCCATCAACAGCCAGAAAAACAAGGCCATGCTGGCCACCTCGGGCACCGTGCGCGACCAGGCGGTGAGCGACTGGCAGTCGACCAGCGGCGTCAACAAGGACGAAGAGGCGGCCAATTTGATGGCATTCCAGCAAATGTTTCAGGCGAACATGAAGGTCATCGCCGTGGCCAACGATATGTTCGACGCCACGCTGGCGATGATGCGTTAAGGAGAAATAGTATGCGAGTCGCAACCAGCCAGTTCCAAACCGTTATCAACAGCTCGATTCAGATGAATCAGGAGCGCATCACCTATTTGACCGAGCAGATGGCGACGGGAAACCGTATCCAACTGCCGTCGGACGACCCGATCGGCAATGTGCGCGTCTCGCGCCTGACCCGCGAGCAAGCCATCGTTGACCAGTATATGGACAATATCGCGACGGTTAAGGTACGCCTGCAGAAGAATGAAACCTATCTGTCGAGCATGGTCGGCGACGTCGGCGACGCGCGCGATCTGCTGGTCTGGGCGGCCGACGGCAGCAACGCGCCGGCCGACTTGAATGCGATGACGAACACGCTGACGGCGCTGCGCGACAGCCTCTTCTACACGGCCAACCAGAAGGACCAGGAGGGCCGCTACATGTTTTCCGGCACCGCCACCGCGACGGCGCCGCTGACGCTGACCGGCGGCGTTTACTCGTATACCGGCAATACCGACAGCCAGACCGTGGTCGTCGGCAATGGCATCAACCAGGTCGCCAACGTCGACGTCAGCGGCTTGGAAAACATTCTCAACCAGCTCAACGCCGCCATCACCACCTTGTCGGCACCGGGCGTCAACGCGAACGACCCGGCCGTGCGCGCGGTGGTGACCGCGGCGCTGAACGGCACGGACACCGCGATGAACCAATTGGCCGGGAAAATCGCCATCTTCGGCGGCGCGCAAAATATTTTGACGACTTTGCAAAATAATCACGGCAATGTTACTCTGTCCAACAAAACCGCGCTGCACGATCTCCAGTCCGCCGATATGGCCGAGGGCATGACCGAGCTGAACGGCTATCAACTGGCCCTGCAAGCGACCTACAAGGCTTACGCCAAGGTGGGCACCCTGTCCCTGTTCGACGTTCTCTGACCATCATGCAAATCGCTCAACTCAATTCATCTTCGGGCATCGCCTCCAGCGGCGCCGCCAGCGCCCGCGTGGTGGACGAGGCGAGCATTGGACCGAACGGCGCCAAGGCGCCGCAACAGGCCGACAGCGCGGCGCCGGCGCCGGCGCCGCTGCGCCGCGGCCTGAGCAACTGGGATCACCAGTTGCAGGGAGAAATATCGAGCGCGCAACAGGCGCTCGATTTCCTCGAACAAAGCACCAGCCAGTTGCAGGCGCTGAAAAGCGAACTGGCCGCCAAACTGGCCGCGCGCCAGGGCCGCGAGGGCCAGGTCGAGGCGCGCGTGCGCCAGTTCGGCAACACCTGGCGCTCGCGCCAGCGCGCCTCCGGCGGCACGCTGGACGCCCAGCTCAAGTACAGCAGTCCGGCGCCGGCCATGCAGAATTTCACCGTGCGCGGCCTGACGCTGGCCAATCTGCAGAGCGGCGGCAAAGAGGTGCTGAGTTTTTCCGTGGGCGGCGCCAACCAGGCGCTCAGCTCGGTGAACATCGAACCGGGCCTGAGCAAGGATGAAATCGTCCAGCGCTTCAACCAGGCGCTGGCGGCGGCCAATATCCGCGTCAGCGTGGGCGCCGACGACGCGCTCAATTTCAGCACGCCGGAAGCGTCCTGGCCGGCGGTGCGCGACTCGCTGGCCGTGCGCGGCAACGGCCAGCGCTTCCCCACCGGCCAGATGAGCCGCGTGCAGACCGACGAGGCGGCGCCGCTGATCGCGCCCGACGACTGGAGCGCGGCCGACACGGAGGCGCTGCGCCACACCCTGTACCAAGTGGTGCAGGCGCTGGCCCATGTGCAACAGGCGCGCGACACGGTCAACCTGGCCCTGGCGCAGGCGGCCAAACGGGTCGACAAGACCGCGCCCGCCGAACTGGGCACGGGCATGGACCGCCTGGCCGCCAACTTCACCACCCAGGCCGCCGCGCCGGGCTACGAATCGCTGCTGGCGATCACCTCGGCCCTGGTCGGCATCAGCCGCGAACGCGTGCTGTCCCTGCTCGGCCTGCGCTAGCCCCCTCAGTTGGCGCGCGCCGCCGCCGCCGCCCGCGCCATCAGGTCGAACTGCGCCACCGGCAGGGCGGCCGCGAATACATAGCCCTGCGCGTAGTCGCAGCCGGCCGCCTCCAGCAGCGCGCGCTGCAGCTCCGTCTCGACGCCCTCCGCCACCACCTCCAGCCCCAGCTTGTGGGCCATCGCGATGATCGCCTCGCACAGCGCCAGGTCGGTCGAGCCGGCCTGCAACTGGCGCACGAAGGACGGGTCGATCTTCAGGCAATCGATGTCGAAGGTCTTCAGGCAGGAGAGCGAAAAGTAGCCGCTGCCGAAATCGTCCAGCGCCACCTGCAAGCCCATCGCGCGGAACTGGCGCAGGCGCTCGACGACGTGGCGCGCCTCCTCGCGCAGCACGCCCTCGGTGATTTCAATGATGACGGAACCGGCCGGCAGGCCCTGCTCGGCCAGGTAATCCATCCAGCCCTGGTAAAAGGCGGCGTCGCAGCGGAACTCGACGGGCGACTTGTTGACGCTGACCTTGAACAGCGGATCGAGCTCGCTTTGCCAGCGCTTCACCTGCAGCACCGCCTCGCGGAACACCCAGTCGCCGATCTCGACGATGAGGCCGGCGGAGACGGCGAAGGGCAGGAATTGATCCGGACACAGCAGGCCGCGCTCCGGGTGGCGCCAGCGCAGCAGCGCCTCGGCGCGGCGCACCGCGCCGTCCCTCAGGCTGACGATGGGCTGGTAGTGGATCTCGAACTGGCGCGCCGCCAGCGCCTCGCGCAGGTCCAGCACCGTGCGCAGGCGCAATTGCGCGGCCGCCTGCAGATCCGGCGTGAAATAGCTGTAGCGGTTGCGCCCGGCGTTCTTGGCCGCGTACATGGCCTGGTCGGCGTGGCGCAGCAATTCGTCGATGTCGGGCGCGTCGGCCGGGTACAGCGCGATGCCGATGCTGGCCGAGACGCGCGCCTCGTCCGCGCCCAGCTGGAAGGGCCGCGCCAGCTGCTTGACCATGTCCTGCGCGACCCGCTCGACGCTGGCGAGCTGGTCGAAGCCGGCCAGGATGACGGTGAATTCGTCGCCGCCCAGGCGCGCCACGGTGTCGCTGGCGCGCACGCAGTCGACGATGCGGCGCGAGGCGCCGCTCAGCAGCTGATCGCCCTGCTCGTGGCCGAGCCTGTCGTTGACCTCCTTGAACTCGTCGAGGTCGATGAACAGCAGGGCCACGAAGCGCCCCTCGCGGCCGGCCTTCTTCAACTCGTTCTTCAGGCGGTCGAGGAACATGTGGCGGTTCGGCAGCGCCGTCAACTCATCGAAATTGGCCTGTTGCCAGATCCGCGCCGACGAGGCCTTGCGCTCGGTGATGTCGCTGACCAGGGCCAGCGCGCCCAGGTACACGCCCTCGCCGTCGAAGATCGGGTTGGTGGCCAGCGTGGCCCACAGTTCCGAACCGTTGTGGCGGATGAACTTGAATTCGTGGCGCTCGGCGATGCCCTGCTGGCGCCGCGCGATATTGCGCTCGAGCATGGCGCGGCCCTCCTCGTCCATGAAGGCCACCAGCGGCTGCTCGAGCATGTCCTCGATGCGGTAGCCGAGCATCTGCGCCATGCGCGGATTGACGAAGCTGGTGCGCGCCGAGGCGTCGATTTCCCAGATGCCCTCCTCGGCGCTGTGGACGATGCGCCGGAAGCGCTCCTCGCTGCGCTCGAGCGCGGCCAGCTTGCCCTCGGCCAGTTCGAGCACGACGCGCAAGGCCTGGCCGCCGCCGTCGGCGCTGGCCAGCAGCGTCGCCGCGAAACCCTGCTCGCGGCCGATGTGGCGCATGTGCAACTGGAGCCGCTCGGGCTGGCTGCTGTTCACGGCGCGCCGCACGAAGGCGTCGAAGTCGCGCAGGAACCGCGGGCCGACGAAGGAGCGGAAATGGTGTTTGCCGGACTGCTCGCGGACGATGCCGAGCAGGTCGGCGCCCACCAGGTTCACCTGCAGGATGGTGGTGTCGAAGCCGAGCACGAAGTAGCCCACCGGCGCGAGCAGATAGATGTCGTTGAAATACGCCTGTTCGCGCTCGAAGCGCAGGCGCTCCGGACTGAGCGAGGCGTCGCCCGGCAAGGCCGCCGCCGGCGCCTCGTCCGGCGTGCCGCCCATCGCCGCGATCACCGCGTGGTGGGAATGGGGTCCGGACTGAGCGTACTGGTCTTGGTCCATAGCGTTCCTTCGGGCTCAACTGCGTGCGCCTGCGGCGTCGGTCATGTCGGGCCTGCCCAAGACTAGCATGCGAGCATGCAGCTGTCGAGCGGGCCGGCCAGCCATCATAGTGGACGGCGGCCGGCTGCGCGCGCGGCGGCGCACTGAGCCAGCGCAAAGGACGCTACCGGCCGAGCACGCCTGCGCCGGCCTCGCTCAGCGCTCGAAGCCCATGCCGCGGCGCCTGGCGCCGAAATGATGGCCGACCACCAGGGTCGTGCTGGCCACCAGGCAACTCAGGCCGACGATGAGTTGGATCAGCTTGTCGTCGGGCAGTATCCACAGGGAACCGGGCGGCGCCGCCGTCTGCGTCGCCGCGCTGAGCAGGGGCGCGACCCACTCGGCCTCGCCCGTCACGTCGAGGATGACGGCGCCGTCGGCGCTGGTCTGCATGAAGATATCGCCGCCCTCGGCCAGCGTGAAGCACACCCCGTAGCCGCTCTCCGTCGGACGGATGTTCTCCTGCAGGCTGCGGTTGTGCTCCTCGATCCACAACTCGGCGTCATAGGCCGTCTCCAGATGCTCCCAGGGACGCGGGCGGAAGCGCGCTGGCGGGGACGGGGGGGCGCTGTCGGTATCGGTATCGGTGAGGCCTTGCATAATCATCCTGAATGTTGTTGAGCGATGCGGCCGGCGGGCGGCCGAGGCGACATTATCCTACGTCCGCCGGCGCGGCGGCGGCTTTTCCCGCGCCCGCCCCGGACGCCGCGCCGGAACCGCCTGCGCTGTGTCAAGGGGCGGCGCGCAATCCCGCCCGCGCGCGCGGGTCTAACATCGACAGCCGCGGCAATCCGGCGACACCCAAGAGGAGAATCTCATGAGACAAACGGCGGTATTTTCCCGAGCCATCACGGCGCGCCTCTGCATCCTCGCCCTGGCCGGCCTGATCGGCGCCTGCGGCGGCAGTTCGCACCACGACGACGGCATCCACGCGGACACCGTCTATGCGGTGGCGGCGCTGGTGTCGGACGGCGCCGCGCCGGCCGCCCACACGGACGTCAATCTGCAAAACGCCTGGGGCATCGCCTTCAACCCGAACGGCGTCGTCTGGGTCAACAACAACAAGACCAACACCTCGACTCTGTATGACGGCAACGGCGTGCCGCAAAGCCTGGTCGTGAGCATTCCCGCCGGCGCCTCCGGCGACGCGGCGCCGACCGGCATCGCCTTCAACGCCAGCAGCGACTTCGTCGTCAGCCAGGGCGGCCAGTCCGGCAAGAGCGTCTTCCTCTTCGTCGGCGAGGGTGGCACCATCTCCGGCTGGGCGCCCGGCGTCAACGCCACCAACGCCGTGACGGCCGTCGACACCGGAGTCGGCGGCGCCAACTACAAGGGCATGGCGCTGGCCAGCTACGCCGGCGCCAACTACCTGTACGCGGCCGACATCCGCCATCGCCGCATTGACGTCTACGACGCCAGCTTCGGCGCCGCCAGCCTGCCCGGCGGCTTCACCGACCCGGGCCTGCCGGCCGACTACGCGCCCTTCAACATCGTCGCCAACGGCGCCCGACTGTACATCGCCTACGCCCAGTTCACCCCGCCCAACGAGGACGAGAACAAGGGCGCCGGCCTGGGCATCGTCAGCGTCTTCGACACTGGCGGCAACTTCATCAAGCGCCTCGTCACCGGCGGCAGGCTGAACGCGCCGTGGGGCATGGCCTTCGCGCCGGCCGACTTCCCGGGCTTCCCGTCAGCCATGCTGGTCGGCAATTTCGGCGACGGCTGGATCAACGCCTACTCGCCCGACACGGGCGCGTGGCTGGGCGCGCTCAAGAGCGACGCCGACATGCCGATCGCCATCGACGGCCTGTGGGGCATAGGTTTCGGCAACGGCCTGAACAGCCAACCGCTGACGACGCTGTTCTTCGCCGCCGGACCGAACGACGAGGCGCATGGGGTGTACGGTCGGCTGGATGGCATGCCTAGGTAAGCAGCGGCGAGTCGCGGATCGGCGCCGGCAGGCCCGGCGGCGGGCCGGAGCGGTTCGCGCGTCGCGCCGGGGTCGGCTGGCGCCGCGCCCGGCGCGCGGCGGGACTCAGCCCTTCCAGGTGCGTTTCAGGCCGGTGTCGGCGTGTATCCAGCCGCCCTTGACGCCGCCGCGGTAGTAGAAGCCGACGCCGCCCTGGCGGAAACTCTTCACCAGCGAGCCCAGCACCTCCGAATTCAGATTCGCGATGCGGATGTCGGCGGCCCGCCCCTCGATATGCAGCGACTGGCGCGCGGCCGGCACGCCGGCTTCGATCAGGCGCTTGTTCGAATTGGGCGTGCGGTAACCGGAGAGGATTTCCAGCGGATGGTCGATGCCGTAGCGGGCCACGAAAGCCTGCGTGCCCCACAGCGTTTCCAGCAGCTTCGGATCGATGGGCGCCGTTTCCTTGCCGTTCACATCGCGCAGCAAATGACACAATTCCTGATACGCGGAATCGATCACCTCGCCGTCTTTCCAGTACAGCAATTTGCCCCGCTCGCCGCTCGCCGGCCGGGTCACCTCCAGCACGCGCGGGCGCAGCCAGAATTCCAGGTCGAGCGCCTGGGCGTCGAAAATATCGGGCGGCGGCGCCAGTTCGGCGGCGGACGACTGCGTCGCCATGACGCTGGAGCGCCCCGCGGCGGCGACCGGTTTGGCGGCGGCCGGCGCCGGCCTGTGGCTGTTACTGGCCACGGGGGCCGGCGCGATCGTGCGGGCGGCGCAACCGATCATCGGACTGGTGACGACGCCAAGGGCGGCCAGGCCCAATCCCTGCTGAAGAAAATTTCTACGCGATGCCATAATCTACCCATTGAATCAATATGCTCACTATAGCGTATTGTTGGGGGGAATAAAAACCCCCGCTACGGCAATCGCGCGCGTTCAGGCGCCGGCGAGCGCCTCCAAGGGACGCGCCGCCAGCACCGCTGCCGGCGCATCGAGCAGATATCCCTGGGCGAACACCGCCACGCCGGCCGCCTCGCCGAGACGCAGCAGGCCCTCGCGCTCCTGCCGCGTCTCCAGGCGCTTGAAGATGACGCGGATGCGCGCCGCCTCGCACTGCGCCAGCAGTTCGCGCGTGGCCGACGCGTCGGCCAGCGCCCGCGCGTCGATCTTGAAGGCGTCGGGGCGCAGCCGCTCCAGCAAGCCGAGCGCCTCGCGGGCGCTGGCGGCGTTGACGGCGAGACGGAAACCATTGCGGCGATAATTGTCCGCCACGTAATTGAGCAACCAACCCTGGTTCGGCGTCACCGCCGGCAATTGCAGCACGATGCGCCCGATCGGCAAGCCGAGCGCGTCGAGGATGCGCTGGAAGGCGTGGCCGTGATTGCTGCTGACGGCGCTCAGCAAACGGTCGTGCACGCTCAAATACAGATCCGCCTCGCGCTCCTGCTCCTGACGGAAAAAATTAATCGCGTGCAGCATCCGGCACAGCCGGTCGAGCTCCACCGACTCGTCGTCGCTGGCCGCGTGATCGAGCAACTTCCACAGCGACAAACCCTGATCGGCCGCCGACACGCTGCGCGCCAAGCCCTCGAAGGCCAACACGGCGCCCGTATCGAGACGGCGCAGGGGCTGGAAGGCGCTCGTCATCGTGCAATTGAAAAAGCGTCCCAACGCCCGCCCCTCGGCATCCAGCCAGACGCTGGTGGCCGCCTGATTGGCGTCGGACAGGCGGGCAAGATAATTCTTCAGCACGGGAAACGACATGGCACTCCTCCACAAGACAGCCCCGGCGCCCGCATGCGGCGGGCGAACGGCGGCAAAGTCTGCAGAGTAGCGGCGCGGGCCGCGAAGCGAAACGAAGCGTTTCGGCCTTGGATATGCGCGCGCGGCATAAGGCGCCCGGGCCGGCGCCGCATAAGCATAGAAGAAAACATTCCTTCCCGGCCAGACGGGCGCGCCTTACTGTGTTCCGACGGCGGCGCGCCGTCCGGCACCGGCCATCTCCCATATCAGACAGACAGGATCACCATGTGCCAGCTCCTCGCGATGAACAGCAACAAACCGGCCGCGCTGGGCTTCTCCTTTGAGGGCTTCGCCGAACGGGGCGGCCGCACCGGCGAACACAGGGACGGCTGGGGCATCGCCTTCCACGCCGGCGACGGCTGCCAGCTCTACACCGACCAGTTGGCCTCGGTCGACTCGCCGCTGGCGGCGGCCATCAAACGCCACCCCATCAAGGCGCGCAACATCGTCGCCCACATCCGCAAAGCGACCCAGGGCCGCATCGCGCTGGAAAACACCCACCCCTTCACCCGCGAACTATGGGGCAAGACCTGGTCCTTCGCCCACAACGGCGACCTGAACGCCTGGCGGGCGCCGCCCGACGCCGCCTACGCGGCGGCCGGCGACACCGACAGCGAACGCGCCTTCTGCCACCTGCTGGCGGGGCTGCGCCAACGCTTCCCGCAGCGCCAGCCCGGGCGCGGCGCGCTCCACGCCGCCATCGCCGCGCTCAGCGCGCCCATCGCCGCCCACGGCAGCTTCAACTTCATCCTCAGCGACGGCGACACCCTGTTCGCCCACTGCTCCACCCACCTGCACTACGTGGTGCGCGAATACCCGTTCGCGCAGGCGCAGCTGATCGACTGCGAACTGAGCATCGACTTCCGCCGCCACAACCACCTGGACGACCGCATCGCCGTCATCGCCACCCACCCGCTGACAAGCAACGAAGCGTGGCAAGCCTTCGCGCCGGGCGAACTGAAAATGTTTAGCGGGGGACAGGAACTGCGTCCGGACGCGGACGGCGCGGAGCGGCGCCACTGGGCATGGCGGTTATGCTGAATGCCGGCCGGACGCGGACGGCGCGGATCAAGCGCTATTGCAATTGCAAAAACGCTTGCGTTTCGGATCGGCGGCGGCCTGCGCGCCGAGTTGCTTCCAGAAAAACACCGTCTCGACGCCATACGGCGACTTCACATTCCCCGACGCCGTAAAGCCCTGGCCGGCGTAAAACGCCTGGGCCGACGCCGTGCTGTGCAACTGCAGCGCCTTCACGCCCCACTCCGCCGCCTGCGCCTCGACCCGGGCCAACAAAGCCCGGCCGACGCCGCGCCCGCGGGTCTCCGGCAACAGATAGCACAAAGCCAACTTCCCGGCCCGCGTCAACAAAGCGACCCCGACCACAACACCGGCCTCCACCGCGACCAGGGAAAAATTCGTCGGCGAGGCGAACCAAGAGGCGACCATCTGCGGCGTCTTATTACCCAGCCAGGCATCCAGGATAGCCGGTTCGTTTCGATGATCCAGGGCACAACACTCCGTAATCGAGCGGCGCAAGACACTGCACGCCTCAAACGCGTCGGTCGATACAGTAATACGAATTTCAAGACTCATGTGCGCTCACAAAGTAAAACCAAAAGCGAAATCAAGCGGATACAGCCTCTCAGTGCGCGTCTTCGACTATACACCAAGCGGCAAAAACCGTTGTTTCACGCGCCTACCGCCCAATACAGACTAAGCGCGGCGCGCCGAACTGCCCACGAATCATTCCAAAAAACCATATACGTTTTTCGGTAAAACCACCAAGCCAAAACAGGCTCGCAATGCCAGACGCAGCCGCTGCGTCCGCCCGGATGGGGGGCCGTTGATATCCACCTAGCCGCCGACAACGCTGAGACGGTGCTTGTAAGCGTAGCGGGTCGTGCAGTAACAACATCGAGCCGTCGAAACGCCGAGACGGTGGTTGTAAGCGTAGCGAGCGGCCCGCTATCTGGCCGAGAAGCGCAGCTGTGCGCATGCACAGTGAGCATCGCAGGCCGGATAGCGGGCCGCGCAGTAGCTTACAGCCACCGTATCTAAGCATATTACGAAAAATTCGTGGCTTTTCCGGGCCAGATTTTAGACTATGTATGTCTGTTTTCACAATATGAGTTGATCATGCCCAACAAAACCACGTCTTTGAAGCCCTCCAGCCGGCCCCGCCGCTGGTTCCTCGCCGCCAGCGTCGCCGCCCTGGTCCTGCCGATGGCGGCCCCGGCGCTGGCGGCGGAAACAACGCTGCTCAACGTCTCCTACGACGTGATGCGTGAATTGTTCAAGGACATCAACCCGGCCTTCATCGCCGAGTGGCAGAAAAACACCGGCGAAACCCTGACCATCAAGCAATCCCACGGCGGCTCCAGCAAGCAGGCGCGCTCGGTCGCCGACGGCCTCGAGGCTTCCGTCGTGACCATGAACCAGGCCAACGACATCGACCTGCTGGCCGAACGCGGCCTGGTCGGCGCCGACTGGAGCAAACGCTTCCCGCACAACGCCGCGCCCTTCTACTCGACCATGGTATATCTGGTGCGCAAAGGCAATCCGAAGCACATCAAGAACTGGGACGACCTGGCCAAACCCGACATCAAGGTCGTCGTGCCGAACCCCAAGACCTCCGGCAACGGCCGCTACACCTATCTGGCCGCCTGGGGCTATGTGATCAAAAAAGGCGGCAGCGAAGCGCAGGCGCGCGAACTGGTCGGCAAGCTGTTCAAGAACGTGCCGGTGCTCGACACGGGCGGGCGGGCCGCCACCACCACCTTCACCCAGCGCCAGATCGGCGACGTGCTGGTGACCTTCGAAAACGAGGTGCAACTGGTGCGCGCCGAGTTCGGCGACAATTTCGAAGTCGTCTATCCGCCCTCCTCCATCCTGGCCGAATCGCCGGTGGCCGTCGTCGACAAGGTCGTCGACCGGCGCGGCATCCGCAAGCAGGCCACCGCCTACCTGCAATACCTGTATTCCGAACCCGGCCAGGAAATCATCGCCAAGCACTTCCTGCGCCCCCGCTCGGAGGCCGTGGCGAAGAAGTACGCGGCCAGCTTCAAACCCATCAGCCTGTTCACGGTCGACGAGGTCTTCGGCGGCTGGAAGCAGGCGCAGAAGAAGCACTTCGACGATGGCGGCGAGTTCGACAAGATCTATCAGAGCAAGTAAGCGTCAGAGCAGAAACCGGGCCCGCCCGGTTTTTTTTCGTCCGCATATCCATATGCGAATCGATTCGTTGGCAAAGTGCGCCGCGGACCGTAATCTGGACTCAAGCGTCACGGCGCGATCAGCCCCCCACACTCAAGGATAGGAAACCCGATGGCCATTTCAGAAATCAATGTACGCAACCAGTTCCGGGGCACGATCAAGGAAATCATCCTCGGCTCGGTGGTCTCCGAGGTGGACGTCGAGACGCCGCACGGCATCGTCACCTCCGTCATCACGACGCGCTCGATCAAGGACCTCGACCTGAAAGTGGGCAGCGAAGTCATCGCCCTGGTCAAATCGACGGAGGTCTCCATCGCCAAAATCCAATAAATTCCGCCCCACCCCATCCACCAGCCCTGCCCCGCGCGGGGCTTTTTTTCGTCCGGGGCGGCCCCTCCGCGGATGGACCTGGATGTTCGGGCACATATTTCTTGAAAATCGTGGTCTGTCCCCGGTTTTGATGGTACTGTTTATGCTTGGCGAAAGTATTGCCACAGAAACACAAAATTATTGCGCGCCGCACCCTCGTTTGGTGCCCGACCCCTTGTTACCGCCCATACACACACCATGTTCAAAAAAATCATCGCCGTCGTCCTGGCGTCCTTCACGACCGCCGCCATCGCCGTCCCCCTCGGTTCCCAGTCCGTGCTCGTCGTCGAGGACGGCACAGGCAAGATTTTGCTGGAGAAAAACGCCAACGTCGTCGTGCCGATCGCCTCGCTCACCAAGCTGATGACGGCCATGGTCGTGCTCGACTCCAAGCCCGACATGAACGCTCCGATCAGCATCGACAAGAACGATGTCGACATGCTCAAGCACAGCACCTCGCGCGTGCCGGTCGGCGCCACCATCAGCCGCCACGACATCTTGCAACTGGCCTTGATGTCCTCCGACAACCGCGCGGCCGCCTCGCTGGCGCGCACCTATCCGGGCGGCCCGACCGCCTTCGCCGTCGCCGTCAACGCCAAGATCAAGGCCCTGGGCATGAGCCACACCGTGCTCGAGGAACCGACCGGCCTGTCGCCGAACAATACTTCGACCGCCTCCGACCTGATCAAGATGGCCGTGGCCGCCTCGGCCTACCCGGACATCCGCCGCATCACCACCGACTCCAAGGACACCATCAACATCAACGGCCGCCAGGTCGAATACCACAACTCGAACCGTCTGGTCGGCGCCAAGGGCTGGGAAATCGGCCTGTCCAAGACCGGCTACACCGAAGAGGCGGGCCGCTGCCTGATCATGCGCATCAAGTCGGCCGGCAAGAACGCCACCCTGGTGCTCCTGAACGCCCGCGCCAACTCGGCGCGCGTGATGGACGCGCTCAACATCCGCCGCTTCATCGCCGGCGACGAGGCGACGGCGGCGCCGAAGGTGATGAAGGCCTCCAGCCGCCACAAGCACCGCGCGGCCAAGGCCAGCACCAGCCGGCGCCACCGCCGTGTGGCGAATTAAGCGCCGGCGCTGATTACGGCGCGGCCTTGATGACGTAGACGCAACGGCGTTCGCCTGCCAACAGGTGTTCGCTGCGCGCCACCGTGCACGCCTCGCCCAGCACGCGCTGGAAGACGGCCAGTTCGGAGCGGCAAAAATTCTGGCAGACGCGTGCCGCGGCGCAAATCGGGCAATGGTTTTCGATCAACAGCACGCTGCCGTCGGCTTGCGGCTCGACTTCGGCCATATAGCCCTCGGCCTCGCGCGCCAGCGCCAGCGCGGCCACGCGCGCGGCCAGATCGCCTGCCGCGCCGAGGCTGGCGCGGTAGTGCGCCTCGCTGCCCCGCTCGCGCGCCGCGATCAAGCGCTCCAGGCCGGCGGCGCCGAACAGCGCCTGCACCTGCACGATCAATTGCAGCGTCAGATCGGCATGCCGGTCGGGGAAGCGCGCGTGGCCCTTTTCCGTCAGCGACCAGCGCCGCGACGGCCGCCCCACCTTGTCGGCCACCTCGTCAAAATCGACCAGGCCCTTCTCCTCCGCCGCCTCGAGCTGGCGGCGCGCGCCCATCGACGTCAGCTCCAGCAGCGCCGCCAGTTGCTGCGCCGTGTGCGGGCCGCGCGTCTTGAGCAGGAACAACATGCGCTCGGCGGTGTTCATCGCCCCCCCTGCGCATGCACCGCCGCCAGGCGCCAGCCCAGCATGCGCCAGCCGGCCCAGGCGCTCAGCGCCGCGCCCAGCAGCAGGATCAGGCGCGTATCAATCAGGGTCAGCACGGCGCCGATCAGGGCCATGACGATGTTGGCGACGCAGAAGGTCGTCGACAGCAGCCCCATCACGGCGCCCTGCCCGTAGGCGCCGAAGCGCTCCGCGCACCAGCCCTGCACCACCGTGTTATAGAGCGCGTTGGGAACGCCGAACAGGGCGATGGCCGCCAGTCCCACCCACACATTGCCCAGCGCCACGCACGCCACCGCCAGAGCCCCGCCGAAGGCGAAGCGGGCCGCGCGGCGCAGGGGCTCGGTCTTGCTGGGGCCGCCGCCGAACAGGGAGGTCAAGGTCATCAAGCCGCACAGCGCCATGTTCACCCAGGCGATGCCGCGCGCGTCGTAGCGCGCCACCTCCACCAGCCAAAGGGGATAAAACTCATAAAACGCCGTCACCCCGCAGGTATAGGCCAGTTGTACCCCGAACAATTTGCGCAACTCCGGGTAGCGCAGCAGGTTCAGCGAATGGCGGTCGCGCGCCACCTGCCACCACGACGTCGTCGCCAGCGACGGCGCCTCGCGCGGCAGCGCCAGCCACACCAGCGCCGCCGCCAGCAACAAGGCGCCCACCGCCACCCAGAACGGCGTCGCCACGCCCCAGGCCAGGGTGAAGCCGGCCAGCAAGGGGCCGACCAGCCAGCCCAGATAGAAGGCGCCGTTCAGCCACGACATCGCGCGCAGCCGCAGCGGGCCTTCGAGCCGGTCCGCCAGCAAGGCGCGGGCGACCGAGCCGTTGCCCTCCAGCAGGCCGGTGAAAAAGCGCGCGACGATGAACAGGGGATAGGATTGCATCAGCAGCGCCACGCCCGTCAAGGCGTGGCCGAGCGCCGCGCCGACGGCCGTCAGCAGCAGGACCGGACGGCGCCCGTAACGGTCCGACAGCGGCCCCAGCACGGCCGAACCGATCAGCAGGCCGAGCGGATTGATCGTCAGCGCCAGCCCGAACAGGAACTTCGGCGGCAGGCCGAGGAAATGATTGAAGGCATTGCTGGCGCCGGCGGCGAACAGCGGCGGCAGGATGGGAAACGGCAGCGACGCCCCCGTCGTCGACAACAGGGCAAGCAAACAGGCGGCGGCGATCAGCAGGGCGGTTTTCATGGCGGCGCGTCAATGAATGGAATGCCTCCGAATATACGGCTGAGCCGCCATTAAGTAAATATAAATGTTTACTTATTTACTCCGCTCGACTGCCGGTTCGTCAAGAACACGCCCGCGATGGCCAGGGCGCCGCCGACCAGCATCGAGGCCAGCACCGGCTCGTCGAGCAAGAGCGCCGCCAGCGCGATGCCGAACACCGGCACCAGATTGTTGAACACGGCGGTGCGCGAGGGCCCGATCGCCTTCACACCCTCGTAGTACCAGACGAAGCCGAGCACCGTGCCGAACACACCCAGATAGGCGATCGAGGCCCAGACCCGCCACGTCAGGGCCGCGAAGTGGATGGAGGGGAATTCGAACGCGGCGCCGCTGGCCAGGAAGGCCAGGCCCCACAGCCCGGCGTAGGTGGTGGCGGCGATGGGCGTCAGGCCGCGCAGCGCGGCGCGGCCGATCAGGGTGTAGGCGGCCCAGCAGGAGATGGCGCAGAACATCAGCAACTCGCCCGCCCCCAGCGACTTGCCGATGTCGTGCAGCGCGCCCAGCGGATCGCCGCGCGTGATGATGACGGCCGTGCCGGCGAAGGCGATGGCGATGCCCAGCCATTTGACGCGCCCCAGCCGCTCGCGCAACAGCAGCGCCGAGGCCAGCGCCGTGACGATGGGATTGAGCGCGACGAACAGCGCCGTGCGCCCCGCCGGCATGCGCGCCAGCGCCGCCAGGAAACACAGGTTGTAGAGGAAGATGCCGGTGAAGCCGAGCGCCGCCGTCGTCAGCATCTGCGTCCGGCTCAGACGCGGCAAGCCGCCCTCGACCTTCCAGGCCAGCACCAGCAGCAGCGCCACCGCCACGGCGAAGCGGCCGCTGGCCGCCGTCAGCGCCGGCAGCGCCTGGGCGACGATGCGTCCGGCGATGAAGGTGCCGCCCCAGAACAGGGCGACGAACACCAGCTTGATGTACACCAGGGGCGCGACCAGCGGCGCGCACGCTGGTCGGGGCGCCGCAAACGCGGCGGGCATGGAGGCGGGCGATGCGGGTGTCGTCATATCACTATCCTGGAAGTCGTGGGTGGGCTTGCGCGGGGTGCCGCTCAGCTATATATTAATGCTAATATCAATTCATAGAAAAATGAGCAAAAGCTCATACATATACGGAGACGCGATGACCTTCACCCAACTGGAAATTTTCGCCCTCGTCGCCGAATTGCGCGGCTTCACCGCCGCCGCCGCCAAACTGGCGATCAGCCAGTCGGCCGTCTCGCACGCGCTGAAAGCGCTGGAGCGCGAACTGGGCGTCGAGTTGCTCGTGCGCCACCAGGCCAGCGTCGAACTGACCGACATCGGCCGCCAACTGCTGCTGCGCGCGCGAGAGATCCTCGGCCTGTCCGAAGCCATGCGCCAGGAGGTGGCGGACGCGCGCGGCCAGCGCCGCGGCTCGCTGCGCATCGGCTCCTTCGGCCCCACCTCCTCGCTGAAGCTGCTGCCCGCCATCCTCGACGAGTACCGGCGCCGCTATCCGGGCATCGAAGTGCGCGTCGACGAGGGCGGCGACCACGAGGTGACGCAATGGATACTCGACCGGCGCGTCGACGTCGGCTTCGTCGTCCTGCCCGCCGAGCGCTACCACACGGTATCGCTGGTGGAGGACCAGATGGTGGCGCTGCTGCCGCGCCGCCACGCGCTGGCGGGGCGCGCCTCGGTGCGCCTGGAGGAACTGTGCGGCGCGCCCTTCATTATGTCCGAGGCCGGCTGCGCGGCGTTGATCGAGCCGCTCTTCACGGCGGAAAACCTGGTGCCGACGGTGCGCTACCGCATCGCCCAGATCATCACCATCCTCGGCATGGTCGAGCGCGGCGACGGCCTCTCCATCGTCGCCGAACTGGCGCTGCCGGACCGCCTGGCGAGCAGCTATCCGGACCTCGTCGTGCTGCCGCTCGATCCGCCCGTCAAGCGCCGCGTCGGGCTGGCCGTGCGCGACCTGCGCCAGAGCACGCCGGCCTGCGCCGCCTTCCTCGACATCGCCCGGGAAGTCGCGCCGCGCCTGCTGTTCGCCTCATAGGACGCGCCGTCCAAGGTGCGCCAACGAACAGATAAGGATGGCGCCCCGGCCCAGAATGGAGGCATTCGCTAACAGGGGCACGACCATGAACCGCATCGCTTTTTTCTCCACGCTGGGCCTGAGCGCCATTCTCGCCGCCTCGACGGCATTCGCCGGCACGGAAATCCTCAAATGCACCGATACCTCCGGGCATGTCGTACTGACCAATGAACCCTGCGAAAATGCCTCGGCCTCCGCCAGCGACGACCTTGCCGCGCCGCTCGGCGAGGCGGCGACGCCGGGCGCGCCGGCCCGCATGACGGCAACGCCGGCCGCCACGCTTGCGCCGCGCCGCGATCCCTTGCTCAGGAAGAGCGACAACGTCCCGGTCATCTCGCGCGACGCGGAGACGCTGAAAACGGCCCGCATCACCATGCTCAAACTGGATCTGGCGGCAGCCATGCAGCGCCAGCAAAGGCTG
Organism: Janthinobacterium sp.; assembly: GCA_025356595.1. GTDB lineage: Bacteria > Pseudomonadota > Gammaproteobacteria > Burkholderiales > Burkholderiaceae_D > Janthinobacterium. Next base: position 34,028 of record JANXSQ010000336.1, on the reverse strand, counting down.
GCCGGGCTGAACTGATTTATTTCTACAAGGTGCGCAGGAAGGCGACCAGATCGCTTTTCTCCGCCGCGCTGAGCTGAGTTTCCAGGATCAGGTTGAAGAACTCCACCGTATCCTCCAGCGTCAGCAGACGGCCGTCGTGCAGGTAAGGCGGCGACTCCTTGATGCCGCGCAACTGGAAGGTCTTGATCGGGCCATCGCCCGCCGCCATCAGGCCCCTGATCATTTGCGGCTTGTAGAAGCGCTCGGTGCGCAGATTGTGCATCAGGTTATCGCTGTAGTACGGCGGCGCGTGGCAAGTCACGCATTGCCCTTTGCCGAAGAACAGCGACTGACCGCGCAACTCGCTTTCCGTGGCTTTTTTCGGATCGAGCTTGCCGCTCACCGCCAGCTTGGGCGCCGGCGGGAAATCCAATATATTCTGGAACTCGGCCATGAAATGCACCTGGCTGCCGCGCTCGAGCGGATTGACGCCCTTCTTCGCCGCGATCACCGGATCGCCGTCGAAATACGCGGCGCGCTGCTCGAACTCGGTGAAATCCTCCACCGACTTCAAGGCCCGCTGCGAGCCGAACAGACGCTGCACATTCACGCCGCGCAAGCTGGGCGTATCGATGCGGTGGCGCGCCGACTGCGGCCTGGCGTCGCCGGCCAGATGCGTGGCGCCGTTGCTGTGACCGTTGGCGTGGCAGTCGAAACAAGCCACGCCGCGACTCGGCCGCGCCGAACGGCGGTCCTCGGTCTGATTGAACTGCTGCTGCGGGAAGGGCGTCAGCAACAGGCGCAAGCCTTCGATCTGCTTGGGGTTCAATACGCCGTTGAACATCTCATAATAATTATCGATCGTCAGCAGTTTGCCTTGCGACACATCGCCCAAATCCGGCCGCGTCGTCAGGAAGATCGGCGCCGGAAATTCCGGCAGAAAATGATCGGGGAGATCGAAATCGAGGTCGAAGCGGCTCAGGTCGCGTCCCTCCTGGCGCTTGATCTCATCGATGTGAAATTGCGGAAACAACATGCCGCCGGCCGGATGGTAGGGATGCGGCAAAGGCAGGAAGCCGCGCGGGAACAGCCCCTCGGCGCGGATCTCCTCCGGGCTCATCGCCCCCAACTGCTCCCAACTGACGCCGCCAGGCAGCTTGACGCGCACCGCCTCCTGCACCGGCTTGCCGCGGAACATGGTCAGGCCGGGCGCCGGCCGGTTCGACAAATCGTAGCGCTCGCCGAGCAACTCCATCTGCCGCTGCATCAAACCGGCCCGCGCCGCCATCAGCCGCGCCATCGTCACATTGAAATCCTCCTGGATGTCGACCGGCATGTAACTGCTCGGCGTGTCCGGTCGCGCCGGCGCCTTGTCCTGGGTACGCACCAGCGTGGGGAAAGACGCCGCAGCAGCGGCAAAAGCGCAACATACGGCGATTCTTGCTCCGTTCATGGCAAGCCTCCTGATTAGAGAACGACACGCTATCGTGAAGTCCATTAGATCAAAGGCGGGCCCTGCCGGAATTGTGGACACGCAAAGGCTGGGCCGCAAAAACAAGCAGGCGGTTCATGACAAGCGGTTTCGACTAGAAAAGCTGTGAGGATATATTCGCCATCGCCAACTTCCGGCTGGTGACGGCCGCCCCGCCGCTCGGCATCTACGATGCGGGGCATGACTCCGCGAGGCTAAGGGGCGGGCGCCGCCTTCTTGCCGGCGGCGTGCTGCGCCGCCGGCAGGCGTTGCGCGAAGAGCCAATTGCGCCAGCCCGTGTCCGCCAGGAACTCGAAGGGCAGGCGATGATCCAGCCCCTCGTACTCGCGGAGACGCAACTGGCGCGCGCCGGCCTGCGCCAGCGCCGCATACATCAAACGGTCCGAGCCGATGGGATTTTCCGTATCGGCGTTGCCGTGCACGAGAAACAGCGGCGTCGCCGCCAGTCGCGGGGCCAGGCCGCGCGCCGGCGCCACGCCCGAAATCGGCACGGCGGCGGCGAACAAGCCGGGGCGCCGCAGCACGGCGTGCCAGGCGGCGGAGGCGCCCATCGAAAAGCCGACGACATAAATGCGCGCCGGATCGACCGCCTCATCCCTCGTGAAGCGCGCCAGCAGCGCGAGCGCGGCGTCCAGCTCCGGCGTTCCCTGCGAACTGAGCTCGGCGTCGGCCGCGTCGGCGGCGTAGTTGGCCGTGCGCGCGGGGAACTGCGGCACGACAACGAAGGCGGGAAATTGCCTGCGTATCGCCGGCAAGCCCCAGGAACGCGCGAACAAACCAAGCTGGGCCACGTTGTCGCGCCCGATCGCGCCCGAGCCGTGCAGCATCAGCACCAAAGGATAGCGCTGCTTCCCGGCCATCGGCTGTGGCCGCAGATAACGGAAGGGCAATGCCACCTTGCCGTCATGGTAGGCGTCGGAAATGAAGGCGTCGGCGGGACTGGCCGCGTCGAGCGCCGTGGCGTCGGCCTCGAACGCCGCCGCGTCCTGCGACTTCGGCAGCAGTTTCTCCAGGATGGGCGCGGCGGCGGCGACGGGCGCCGGCCAAGATGCGGCGCCGAAGAAAAGCACCGCACCCATGGACGCGGTCAAAAACGTGATGCGCATTAATTTGTATCCCCATTTAAAAAACTCCGGACGGCCGGCGCGAGTCTCGCCTGGCCGAACGCGGGCGGTTCGTCCCGGTCCGCCTTATCGCTTTGGCTGCTCCGGCCACTCCGAAAAAGCCAGCACCCACAAGGCCACCAGATTCACCACCGGAATAAGGCCCAGCAAGGCCCACCAGGCGGGAAAGCCCGCCTTCGGCACGATGCGCGAAAAAAGCCAGGCCGGCACGACCAGCGCCAGCATGAACACCATCCAATGCCACAGCGAAAAAGACATCATCATTTAGCCCCCTGCGTCAGACGCCGCTGGCGCGTCGCCGGCCATTCGGCGAAGGCCAGAATGCCGGCCACGATCAGCAAGCCCAGCATCGGAACGACGGCCAGCACCGCCAAGGCGGGCGGAAATCCGGCCCGTCCACAAATCTTCCACAATGGAACAACCAACAACAACATGCCTATGAGCGCGTACATGCGACCTCCTGACTGAAATAGGAAACGGCGGGATCGCTCCGCATAGGACAGCCGGCGCGAGGGAATCCCTCTTCCGGGGGAGTATAAAGCAAAGCGTGGCATTTTAATAAGAGTATGCGCCGCCGCAGCGCATGGACAGCGCATACATTCGACGACGGCGCTCAAGAGGCGGCATTCGGCGACGCATACTTCGTGCGGGACAATCGGCAACTCGCGTTCAAAAATAACCCGACAGATCCTCCACCGTCACACCTCGCCCGACTGCCCGGTGCCGGCCTTGCGGAAGAGCCAGTATCAAACAATTGCCGGCCCACAATTTGCGTCCGCGCAAAAAACGCCGCCGGCCACCTTGCAAGCCCCACGCCGCGCGACAGCCTTGCGCGCAGAAAAACACCCATTACCGCGGCGCCCTGGACGCCGCCAGGATCGACAAACAGGCCACGCTGTGCCTGGCCGTGAACGCCAACATGCCGGGCGCGGAACTGGTCCACATGGCGCAGGTGCCGGCCGAAGTGCCGCTGCGCCCGAACACCTATTACTTCACGCTGGAGAACAAGAACGCGCTGTACGAGGCGATGCTCAAGGCGCAGGCGATCGCCATCCACGTCCCGGCGGGGATGAACGGGCTGAAGCTGGAATTGTTCGGGATCACGCCGTAGCCGCGCGATCGAGGCCGCCCCGCGCCGGCGCCCTCCCCTATCCGCCGATCCGCCCGCGCAAGCCGCTGGCCCGCTGGGTGCGCCGCATGATCGCATCCAGCAGCACCGTCTGCGTCGGCGAGACCAGCGTGAAAAAGTCGCGCGCGCGCGTGATGCCGGTGTAGACCAGCTCGCGCGCCAGCATCGCCCCGCCCTCTTTCGGCAGCACCAGCACGGTGTGCCGGAACTCCGACCCCTGCGATTTGTGCACCGTCATCGCGAACGCCGTTTCGACGTGGCGCAGGCGCGTCGCCAGCACGCTGCGCACCGTGTCGCCCTCGAGGAAGTAGACGCGCAGCGACGCCGGCCGCGCAGGGTCGCGCAGGGTCAGGCCGATGTCGCCGTTGAAGACACCGGTGCCGTAGTCGTTGCGCGTGACCATCACCGGCCGCCCCACATACCATTCGCCGCGCTTGATCAGGCCCGCCCGCTCCAGCCTTTGTTCGATGGCCGCGTTCAAGCCGCTCACACCCCATTCACCGTCGCGCACGGCGCACAGGATGCGGAAGGACTCGAAGCTGAGCAGCACCTCGCGCACCCAGGCTTCATGCTCGCGTCCCTCTCCGCCGCCCTGCAGCAGCTTCAGATAGGGCTGATAGCCGCCGCCGGCGCCGCCGCGTCCGGCCAGCGCCAGTTGCAGCACGTCGCCCTGCTGCGCCGCTTCGATCCAGGCGATCTTGCCGCCGCTGTCGCCGTGCAGGCAGGCCAGCGCCTGCTGGCCGTCGCCGGCGTTGACGGCCAGCGCCAGCGCGCCGATCGGGCCGCTGAAGCGGTGGCTGTGGCGCAGCATCACGGTTTGCTGCGCCAGCGCGCCGCCCTCGCCCCGGAAGGCGGCACCGATGCGCTCGCCGCTGGCCGCCTCGGCGTAGGCCAGGGTGGCGGCCGTGTAGCCGCCCGCTTGGGCGTCGTGGCACAAATCGCCCAGCACGGCGCCCGCCTCCACCGAGGCCAGTTGGTCCTTGTCGCCCAGCAGGACCAGGATGGCGTGCGGCGGCAGCGCGTCGAGCAGGCAGGCCATCATCTCCAGATGCACCATCGACGCTTCGTCGACGATCAGCACGTCGACGTCGAGCGGGTTGCCGGCGTGGTGCTGGAAGGCGCGCGTGTCCGGCCGCGCGCCCAAGAGGCTATGCAGGGTGCGCGCGGCGCCCATGCGCTTGGCCAGCTCCTTCAGGTCCGGCAAATCGGCGCCGACCTTCACGGCCAGTTGCTCGAGCGCCTTGTCGATCGACTGCTTCAGGCGCGCCGCCGCCTTGCCGGTCGGCGCGGCCAGCGCGATGCGCAGCCGTTCCGGGTGCTCGGCGACGGCGAACAACAGGGTCAGCAGGCTGGCCACGGTGTAGGTCTTGCCGGTGCCGGGACCGCCCGTGATGATGGCGACGCTGCCGCGCAGGGCGACGGCGCAGGCGATCTTTTGCCAGTCCGGGCCGCCGTCCGGGGTCGGCTGGTCGAACAGGATGTCGAGCCAGCGCCGCACCTTGCCCAGCTCGGGCGCGCGGCCGGCCGCGGCGGCGCGCGCGCCGATGGCGTCGCCCACCAGTTTTTCGTCGCGCCAGTAGCGCCGCAGGTAGAGCCGGTCGCCGTCCAGCGCCATCGGCTGGTCGAAATCGAGGTCGCCGACGCACCACACCTGGTCCGCCTGCGCCAGCAGGGCGCGCCAGGCGGCCGGGCTTTTCGGCAGCGCGCCGCCGGCCGCCACGAGGGCGCGCCATTGCTCCTCGGTCCAACCCAGCAGCAGACAGGGATCGTTGACCAGCTCCCCGAGCATCAGGCAACTGTGGCCGCGCCCCTCCAGTTCGGACAGGATGACGCAGGCCAGCGCCAGCGGCGCCGATGAAGCGCCGATGGAGCCGATGAAGCGCGCGAAGGCGCCGCTCAGGCGCCGCAGTTGGCCCTCTTCGCTCAGGGCGTCGATGTGCGCCAGCAGGGCGGCGGTGCGGGCGTCAGTCGTCATGGTGGTGTTCAAGCTGTTTGCTCTCGTCGAGTAGTGTGTCGAGGCCGTCGAGCAGCCCCAGGTCCGGCGCCAGCAGGTAGCAGCCATGCGTGTGCGGGTTGGCGATGCCGCGCAGGAACAGGAAGATGGCGCCTCCCAGGTGCAGCGCCGGATCGTATTCCCCGCCCAGGCGGCTGCGCAGCAAACGGTGCAGCGCCAGCATGTAGATGGCGCCCTGGATGTCGTAGCGGTGCTGCGCCATGCCGGCCGCCAGGGCCTGCTTGTGGTAGGCGGCGTCGCCGCCGCCCAGCGCGTTCGATTTGTAGTCCAGCACCCAGTAGCGCCCCTCGTGCTCGAAGACCAGGTCGGCGAAGCCTTTCAGCATGCCGTGCAGTTGCCGCTTCGGCAGCGCCGGACGGGGCGTGTCGCCCAGCAGGCGGCTCGAGCACAGGCGGTCCAGGTCGTCGGTGTTCAGGCGCTGGCTTGGGAACCAGAATTCCATCTCGGGCAGCAGCGCGGTGATGTCGCGCAGGGGCGCGCCCAGCATCGGCAACGGCGTCGTCGCCACGCTGCGCAGCCAGGCCACGCTGTCCTCGGCGCGGTGCTTCCAGCCGGCCCGCTCGCAGCGCGCCGCCAGGCGGCTGTCGAAGCCGGCGTCGTCGACGATGGCGAAGCCTTCGCTGCCCATCCACTCCAGTTGTTCGTGCAGGAAGTTGCCGGGCACCGAGCCGCGCGGGAAGCGGTGCCACGGCGCGTCCTCGGTGCGCGCGGCGCCGCCCTGGTCCTCGTCCTCCAGCAGGGTTTCCTCCTGCGCGCGCTGCGGCACGTGCACGCTGGCCACCTGCGGCCCCACTTGCCGCGTCAGCGAGGTGAAGCTGCCCACCGTCCAGTCGCGCTCGAAGCGGCCCGCGAAGACGGCCGCCTCGACCAGTTGCGGACGCACTTCGACGCGCTCCAGCGGGGTCCGATCCTGCGTCTGCTCCAGCGCGACGATGACGATGCCGGCGCAGTCGCCGCGCAGGCGCTGCCAGCGCCCCTCCATCTCTTCGGCCGGCAGGCGCTCGCCGCCCGTCAGCAGATAACCCAGCGCCGATTCGTGCAGGGTGTTCTCGCCGGCCTTGCGGCTGGCCAGCGCGGCCACGCCCAACCACAGGAAGTGGCAGGCGCGCGTCAGCGCCACGTACAGCAGGCGCAGGTCCTCCTCGATGCGCGCCGCCTCCACCGCCTCCAGCGCCGCGTCGCCCATCGCCATGTCGATGTGGCGCGCGCCGGCCTCGTCGGTGTATTCGAAGAAGCTGCGGTTGCGCCGCTCCACCTTGCGCGCGGTGACCGCGAACGGCAGGTAGACCAGCGGGTACTCCAGGCCCTTCGACTTGTGCACCGTCACCACTTTCACCAGTTCGGCGTCGCTCTCCAGGCGCAGCACGCGTTCGTCGCCGCCGCCGCCCTCGCCGCCGATCTGCTCGGCCAGCCAGCGGATCAGCGCCTGTTCGCCGTCCAGCTGGCGGCTGGCCGACTGCAGCAGTTCGGCCAGGTGCAGCAGATTCGTCAGGCGCCGTTCGCCGCCCGCCTCGCGCAGCAGCGCGGCCGGCAGTTTCAGCTCGTGGATGAAACGGCGCAGCATGGCCAGCACGCCCTGGCGCTGCCACACCAGATGCAGGCCCTTCAACTGCTCGACGCGCTTTTCCCATTCGAGTTCGTCGTTCGACAGTTGCGCCAGTTCGCTCAGCGTCAGCGCGATGGTGGCCGTGGCGAAGGCGGTGCGCGCCAGCGCGCCGTCGAGCGGATTGGCCAGCGCGTGCAACCAGCGCAGCACGTCGGCCGCCTCGGCGCTGTAGATGACGGAGTCCTTGTCGGACAGATAGACGCTGGCCACCTTGCGTTTTTGCAGCGCCTGGCGGATCGCCGCCGCCTCGCGCCGGTCGCGCACCAGCACGGCGATGTCGGCCGGTTGCAGGCGCACGAAGCCATCCTTGCCCTCGAAGCCGGCCAGCGGATCGTTGAGCAGGCCGACGATATGCTCGGCGCAGTGCTGGGCGAAGAAGTCGCGGTAGGCGTCGCCCTTCAGGCCGTCGCCGGGGGCGCAGGCCAGCGTCAGCGCCGGCAGCATGCCGGCGCCGCTGACCAGGTGCTGCTTGCGGCCCATGGCGTCGACGGCGTCGAAGGGCAAGGGATTGCTGTCGCCCTCGCGGAAGCGGAAGGCCCCGGCGCTGAAACCGGCGTGGCGCAGCGCGCCCTCGCCGTGGCCCTCGGCGTGCAGGAAGAGGCGGTTCACGGCGCCCACCAGCGCGCCGGTCGAGCGGTAGTTGGTGCCCAGCTGGTAGTGGCGCCCGGCCGTGGCGGCGCGCGCATCAAGATAGCTGTGGATGTCGGCGCCGCGGAAGCCGTAGATCGATTGCTTCGGGTCGCCGATCAGGAACAGGCCCAGCGCCGGATCGTTTTCGGCGATCCGGTACAGCAGGTTGAAGATCTGGTACTGGCCGGGCGCGGTGTCCTGGAATTCGTCCACCATCGCCAGCGGATACTGGGCCGTGATGCGCTGGCGCAGCGCGGCGCCGTTTTCGCCCAGCAGGGCCGCCTTCAGGCGCTCCAGCAGGTCGGCGAAACCGAACTGGCGCGCGCGCCGCTTCAATTCCTCCATGCGCGCGGCGATGGCGGCGGCGGCGTGCCGGTACAGCTCGAAGGAGAGCGGCGCGATGCCCTCCAGCGCCTCGGCCAGCGCCGCGGTGGCGTCGAAATCGTCCGGCACCACGGCGCTGTGGCCCTTCGAGAAGGCGTCGGCGATGCCGTCGGCCGTCAGGCGCCGCCACGCCGTCTCGTTGACGCCCTCCGGCTTGACGGCGCCGGCGTCGAGCGCCCAGGCGCGCAGGCCGGCGAACCATCTGGCCAGCGATTCGGGCTTCATCTTGTTGCCGTTGAAGCATTTCGGCGCCGCCTCGCGCTGCCGCCCTATCCATGCCTCCATGCGGTCGGCCCGCTCGGCCCAGCCCTCCTTCAGCGCCGCCAGTTGCGCGCGCTGCTCCCTTTGCACGCGGCCGATCAGCGCGCCCAGCGCGGCCTCGCCCGGCGCCTCCAGCGCGGCGGCGCGCTGCGCCAGCTCGCGCACGGATTTCTTCAGCACCACGACGTCCGGCCAGCAGGCCAGCAGCGCGCCCAGCGCCGCCTCCTTCAGGGGATAGACTTGCTGGCGCCAATAGTCGTGCGCGGCGTCCTCGAAGAGCGCGTTCTCGTCGCTCACCAGTTCCTCGTCGAACAGGCTGCCGCTGTCGAAGGCGTGCTCGCGCAACATGCGCTGGCACCAGGCGTCGATGGTGAAGATGGCCGCCTCGTCCATCGTCTCGGCCGCCAGCACCAGGCGGTGCGCCGCCTTGCGCCGCTCGGCGTGCTCGGGATAGTCGTCCAGCAGGGCGTCCAGGAAGGGGTCGGCCGCCAGCTCGCCCGCCTCGCCGCGGAAGTAGGCGGCCGCCTCGATCAGGCGTTCGCGCACGCGGTTCGACAACTCGCGCGTGGCGGCGCGGGTGAAGGTCATCACCAGGATGTCGGCCGGCAGCAGCGGCCGGCCGAAGCCGTCCTCCCGGCCGTGGCCCAGCACCAGGCGCACGTACAGCGCGGCGATGGTCCAGGTCTTGCCGGTGCCGGCGCTGGCCTCGATCAGGCGCGTGCCGTGCAGGGGGAATGTCAGGGGGGCTAGTAGTTGGCTCATGGTGCTTCCTCGCCGCCGGCGATGGCCGCGATGGTGATGTGCTTGTTCAGCCAGATGGCCAGCGGTCCGTACAGCTCCAGCGAGCAGTCGGCCCACGCCTCCTCCTTCGCCAGGGAGGCGAAGTCCGGCCACTGGCGCGCCAGGCACAGCTCGTCGCCCTCGCCGCCGATGTCGAAGCCGCCGTCGTAGACCGCGCGCGGGTCGCCGTCCTGGGCCAGCGCCAGGGCCGTCTTGCAGGCCGTCGGCAGGGGGTGGTTCATGTTTTCGCGCCACAGCGCCAGCAGCGCGCCCCGCGCCCGGCGCGACTCCGGCCCGTCCAGCGGCGCCATGGTGATGACGGCGTCGCGCGCCAGCAGGTAGCCGGTGACCGGATAGTCCAGCGCGGCGGCGGCCAGTTGGCGCAACCACATGGCGATCAACTTGTCGCCGCGCGCCCTGCCGCCCTTGTCCAGCACCTTCGAGGAGATCTGCATCAGCCAGGCCGATTTGCCGCCCGTCGCGCTATCGCGGCGCAGCCGGTCCAACCAGTCCTCGATGCGCAGCTCCCCGTAGCGCAGGTCGATGGCTTGCTTCTCGGCCGGCAGCGGGAATTGTTCGCACAGCCTGAGCCAGGCGCTGCGCACCGGCACCAGCGCCTCGACCAACTGGCGCTGCCACTGCTGGCCGATCAGGCCGATCGGCAGCACGCCTTCGCGCGTCAGGCGTTCGGCGCGCAGGGTCAGGCTGGCGCGCACCTCGGACAGGGCCTCGGGCGCGCTGGCGTCGTCCAGCAGCGTGTCCTCCAGCAGATAGCGCTCCAGGGCGTTCAGCGCGAACGGCTCCTCGTCCTCGCCGACCGGGTCGGCGTCGTTGAAGCTGACGCTCAGGCGGCGGCGGAAGAAGTACTTGACCGGCTGGCGCATGAAGCTGGCCAGCTCGCTCAGCTTCAGGCGGAAGTTCGGGTCCAGCTCGAAGGGCGGCAGGCGCGCGCCGTCGCCGTCCGGCGCGGCGCCGCCGTGGGCGGCGCGCCATTCGCCGGCGTAGGTCAGCAGGCCGCCGGCCTCGAAGTATTTGCGGCTGAACGGCTGCAGCGCGTGCTCCGTCGTCAGCGTCTGCAGGTCCATCTTCCAGCCCGCCTGCAGATAGTCGCGCAACTGCGCCACCAGCACCGAGGGCGGTTGCAGGCTGTTGTCGCGCACATTGCGCCCCACCCAGCTGATGTAGAGCTTGTCGCGCGCGGCCAGCAGCGCCTCGAGCATCAGGTAGCGGTCGTCGTCGCGCCGCGAACGGTCGCCCGGACGCGCCATGCCGGGCAGCGCCAGCAGGTCGAAGTCGGCCTTCGGCGCGCGGCGCGGGAAGTCGCCGTCGTTCATGCCCAGCAGGCAGACGACGCGGAAGGGCACGGCGCGCATCGGCATCAGGGTGCAGAAGGTCACGCCGCCGGAGACGAATTGGTGGTTCAGGGTCGGCTCGTCGAGGGTGCCCAACCAGGCTTCGCGCAGCACGCCCAGCGGCACCGCCTCGCGGAATTCGGCGCTCTCGCAGGTTTCCAGCCAGCCCTGCAGCGCCTGCTCCAGCAGCGCCAGCGTCAGGCGGTCGCCCTCCTCGCCGGCCTTGAAGAAGGCCCCCAGCAGGGCGCGCGCCTGCACGCCCCACTCCGCCGGCGTGCGCGCCTGCGCCAGCGCGGCGCGCCAGTGCAGCAGCGCCTCCACCAGTTGCGCCAGCGAGCCGGCCAGCGCCGCGTCCAGGCCGCCCACCTCGGCGTAGGGTTCGATGCCGGCGAAGCTGCCGCCCTTGCCGCTCGCGTAGCCGAGCAGCATGCGCCGCACGCCGAAGATCCAGGCGTTCTGCTCGCCCGCCGCGCCCAGGCCCAGGCCGTCGCGGTGCGCCTGGTCCAGGCCCCAGCGCACGCCGGCGCCCTCGATCCACGCGCCCAGCGTCGGCAGGTCGTCGCCGCCCAGGCCGAAGCGCGCGGCCAGGCCGGGCACGTCGAGCAGGTCGCGCACCTCGCTCTGCCGGCAGCGCTGTTGCGGCAGGCGCAGCAACCACTCCAGCGCCACCAGCAGCGGGTTCACGCTGCGGTCGTTGACGTCGCCGATCTCGAAGGGGATGAAGCGCGCGTCGCTGCGTTTGTGCTGGCCGAAGACGGCGTGGATGGCGGCCGTGAAGGTGTCGATGTCGGGCACCATCACCACCACCTCGCGCGGCCGCAGCCCTTGGCCGGCGCCGAACATGGCCAGCAACTGGTCGTGCAGCACCTCGACCTCGCGCTGCACGCTGTGGGCGACGTGGAATTCGATGGAGCGGTCGGCCGGCGGCGGCGCCGCGCCCTCGTGCTCGTGCAGCGGACGCAGTTCGCGGATCGCCCCCTGCACCTGCGCCAGCAGGCTGTCCGATTCGTCCTCGCCGAACAGGTCGATGCGCAGATTGTCGGCGCGCCCGGCGGCGGCGCTGTCGTTGTCGAATTCGTCGAGCATGCGGATGAAGTCGCGCCCCTGCCGGCCCCAGCTCGCCAGCAGCGGGTGGCTGTGGGCGTGCAGTTCCTCGAGCGGGATCTGGCCCAGGTCCTCGCCCTTGCGCAGTTGCTGGCGTTTGTGCGCGGCGCGCAGCAGCTCGCGCCCCTCGATGATGTCGCCCCAGTAGAACTGGCAGGGATTGGGCACCGCCAGCAGCACCTGGGTGTGGCGCGCCAGCGCCGCCAGCGCCTGCAGGGTCTGATACGGCAGCGCCGAGACGCCGAACAGCACGATGCGCCGCGGCAGTCGCCCGGCCGGCGCCTCGCCGGCGGCGATGGCGCGCAGGAATTGCTCGTGGATGGTGGCGCGGCCGGAGGCGCGCTGCGCCTCCGGCACGCTGGCGATGACGGCGCGCCACAACTGCGCCTGCCAGCGCTGCTCGGCGTGCATCGGCACGGCCGGGCCGGCGGCGCCGCGCAACTGGTCGCGTCCGGCCGCCCAGTCCTCCAGCCAGTCGGCCCGGTAGACCTGGTACTGGTCGAACAGGTCGGCCAGGCGCTCGGCCAGTTGCAAACGCCGCTCCGCCTCGCCGTCGGCCAGGAAGTAGCGCAGCGGCGCGAAGAGCGGCTCGGCCAGCAGGGTCGGCAGCAGGCGCATCAGGCGCCAGCTCAAAGGCCCCTTGTCGAAGGGCGAGCGGCTCGGCACCCGTTCGCGCCCCAGCATGCCGCGGTAGCTTTCCCACAGCAGGCGCGCCGGCAGCGCGATGCGGGTCGCCGCGCAGACGCCCATCTCCTCGGCCAGGGCGATCTTCAACCACTCGGCCACGCCGTTCGACTGCACCAGGAAGATGTCCGATTCGAGCGGCGCCAGGGGGTTGTCGCGCAACCACTGGAAGACCGCCGCGCGCAGGGTTTCCAGCTGGTTGCCGTGCAGGATGAGGAGGCCGGGGGTGACGGTGGATGGCATGCTGTTCCGATGGGTGGGGCGCGGCGCGCGCGCAGTCGCCTATTATCGCCTTCGGCCGCCCGCCGCAGGGGCCGGCGCGCACAAAAAAAACGCCGCGCAGCCCCGGCGCCGGGGCCGCGCGCCGCTCAGCCCGACGCGGGCAGGGCCAGGTCGCGGGCGATTTGCTGCTTCAACTGCTCCAGCATCGGCTGCATCTGCGCCACCACCAGGCGCGCCTGCGCCATGTCGCCGCCCTTCTCCGGCATCTCCTCGAGCGCGTGGCACAGGGCGGCGAAGCGCATCGCGCCGACCGCCTTGGCCGAGGATTTGGTGCGGTGCCCCAGTTCGGACAGGCGCAGCAGGTCGTCCTGCTGCATGGCGTGGCCCATTTCGGCCAGGCTGTCGCGCGCCGCGTCGAGGAACATGACGGCGAACTTGCGCATTTTCTCCGGCTTGTTGCCGAAGGTCTGGGCCAGCGCGGCGATGTCGAGCAGCGCGGCGGCGCCGTCCGGCTCCGGCTCGGCCGGCTCCAGCGCCGGCGCGAAGGCCAGCGGCGGCGCCAGCGCCAGCAGCGGCGCGCGCACCACGCCGCGCGCCGTCATCCACTTCGCCAGCACCGTGAACAGCAGGGTCGGGGCGATCGGCTTGGTGACGAATTCGTCCATGCCGGCGCTCATGCAGCGCGCCTTGTCCTCGCTGCCGGCGTTGGCCGTCATGGCGATGACCAGGGTGCCGGCCAGCTTCGGATGGGCGCGGATCAGGCGCGTCGTCTCGAAGCCGTCCATGAGCGGCATCTGCACGTCCATCAGCACGCAGTCGAAGCGCCCGTTGAGCAGCAAATCGATGGCCTCCTTGCCGTTGTTGGCCACGCAGACGGTGGCGCCTGCGTCCTCCAGCAACTCCTGACCCACCTGCTGGCTGAAGATGTTGTCCTCCACCAGCAGGATGGAGGCGCCGCGTATCGTGTCGAGCACGTCGGGCAGCACCAACTCCTCGCTGGCGGCGAACAGGTCGCGGCCCTTTTCCAGGCGCGCCGTGAACCAGAAGGTGCTGCCGACGCCGAGCTCGCTGTCCACGCCCACCCCGCCGCCCATCAATTCGGCCAGCTGCTTGCTGATCACCAGGCCCAGGCCGGTGCCGCCGTATTTGCGCGTGGTCGACAGATCGGCCTGGTGGAAGGACTGGAACAACTGCGAGACCTCCTCGGCGCTCATGCCGATGCCGCGGTCCTGCACCTCGAAGCGCACCACGGTGTGATGCTCGTCGTCCCGCAGCGGCCGGGCGCGCACGACGATGGGCGCGTTCTCGGAGAATTTGATGGCGTTGCTGGTCAGGTTCAGCAGCACCTGCTCGAGGCGCAGCGGGTCGCCGCGCAACTGGTGCGCCAGGCCCGGCCAGATCTCGAACACCAGTTGCAGGTTCTTCGCCGCGGCGCCCTCGCCGAGCTGGCTGGAGATGTTCGCCAGCAGCGTCTCGAGCGTGAAGTCGAGCTCCTCCAGGTCGAGCTTGCCGGCCTCGATCTTGGAGAAGTCGAGGATGTCGTTGATCAGCCCCAGCAGGTGCTGGCCGGAATGGTAGATCTTCTTCAGGTAGTCGCGCTGCTTGGGGTCGGCCACCGACTTCAGCGCCAGATGGGCCATGCCGATGATGCTGTTCATCGGCGTGCGGATCTCGTGGCTCATGTTCGACAGGAAATCGCTCTTGGCGCGGTTGGCGGCGTCGGCCTGCTCCTTCAGGTTGTGCAGCTCCGTGACGTCGGTCGACAGGCCGATGACGGCGCTGATCTGCTCCTCGTGCAGCAGCGGCACCTTGACGGTCCACAGGTGGTGCGCCTCGCCGTCGCGGTCGACGTAGCGCTCCTCGGCGGTGTGCTTGGCGCGGTCGGCGAAGACCTGCTTGTCGATCTCCCAGGCGGCGTCGGCGCGCTGGGCCGGCATCAGCTCGCGGTCGCGCCGGCCGATGATCTGCTCCGCCGGCCGGCCCAGCACCTCGGCCATCTTGGCGTTGACGTAGATGTAGCGCCGCTCGTGGTCCTTCATGTAGACGTGCGCGTCGACGTTGTCGAGCACCGTGTCGAGCAGGACGCGCTGCTCGATCTCCTTGCGCCGCGAGGCGTACAGGGTGAAGAAATAGGCGAAGATCAGCATGCTGCCGGAAAAGCCGGTGAGCATCGCCAACCACGGGAACAGGCGGTCGAAGCCGGTGTGCAGATCGCTCTTGCGGACGCGGAAATGCGCCTTCCACAAACTGCCGTTGAAATCGATCGGCAGGATGGTTTCGAAATAATCGGCGCGCTCCGACTCGGCCAGATGCTCGACCAGCGTCGAGCCGTTGTCGTTGAAGAGCAGGCGGTCGCTCTTCAGCAGCACCAGGCGGCGCTGCTCGACCTCGCTGGAGGCGTCGGCGTACAGCGACATGTGCACCTGGCGCTCGGCCATCTCGTCGAGCGCGCCCTGCACCAGCTTGGGGACGCTGAAGCCGATGCCGACCGCGCCCAGGTAGGCGGCGCGCCGGCTGGCGACGTCGTTCAGGGCCACCCCGCCGCGGTAGACCGGCAGGCGCATGCCCAGGGCGATGTGGCGCGGCGGTCCGCGCACCAGGATCGGCGTGCCGGAGGCGCTGACTTGGCCGGAGTCGCGCGACTGCTCGAGCGCGCCCCGCACCGCCGGCGTGGCGGCGATGTCGACGCCGAACTTGTCCTTGAGCGCCTCCATCGGCTCCATATAGGTGAGCACCGAGTACCAGGGCCGCCGGCCGGCCGGCTTGATGGCGAAATCGGGGTAGCCGCCCGGCCGCACGCTGGCGTCGGCGCGCACGCCGGCCTCGAAGGCGTCGCGCCCGGCCTCGTCGAGCGCCTGGGCGTAGGTGAGCGCCTCGATGGCGGGAAAGTGGCGCGCCAGATCCAGGCCGCTGACGTATTCGTGAAACTGGGCCCGGCTCAGCGGATCGGCGGTGCGGAACAGCGCCACCAGGCCGCGCACCAGATCCGAGTAGGACTTGACGCGCGCCGACAGGCCGTACTGGGTGCTGCGGGCGACGTTCTCGAAGCGCTGGCGCGCGTCGTCCTCGACCGTCTTGGCGGCCGCCGCGAACAGGCTGAGGCCGATCGCCAGCGCCAGCATCAGGCCGGCGCCCCAGAGCGGCAATGTCGCCCCCATCCAAGCCTTGCCGAAAATCCGCATCGTGAATCGCTTTATCGTCTGCCATGCAGGGCCGCCGGTGCCAGTCACCGCGCGCTTCGCCACGAAGTTGCACTCCAGCAGAATACTATCAAAGACTGGCGGCCAGCACTGTAACTTATTATCGGCCGGGAGGCGGCGGCGCGGCCCGCCGCGCGCGGGGATATTGATGCAAAACAATACGCATTCCGGCGCCGCCCCGTCCCGCCCAAAAGCGGTCCGCCGGACGGCGCGCCGGCGGCCACTGGCGGGGGGCGCCGATTCATGGCACATTACGCCTGCCAGCGCCCGCTCCGGGGCCGCGGCGCCGACCCGAAAGCGCATCCATGCCCACCCATCCGACACCGCCCGACACCGCCGCCGACCCCCACGCCTGGCTCGAGGAGGTCGACGGCGCCGCGGCGCTGGCCTGGGTCGGCCGCCGCAACGCCGCCACGCAGGGGGAAATCGAGGCCCACGCGCGCTTCGCGCCCCTGCGCGCGCGCCTGAAGGCGGTGCTCGACTCGCAGGAGCGCATCCCCTACGTCAGCCGGCACGGCGCGTTCTACTACAACTTCTGGCGCGACGCGCGCCACGTGCGCGGCATCTGGCGGCGCACCACCGCGGCCCAGTTCGCCCTGGCGCAGCCGGCCTGGGAAACCATCATCGACCTCGACCAACTGGCCGGCGACGAGGGGGAGAACTGGGTCTGGGGCGGCGCCGACTGCCTGTACACGCATCCCGAACACTGCCTGGTCTCGCTCTCGCGCGGCGGCGGCGACGCCCACGTCGTGCGCGAATACGACATCGGCCGGCGCGCCTTCGTCGCGGACGGCTTCGCGCTGGAGGAAGCCAAGGGCAGCGCCGCCTGGATCGACCGCGACACCCTGCTCGTCGCCAGCGACTTCGGGCCCGGCACGCTGACCAGCTCCGGCTATCCGCGCAGCGTCAGGGAATGGCGCCGCGGCGGCCCGCCGGCCGGGGCGCGCGTGCTGTTCGAGGCCGGCGCCGACGACCTCGGCGTGGGCGCCTACAAGGACTTCACGCCCGGCCACGAGCGCCAGTTCATCGAACGCCAGATCGGCTTCTACAGCAGCGAACTGTTCCTGCGCGAGGGCGCCACCCTGAGCAAGGTCGCCAAGCCGGACGACGCCAACGCCTACGCGGTGCGCGATCAACTGCTCATCGAGCTGCGCTCGGACTGGAGCGTGGGCGGCCGCAGCTATCCGCAGGGCGCCCTGCTGGCGGCCGACTTCGCCGGCTTCATGCGCGGCGAGCGCGACTTCGAGCTGCTGTTCGCGCCCGACGCCGCCAGCTCGCTCGACGGCATCACCGTGACGCGCGGCGCGCTGCTGCTCAACGTGCTGGAGAACGTCAGGAACCGCATCGTCGAACTGACACGCGCCGACGGCCGCTGGCGGCGCCGCGACGTCGACGCGCCCGCCTTCGGCACGCTGGAACTGAGCGCGCTCGACGCCATCGACAGCGAGCAGTACTTCCTCACGGTGACCGACTTCCTCCACCCGACCACCCTGTACCTGTGCCAAGCCGGCGGCGACGCGCGCCAGAGCCTGAAGGCGCTGCCGGCCTTCTTCGACGCCCTGCCCTACACGGTGCGCCAGTTCGAGGCGACGTCGCGCGACGGCACCAGGGTGCCCTACTTCCTCATCATGGGCAAGGACCGTCCCTTCGACGGCAAGAACCCGACCGTGCTGTACGGCTACGGCGGTTTCGAGGTCTCGATGAAGCCCTTCTACAGCGGCGTCACGGGCGCGGCCTGGCTGGCCGAGGGCGGCGCCTACGCGCTGGCCAACATCCGCGGCGGCGGCGAATTCGGCCCGCGCTGGCACCAGGCGGCGCTGAAGGAAAAGCGCCAGAACGCCTACGACGACTTCATCGCCGTCGCGCAGGACCTGATCGAGCGCGGGGTGAGCAGCCCGCGCCACCTCGGCATCATGGGCGGCAGCAACGGCGGCCTGCTGGTCGGCGCCGTCATGCTGCAGCGCCCGGAACTGTTCAACGCCGTCGTCTGCCAGGTGCCGCTGCTGGACATGCGCCGCTACAACAAGCTGCTGGCGGGCGCCTCGTGGATGGGCGAATACGGCGACCCGGACGTGGCCGCCGAGTGGGACTACATCGGCAAATATTCGCCCTACCAGAACGTCGCCGGGGATAAAACCTATCCGCGCGCCCTGTTCACCACCTCGACCCGCGACGACCGCGTCCATCCCGGCCATGCCCGCAAGATGGTGGCGAAGATGCGCGAACAGGGCCACGCCGTGCTGTACTGGGAGAACCTGGAGGGCGGCCACGCCGGCGCGGCCAACAACGCCCAGCAGACACAGATGTGGTCACTCACCTACACCTTCCTGCTCAAGCAGCTGAAACCAGGCCCGGAGGGCGACGTCCTAGAGCGGCCGCTGCATGAGGACCAGGCGCAGCGCCAGCAGCAGCAATAGGCCCGCCAGCGCGTAGGGGCGCAGGCGCGCGGCCAGCGCATGGCGGCCGAGGCGGCGCAGCGCGGCGCCGCCGATCCCGCCCAGCAGCGCGTGGAACACGGTGCTGATCAGGGTCAGCACGGCACCGAGGATCAGCAATTGGCGCGCCACCGCGCCCGCGCCGAAGTCGACGAACTGCGGCAGGAAGACCATGAAAAACAGGAGCGCCTTGGGGTTCAGCAGGCTGTTCAGCATGGAGCGCACGAACACCGCCGCCAGCGCCCGCTGCGGCGCCGGCGCCGCGCCGCCCGCCGCGGGCGGCTGCAGCGCCTTGCGGGCCAGGTACAGCAGATAGGCCACGCCGGCCCAGCGCAACAGATCGAAGGCCGGCGGCCACGCGGCCACGACGGCCGTCACGCCGCCCGCCGTCAGCAGGGTCAGCGCCACGTCGGCCGCGCCGATGCCGAGCGCGGCGACGACGCCGCCGCGCGCGCCGTGACTGGCGCCCTGCGCCATCACGAAAGCCATGTTCGGACCGGGCGACAGCAACAACATCGTCACGGCGAGGGAAAACATCGACAGGGTGTTCAGGGAAATCATGAAGGCGGCCGCGAGTGAGGGAGGCGCCAGCATAACGCCTTAATCTGATACAGTTAAGGAATTGTCCTAGATACAAGCCATGACCCGCATCCGCTACAAGGAAATCGCCGACGAGATCGCCGCCCGCATCGGCAGTGGCGCGCTGCGTCCGGGCGCGCAACTGCCCACCATCCGCGCCCTGATGCGCCAGCACCGCATCGCGCTGGCGACCGCCTCGCGCGTCTACGCCGAACTGGAGGCGGTCGGCCTGGTGGCCGGCGAAACCGGCCGCGGCACCTTCGTGCGCGACACCTCGCTGCCGCGCGGCCTGGGCCTGGAACAGCATCCGGCGCGCGACGGCGCCGTCGACCTGAGCTTCAACTACCCGACCCTGCCCGGCCAGGCCGAGATGCTGCGCGACGGCCTGCGCGCCCTCGCCGGCGGCGGCGACCTGGACGCGCTGCTGCATTCGGCGCCGCAGGGCGGCCGCCCGCACGAGCGCCACAGCGTCGCCAGACACCTGCGCAACCGCGGCATCCGCGTGCCGGCCGCGCAGGTGCTGATCGTCAACGGCGCCCAGCAGGGCCTGTCCACCACCGTGCTCGGCCTGCTCAAGCCGGGCCAGGTGCTGGCCGTCGACGCCCTCACCTATCCCGGCATGAAAGCGCTGGCGCAACTGTTCCGCTTCGACCTGGAGGCGCTGCCGCAGCGCGACGGCCAGACCTGCCTGGACGCGCTCGAGGCGCTCTGCAAACGCCGCCCGGTGCGCGCGCTGTACACCATGCCGACGCTGCACAATCCGCTCGGCGCCGTCATGCCGGCGGCCGGCCGGCGCCGCCTGGCCGAGTTGGCCGAGCGCCACGACTTCCTCATCATCGAGGACGGCGCCTACGCCTTCCTGGCCGAACCGGCGCCGCCGCCCGTCTTCACCTTCGCGCCGCGGCGCACCGTCTACGTCTCCGGCCTCTCGAAAAGCGTCGCCTCGGGGCTGCGCTTCGGCTTCCTCGCCGCGCCGGCCGCGCTGATGCCGGCGCTGGAGCGGGCCATCCGCGTCAGCACCTGGAACACGCCCTCGCTGACCGTCGCCCTGGCCTGCGCCTGGATCGAATCGGGCGCGGTGGACGAACTGGAGGAGCGCAAGCGGGCCGACGCGCGCCTGCGCCAGAAACTGGCGCGCAAGGCGCTGCGCGGCTGCGCCCTGACGTCGCATCCCTCGTCCTACTACCTGTGGCTGGAACTGCCGGAAGAGCTGCGCGCCGACCGCGTGGCGGCGGAACTGGCGCGGCAAGGGGTGATGGTGGCGACGGCCGAGGCCTTCGCCGCCACGGCGGCGGCGCCGCACGCGCTGCGCCTGGCCATCGGTTCGATCGCCCCGGCGGCGCTGGAGGCGGCGCTGGCCAAGGTGCGCGCGGCGGTGCTGGGCCGCTAAGCGCGGCGCGGCTTGGGACGAAGCGGCAATCAGGGCCTGAAATTATCCTGGGACCAGGCCCGTCCGGCCGGGCGCCCGGAGACGGCGGCATGCGCCGCCTATTTTTTACGCTTCCAGTACAGGAACGCGGCGATCACGAGCAGCAGAATCGGGATCGCGATGGACAGCATCCGGGTATTTTTCAGCATCCAGGGCAGTAACAGCCCCGCGACAAAATTACTCACCGCCCAAGAGAGTAGCGTCAGGACGATGGCGAGCGAAATGGCGACGGCAATCCGTTTGATGTTAATGGTCATGCTCCTTATGTTTTTTGCGCTGCGACAGGCCGGCGCGCCCGGCACCGCATTGTAGCCGCTGCCCGCCCCCTCCGGGCGCGGCGGCGCAATGCACGGCGCCGCCTGCTTCGCCGCCCCCGAAGCCTCGCTTGCACGCCACAAGCGCCGGCGACGGCGGCGCCGCGCGCCACCGGCTTGGGCGAGCACGAGCTCCAGCCGCCGTGGCGCCGCGACACGCCCTCGCCCGCCGCGGCATTAAGCGCGCACGGACTTTCATTGCGGCATGCTATGCTGTTTTATTATCACTTAATAATAATGAATCGGACGTATGCCCACTCTATTGAGTCCGACCGACAACCGCTTGCTCGCCAAACTGCCCGGCGCCAGCGTCGCGCGCCTGCTACCCCACTTCGAACTGATCCCGCTGCTGTGCGGCGAGGCGCTGCTCGTCTACGGTGCCGGGCAGGAATACGTCTATTTTCCCGTCACGGCCGTCGTCACGCTGCACCATGCGCTGGCCAGCGGGGCCCTGTCCGAAGTATCCCTGGTTGGCAACGAAGGCGTGATCGGCATTCCGCTGCTCTTGAACGGCGACGTCACGCCCTGCCGCGCCGTCGTGCGCACGACGGGCCACGCCTACCGCATGAGCGCGCGCATCCTGACGCAGGAACTCAACCGCGCCGGCCCCGAGCTGCGCCTGTTGCTGGCCTACGCGCGCGCCTTGGTGGCGCAAATGGAACGCAGCGCCAGTTGCAGGGAACACGGAACGATCGAACGCTCCGCCTGCGCGCACTGCGCCAACGCCCCCGCCTGTCCCTCGGCGGACAATTAGGCGCCGCGCCGTTTCAGCGCCTGGCCGGCGCCGGCGACCAGGCCGGCCTTTCCCGGCGCCGCGTGTCGACCACCACCATGTAACGCCCCGGCGACGCCGTCACCGTGCGGTCGGCCCGCAGCACCCAGAATTGCGTGCCGGCGGCGAGCGCCTCCTGGTAGTCTTGGTCGAGCAAGCCGTGGCGGTCGATGAAGTCGTTCAGCGCCGCCGGTATGCGCACGCAGCCTTCCGAGCGCGGCGTGCCCAGCAGCCGCTCGGCCAGTTGCGGATCGGTCGAGTGCATCTGCAGGCGCAACTCGCCCATCGCGCCGTCGCCCCAGCCGCGCGGCGAGGCGACCCAGCCGAAGTCGTAGATGCGCAAGTCCTTGCGGCCATAGCCGCGGAAACCCAGCGTGTTCTTCGTGCCCTCGGAGCGGAAATCGGGATTCTCCAGCGAGTGCTTGAAGACGCCCAGCGGCGTCAGGAAGTGCTCATAACTTCCCGGCAAACCGGTCGACACCGGCGTGGCGCCGACGTAGTCCCAGCCGTGTCCGGCCGAACCCCAAAACAGCAGCGCCGCCTGGACCTTCGGCGCGCGGTCGACCAGGACAATGAACTGCTCGGCCTCTATCTTGACCGCGGCGCCGTCGAGCGCGCCCTGCAGGCGCGCCGCGTAGGCCAGGCGCTCCGCCGCCGGCACCTGCAGGCGCGGCGCGACGTCGCGCTGGAACTCCACCGCCAGCGGCGCCGCAGCGCCGGGCGGCGCGTCGGCGGCCAGCGCCGTCGTGGCCCACAGGCAGCACAGCGCGGCGGCCGCGCCCAGCGCGCGGCGCAGCCGTGGCGTCACGGCGGCTGTATCGGGAAAAGTGTTCTGGAAAGGGGATGGCGGCAGTGCGTCCATGTGTCGAAAAATCATGCGCCCATATTGCGCCGCCACGCCGGCGCGCGTCGGTACGCCAGCGCACCAAGCACCGGAACGGCGGGGCCGGACGGCGCGGCCGGGACGGCGGACTGCTAGGCCAGCGGCGCATCCACGCCGGCGACAGGTTCGCCGAAACGCCGCCGCAGGGTTTCCTTGTACGCGGCGCCGGTTTGCGGCTTGACGAACAGGGTCACCACTTCCGGGTGGGCGGCGCGGATGCGCCGCTCGATCTCGGCCACCGCCGCCTCCACCTCCGGCACGCGCAGCGTATCGGCGAATTCCAGGCTCAGCGCGGCCAGGATCTGATCCGGCGCCAGTTGCACCGTCAACACGCCGTTCGCCTTCGAATTCGGACTGGCCGCCTCGGCGATGCGCAGCAGCGCCTCGCTCAGGGGGCGGTCGGCGCGCTCGCCGATCAGCAGGCTCTTGCTTTCGCGCGCCAGCAGCGCCGCCGTGCCGGCCAGCACGACGCCGATCAGTATCGAGGCTCCGCCGTCCAGCGCCGGCAGGCCGAGGCGGTCGGCGGCGAAGGTCCCGGCGGCGGCGATGAGGATGCCGATCAAGGCCGCGCTGTCCTCGAACAAACCGACGAAGGACGGCGGATCCTTGCTGTCCCGAAACGCCGCGTAATAACCGAGCTTGCCCTTGATGGTCTTGAAGTGGCGCAGCGCCATCCACCACGACGCCCCCTCGAAGAGGAAGGCCAGGCCCAGCACCACATAGTTGACGATGGCATCGTGGATGGGCTCGGGCGCCAGGACATGCAGCACGCCGTGGTAGATCGCCACCACCGCGCCCAGCGCGAACACCAGCAACGCGACGATGAAGCTCCAGAAGTACAGCTCGCGGCCATAGCCGATGGGATGTTCCGGATCGGCCTGCAGCGCGGCCCGCCGCAAGCCATACAGCAAGAGGATCTGGTTGCCGATGTCGACGAAGGAATGGATCGCCTCGCTGAGCATGGCCGAACTGCCGGTCCATGCGGCCGCGCCCGCCTTGGTGAGCGCCACCAGCAGGTTGCCGATCAGGGCGGCGTAGATGACGCGCGTCGAGGAGGAATTCGCGGCCACGGCGGACTAGGCCCGCGCCGGCGCGCCGGCCGACAGTGGCAATTGCAAACAGACCGGCATCGTCGCCCTTTCCTTGATCGCGAGGCGCCAGTGTGCGCGAGGGAACGGCGCGCGTCTGTGCGCCAGGCCGCGCAAGGCCTTCAGCCGGCGTGGGCCCGGCGCAGCGCCTCGATGTCGAGTTTTTTCATCGCCAGCATGGCCGTCATGGTGCGCTGCGCCTTGCCCGCATCGGCGTCGCCGAGCAATTCGGCGAGCGCGCGCGGCACCACCTGCCAGGACAGGCCGTAGCGGTCCTTGAGCCAGCCGCACTGCTGCGCCGCGGCGTCGCCGCCCTCTGCCAGCCGGTCCCAGTAATGATCCAGCTCGCGCTGGTCCGCGCAATTGATCTGGAAGGACACGGCCGGATTGAAGGTGAAGGCCGGGCCGCCGTTGAGGGCGGTGAAACCCTGCCCGTTCAGCTCGAAGGCGACCACCATCACGCTGCCGGCCGGCTTGCCGTGGATCTCGCGGCCGGCCTCGCCGTAGCGCGAAATCTGCGCGATGCGGGAATGCGGAAAAACGCCGACATAGAAATTGGCGGCCTCCTCGGCCTGATGGTCGAACCATAGGCAGGGGCAGATTGCTTGCGGGCTGGACATGTTCACCTCCTGAAAGCGGCGCGCCCGCCGCCTGTCCCAGGCTAGCAGATTCGCCGCCGCGCCGACGCCCGATTGACAGTGGCGCGCCGGCAAAGGATACTTGCCCATCGAAGTTCCCCACCTTGGCGCGTCCCACTCATGTCCGCAGCCCCACCCTTCCCTGTCCGCGTTGCCTGCCCGCCCGGCGCCTGCGTGTGCGAAAGGGATAGCCTGCTGGGCGATCCGCACGCGGATCTGCGCGTGCTGTTGCTGACCCGCGAAGAGGAGAGGAAACTCGTCGAACGCCTGGACGGCGTCGCCACGCTGGCCGAATTGCGCCGCCTGGAGCTACGCATGCAGACCCTGCTGGGCATCAGCGTGCGCATCACGCCCAGCGCGCGCGGCGTGCGCACGGTGCGCGGCTTCAACATCCAACTGGCGCCGCGCCCCGGCCTGTGCCGCAAGACCCAGGCCGCGATTCCCGCCGCCATACGGCGCTGCCTCGAACGCCATCCGGAGATCGCCTTCGCCATCCTGAACGAGGGCGGCCTGCTGGCGGAGGATTAAGCTTCCCGGCCGCGCGCGGCGCAAGCCGTCTCCGACGCCGGACCCGGCCCCGGCTTGACGGCGCCGGCAAGCCGCGCCCCGCTCAAGCGGCCATCCCTCAGCGCACGCTCGGCATCAGGAAGCTGTCCTGTCCGCAGCTCTTGGCGGAGCGGCGGATTTCCTTGGCGCCGCAGCTTTGCGCCGCGCCGCCCTTGTCGAAGCAGGCGTGCGCCTCCTGCAGAAAGCGGCCGCCGTCGCTGCAGAACGGCAGCAGCGCGTTGGCCGGCAGGCCCGGATTGGCCGCCTTGAAGGCTTGCACGAAATCGGCGTTGCTGGCCCGCACGGGCGCGCCCGGCTGGCGGTAGGCCGGCGGGATGTTGACCTGTCCCTTGAGCTTCGCAGAGAGCTCGAAATAGGCGGCCGGCTCCAGCCCGGAACAGGTGCCGTGCTTGGGCCACTCGTGGCCGATCAGGCCCGGCGAGGGGAACAGCGGCGCGTATTTGGCGCGCACCGCGGCCGGCAGCGGCGCCGTCGAGCAGCTCTGCGGGTAGCCGTTCGCGTATTGCGGCCACAGGCCGTGCAGCACGAAACCCAGTTGGCGCCCGCTGGCGCATTGGCCGGGATCGTTGCGCTTGGCGCAGAAGGTGGGCGACCAGCTCAGCGCGACGGCGTAATAGTCGAATTGGCCCGGTTCGCCGTCTTGCGTCTGCGCGCGCTCGCGCTGCGGCCGGCGTTCCGCCTGCGCGGCGCAGGCGAAGCCCATCAGGGCCAGGATGACGATTTTTTGCATGACTTTCACTGCGCACTCCTCGATGCTTGACTTCGTTTGTTGTTATGGGCGGCGCGCCGCGCTGCCGTCCGTCAGGGACGCCGTCGCCAGCGCGGCCGCCGCGCCCCAGGCCGCCGCGTCCAGCCGGGCGGCGGCGGCGGTGCGCACTTCGGCCTGGCGCTCCGGCGCGCTCAGCGTCGCCCAACTGTCGGCCAGCGCGGCCAGCAGCGGCGCCGTCAGCGCGTCCAGGCGCGGGCGCTGGCGGCGCGCCAGGTCCGGCACGTTTTCGAAGCGCCCCGCCCCGTCTTGCCGCCAGAGCGAGAACAGGCGCCGCTGCTCGCTCTTGGCGGCCTCGATCTGGGCGCGGAAAAAGGCTTCGGCCCAGGCCGGCGGCACGCCGCCCTCGGCGGCCCGCAGGCCCAGCGCGGCGATGATCTCCCGTTCGCGCGGGGCGTCCTCGATGGCGCCGCCGCTGTTCCATTTGTGGCGCGCCACGTCCTCCATCAGCTTCAGGCGCTCGTCCATCAGCGCCAGCAGGGTCGCGACGCCGGGCCGCGGCGCGCCCTGGCTCCAGCGCCACGCCAACCATTTCTCCTGGGCGCGCCGCACGGCGCCGTTTTCCACGCTCTGGTGCAACCACTGGTCGACCCAGGCCTTCCACACGAAGTCGCGCGGCAGCAGGTAGGCCTTCTCGGAGAAGTCGAAGGGCGCCTCCGGATGCAGGGCGCACAGTTGCGGATGCAGGCGCTGCTGCAGGCGCGCCTCGACGGCGTCGGTGATCATCAGGTCGGCGCGGCCGGCGGCGATTTCGTCGAAGATCGTCACGTTGTCGGTGTGCACGGTGAGCCGCGCGCGCGGCGCGTGGGCGCGCGCGTAGCGCTCGTTGGTGCCGCCGGGATTGACGATCAGGCGCACCTCCGGCCGGTCGATCTGCGCCAGGCTCTGGAAGCGCGCCTGCTCGGCGCAGCGGGCGATCGGCGTCTTGCCGTCGCGCAGATAGGGCAGCGAGAACAGCGCGCGCTTCTGCCGCTCCAGGCTGACGGAAATGCCGCTCATGGCGATGTCGAACCTGCCGGCGGCGAAGTCGTCCATCAGCGTCGGCCAGGTGGTGGCGACCAACTCG
This sequence comes from Janthinobacterium sp., assembly GCA_025356595.1. GTDB lineage: Bacteria > Pseudomonadota > Gammaproteobacteria > Burkholderiales > Burkholderiaceae_D > Janthinobacterium. The sequence continues at coordinate 7,530 of JANXSQ010000336.1, read as the reverse complement.
AGCCGCACGCCCAGCGCCTCGGCCAGTTGTCCGGCCAGTTCCACGTCGCTGCCCTCGAACTGGCCGGTGAGCGCGTTGCGGTAGCTGAAGGGCTGGTAGTCGCCGGTGGTGGCGACGCGCACGCTGCCGCGCGCGGCGATGTCGTCGAGCACGTCGGCGGCGGCGCCGCCGCAACACAGCGCCAGCGCCAGCGCGGCGCCGCGCCAGGCGGGAAATCTCAGCATGGCATCCTTAAGGTGAAGAGGCCGGGCGCGCCAGGGTGTAGCGCACATCGCCGGGGTTGGCCGTCGCGCCGCGGCGCCAGCCTTGGGCGAGGTAGAAGCCGTCGGCGCGGGTGCGCGCGCCCGTCGTCGGGCCGACCGCCCCGGCGCCCGCCGCGAACAACCAGTCCGTCGCCAGCGCCAGCAAGGCCTTGCCTATGCCCCGGCCCTCGCAGTCGGGCGCGACGAACGGCGCCCATATCGTATGGTCTTCCCTGGCCGCGCAGGAGAATCCCGGCGCCGTTGCGCCGCGTTTGCAGACCCAGCCGCGTCCCAGGCGTTCGAGACAATCCGCGTACATCTGCAGAGTCACGCGGCCCGGGTCGGACAGGACGTTTTCCCGCACGGCCAGGCGCAGCGCCGCCATCGCCGGGATGTCGGCCGGCGTGGCGGCGGCGTACACCGGCGCCCCCGCAGCGTCGGCCTCCCCCGCACGGCCCCTCACGGCGCGGCCGGCAGGACGCGCGGCAGCAAGAAGACGAAGCGCACGCCGTGTTCGGGCGCGCTTTCCAGCCGCACGCCGCCCTTCAGGATGGCGTGCACGATGTTGTGCACGATGGCCAGCCCCAGGCCGGAGCCGCCCTGCCCCATCTTGGTCGTGTAGAAGGGCTCGAAGACCTTGCCCTGCAGGGCGACGGGGATGCCGCAGCCATCGTCGCTGTAGACCAGTTCGACCCAGTCCCGCGGCTGCACGCTGGCGTCGATCAGGATGCGTCCGCCGCCGTCCGCGAAGCCGTGGTTGATCGAATTGGTCACCAGATTGGTGATGAGCTGGTCCAGCGCGCCCGGATAACTGTCCATGCCGATGCCGGCCGGAATGCGCACCTCCAGCGTGACGCGGGCGCGCCGCGTGATCGGCCCCAGCGCGGCCGCCATGTCCAGCACCGTCTTGCGCAGGTCGAAGCGGCGCCGCTGCTGGCTGGCCTGGTCGACGGCGACCTGCTTGAAACTCAGGATCAGCTCGCCCGCGTGCAGGCCGTTGCGCTCGATCAGCTCGCAGGCGATCCTGCCGTGCTCGAGGAACTCGCGCAGGGCCGTCTGCGTCAGGCGCTTCTCGGCGGCCAGCAGGTCGACGCCGGCGATGGCCTCCTTCAGCGTCGACGAGGACAGCACGATGTTGCCGACCGGCGTGTTGAGCTCGTGGGCGACGCCGGCCACCAGGCGCCCCAGCGAGGCCATCTTCTCGGTGACGACGATCTGCTCCATGGCCTGGCGCAGCGCCGCCGTGCGGGCGGCGACGCGCTCCTCCAGGCTGTTGTTGAGCGCCTGCAGCTCCACCTCGGCCAGCTTGCGCGCCGTGACGTCGCTGTAGGTGCCGATCATGCGCAGCGCCCGGCCGGCCGCGTCGCGCTCGACCACCATGCCGCGCGCCAGCAACCAGCGCCAGCCGGCGCCGACGCGGAAGCGGTGCTCGTGCAGGAACTGCGCGCTCTGGCCGCGCAGGCAGGCGTGCAGCGCGGCCAGGCCGCCGGCCAGCTCGTCGGGATGGACGTGACCCTCCCACAGGCCCGAGGGCAGCAGCGCGCGCCCGCCCTCGAAGCCCAGCAACTCCAGGCAGCGCGGCGAATACAGGACCGTGGCGGCGGCGATGTCCCAGTCCCACACGCCGTCGCCGGCCCCCTCCAGCGCGAAATGCCAGCGCTGTTCGCTCTCGCGCAGGCGCTCCAGCGCCTGCCGCTCGGCGCCGCGCACCAGCGCGAACTCGCGCCGCACCCGCTCGGCCTCGTCGGCGCGGATGGCGGCGTCCTCGCGCGCGCGCAGGGCGCCGTTGTAGATCTGCTGCAGGTCGCGCTCGACCACGCCGCGGAATTGCTGCAGCAGTTGCAGGAAGGCGGGACTGTAGGCGTTGGCGCGCGCGTCGAGCACGCAGATGGTGCCGAAGACGTGCTGGTCGGGCCAGATCAGCGGCAGGCCCATGTAGGAGACCATGCCCAGCTTGACGTCGGGATTGTCGCGCCAGAGCGGGTCCGCCAGGGCGTCGGGAACGATCAGCTGGCCGCGCGCGGCCATCACCGTCTCGCAGTACAGGCCGCTGCCCAGCGGCGCCGTCTCGTGCTCCTCGTAGGGGTTGCCGGCCGAATGGCTGGACAGGAAGACGCGGATGGCCGGCGGCTCGACGCGCATGATCAGGGCGGCGGGAATGCCGATGATGTTGCTGAGCAGGTCGAGCACCTCCTGCCATTTGCGCAACACGTCCTCGCCGATCGGCATGTCGCGGGTCTGCACGCTCACTAAGTTCACCTGGTTCCCCCCATGTCGACGCGGGCGCTGTGGCCGGACCGCCATTATAGGCAGAAAAGCGCCCGCGCCACCACCCGGGCGGCGCGGGCCATTTAGCGCTTGACAGGCGCCCGCACAGGAGTATCTTTTCCACTTACGCTCGTAGCGCCGATCACTCCGCCCAAGGCTCGAACCAGACGTGCTGATCCCCAAAGTCCTCCTCGTCAATGACGACCCGGCCAGTCTGCTCGCGCTCGAGAGCCTGTTGACGGACGCGGCGGTGCGGCGCGACTACGAGCTCGTCAGCGCGGGCTCGGGCGAGGAAGCCCTGCGCCAAGTGCTGCGCCACGACTTCGCCGTCATCCTGCTCGACGCCGGCATGCCCGGCATGGACGGCTTCGAGGTGGCCGAGGCGATCCACGCCCACCCGCGCTGCGCCGCCGTGCCGATCATCTTCATCACCGCCCGCTACGGCGACGACATGAACCGCCTGCGCGCCTACCGCAGCGGCGCCGCCGACTACCTGTTCACCCCCGTCGTGCCGCAGGTGCTGCAGGCCAAGGTCGCCGTCTTCGTCGACCTGGCGCGCAAGAGCCTGCTGCTGGAGAGCAAATCGGCGCAACTGGCGCAACTCAACCAGGATCTGCGCGCCCAGCGCCTGCGCGACCTCGAGCGCATCAACGCCGAGCTGCAACTGGAGGTGGCCGAACGCAAGCAGGCCGAACAGCGCGCCGGCGAGCTGGCCATCCGCGACCCGCTGACCGGGCTGCTGAACCGGCGCGCCCTGCTCGAACAGCTCGAGCACGCCGTCACCCTGGGCGAGCGCCAGCAGGGCGAGTTCGCCCTGCTCTTCCTCGACCTCGACAAATTCAAGGACGTCAACGACGGCTACGGCCACGACATCGGCGACGAGCTGCTGCGCCAGGTGGCCGCGCGCCTGACGGCCGCCGTGCGCGCCTCGGACCTGGTGGCCCGCCTCGGCGGCGACGAATTCGTCGTCCTCGTCGAGGGCCGCGGGGCCGCCGCCAACGCCGCCCGCGTGGCCCGCAAGATCGCCCAGGCGCACGCCCGCCCCTACCAGATCGAGCGCCAGCGCGTGACGACCTCGAGCAGCATCGGCATCGCCCTGTACCCGCAGGACGGCGCCGGCGCCCACCTGCTGCTGAAGCACGCCGACCTGGCCATGTACCACGCCAAGCAGCACCGCGGCAGCGTCAGCTTCTTCCACGAAGCCTTCAACCTGCGCGAACGCGAGCGGGCGCGCTGGCGCCAGGAGCTGCGCCTGGCGCTCGACGCCGGCCAGCTGGAGCTGTACTACCAGCCGGCCGTCGACATCGCCAGCGGCGCCGTCGCCGCCGTCGAGGCGCAACTGCACTGGCGCCACCCGCGCCTGGGCCTGCTCGCGGCGCCCGACTGGCAGGACCAGGTGCCCGACCTGGCCCTGCTCGAGCGCCTCGACGACTGGTGCATAGGCGCCGCCTGCGCCCAGGCGGCGCGGTGGCGCGCGGCCGGCGCGGCGCCGCGCGTGGCCATCAACGTCCTCAGCGCCCAGCTGCAGCCCGAACTGGCGCGCAAGGTCGGCGCGGCCATGCGCCGCCACGGCCTGCCGGCCGGCGCCATCGGCGTCGAACTGCCCGAGGCGCTGCTGTGCGGCCCGCCCGGATCGGCCGCGGCGACGCTGCAGCAATTGCACGCGGCCGGCGTGGCGCTCAGCCTGGACCACTTCGGCAGCGCCGGCGCCGCGCTGCGCCTGTGCAATACGCTGCCGCTGGACCAGTTGAAAATCGACGCCGGCTTCGTGCGCGCCATCGGCGACGCCGCCGGCGGCAGCGACATGCTCGGCGCCGTGGTCCTGCTGGCGCGCGCCCTGGGCCTGGCCAGCGTGGCGCTGGGGGTGCAGACCCAGGCGCAGCTGGCGACGCTGGCCGAGCTGGGCTGCCGCGCCTATCAGGGCGAGCTGTTCAGCGGCCCGCTGAGCGCCGCCGAGCTGCGCGCCAAACTGCCCGAACTGGCGCGGGCCGAGCTTGGCTAGGGCGGCGCGCGCGCCACGCACGCGGCGCGGGCCGCCACACACACGAGGAGGGACGCGATGACGAGAACCACCGAGGCGGGCGAGCCGCTCGACCTGGCCCTGCTGCTGGCGACACTGACGGCGCTCAAGAAGGGTGACTTCGCGGCGCGCATGCCGTCCGACCTGAGCGGCCTGGGCGGCAAGATCGCCGACACCCTCAACGAGATCCTCGAGACCAAGCAAAGCATGGTGCGCGCCGTGACCGAGGTCAGCCACGCGGTCGGGCGCGAGGGCCGCCTGAGCCAGCGCGCCGCCGTGCCGCAGGCGGCCGGCGGCTGGGCCGCCATGCTGGGCGCCGTCAACAGCCTGATCGACGACCTGGTGCGCCCGACCACGGAGATGGCGCGCGTCATCGGCGCCGTCGCCAAGGGCGACCTGTCGCAGAGCATGGCGCTGGAGGTCGACGGCCAGCCGCTGATGGGCCAGTACCTGCGCGCGGCGCGCAGCGCCAACACCATGGTCGAGCAACTGTCCTCCTTCTCGTCCGAGGTGACGCGGGTGGCGCGCGAGGTCGGCACCGAGGGCAAGCTGGGCGGCCAGGCGCGCGTGAAGGGCGTCGCCGGCACCTGGAAGGACCTCACCGACTCGGTCAATTCGATGGCCGGCAACCTCACCTCGCAGGTGCGCAACATCGCCGAGGTGACCACGGCGGTGGCCAACGGCGACCTGTCGAAGAAGATCACGGTCGACGTGCGCGGCGAGATCCTGCAGCTCAAGGACACCATCAACGTCATGGTCGACCAGCTGCGCTCCTTCGCCTCCGAGGTGACGCGGGTGGCGCGCGAGGTCGGCACCGAGGGGCGCCTGGGCGGCCAGGCCTACGTGCCCGGCGTGGCCGGCACCTGGAAGGACCTCACCGACAACGTCAACTTCATGGCCTCCAACCTGACCGGCCAGGTGAGGAACATCGCCGAGGTCACCACGGCGGTGGCCGGCGGCGACCTGTCGAAGAAGATCACGGTCGGCGTGAGGGGCGAGATCCTCGCCCTGAAGAACACCATCAACGTCATGGTCGACCAGCTCAACGCCTTCGCCTCCGAGGTGACGCGGGTGGCGCGCGAGGTCGGCACCGAGGGCAAGCTGGGCGGCCAGGCCTATGTGCCGGGCGTGGGCGGCACCTGGAAGGACCTCACCGACAACGTCAACCTGATGGCCTCCAACCTGACCGGCCAGGTGCGCAACATCGCGGCGGTGACGACGGCGGTGGCGCGCGGCGACCTGACCAAGACGATCACCGTCAGCGTGCGCGGCGAGATCCTCGAACTCAAGGACACCATCAACGTGATGGTCGACCAGTTGTCCTCCTTCGCCTCGGAGGTGACGCGGGTGGCGCGCGAGGTCGGCACCGAGGGCCGCCTGGGCGGCCAGGCCAACGTCCCGGGCGCGGCCGGCACCTGGAAGGACCTGACCGAGAACGTCAACCAGCTGGCCGCCAACCTGAGCGGGCAGGTGCGCGCCATCGCCGAGGTGGCCACGGCGGTGACGCGCGGCGACCTGTCGCGCTCGATCCAGGTGCAGGCGCGCGGCGAGGTCTCGCACCTGAAGGACCACATCAACGAGATGATCCGCAACCTCAAGGAAACCACCCAGAAGAACGCCCAGCAGGACTGGTTGAAGACCAATCTGGCGCGCTTCACCCGCCTGCTGCAGGGCCAGCGCGACCTGCAGGCGGTGACGCGCCTGATCCTGTCGGAACTGGCGCCGCTGGTGGCGGCCCACCACGGCGCCTTCTACCTGATGGACGCCGGCGCGGCGCGCCTGCGTCTGGTGGCCGGCTACGGCTACCGCTCCAGCCGCAAGCTGCCCACCTCCTTCCTGCCCGGCGAGGGCCTGGTCGGCCAGTGCGGGCGCGACAAGCTGCGCATCTGGCTCACCACCGTGCCGCGCGACTACATCGCGGTCTCCTCGGCGCTGGGCGCGGCGGCGCCGGCCAACATCGTCGTGCTGCCCGTGCTGTTCGAGCAGCAGCTGAAGGCGGTCATCGAGATCGCCTCGCTGGAGCGCTTCACCGAGACCCACCTGTCCTTCCTCGACCAGTTGATGGAGTCGATCGGCGTGGTGCTGCACACCATCGAGGCGAACGGGCGCACCGAGTCGCTGCTGTCGCAGTCGCAGTCGCTGGCCCAGGAGCTGCAGCAGACCAACCAGGAGCTGGCCGAGAAGGCGCGCCTGCTGTCGGGCCAGAACATCGAGGTCGAGGCCAAGAACCGCGAGGTCGGGCAGGCCAAGCTGGCGCTGGAGGAAAAGGCCGCGCAACTGGCGCTGTCCTCGAAGTACAAGTCCGAGTTCCTCGCCAACATGTCGCACGAGCTGCGCACGCCGCTCAACAGCCTGCTGATCCTGGCCCAGCAACTGGCCGACAACCCGCAGGGCAACCTGAGCGCCAGGCAGGTCGAGTTCGCGCGCACCATCCACGGCTCGGGCAGCGATTTGCTCACCCTGATCAACGACATCCTCGACCTGTCGAAGATCGAGTCCGGCACGGTCACGCTGGAGGTCTCCGAGTACCGCTTCGTCAACCTGCGCAACTACGTCGAGCGCACCTTCCGCCACATGGCCGAGGCCAAGCACCTGGGCTTCTCGGTGACGCTGGACGCGACGCTGCCGGCGGCCATGATGACCGACACCACGCGCCTGCAGCAGGTGCTCAAGAACCTGCTCTCGAACGCCTTCAAGTTCACCGCCCGCGGCGAGGTGGCGCTCGACATCGGCCCGGCCGCGACCGGCTGGAGCGGCGCGCGCGCCACGCTGGCGCGGGCCGACGCGGTGCTCGCCTTCCGCGTTCGCGACAGCGGCGCCGGCATCGCCGCCGACAAGCTGCAACTGATCTTCGAGGCCTTCCAGCAGGCCGACGGCGGCACCGCGCGCAAGTACGGCGGCACCGGCCTGGGCCTGTCGATCTCGCGCGAGCTGGCGCGCCTGCTGGGCGGCGAGATCCGCGTCGAAAGCGCGCCCGGCGCCGGCAGCACCTTCACCCTC
>JANXSQ010000308.1 GCA_025356595.1 Janthinobacterium sp. | reverse complement strand
GCTGCGGGCAGCGGCGCGCGGCGCGGCCAATCCGGCCCGCGCGCCGGCCAGACGCGCCGCCGTCGAGCCCGAAGACGCCTGGGAAGCGTTCTAAACCAGCGGCTTGGCGCTGCGGGCGCCGCTACACCCATCCTGCGGCGCGCCACACGTAAAAACGGGGTCGTCTCCATCTGGAGCGACCCCGTTTCTGCGTGCGCCGGGCGGCTGTTACATGCCCAGCGACCTGAGCAAATCGTCATTGTCGGCGGCCGGCGCCTCCGCCGGCGCCGCCGCCGCTTCCTGGTTGCCCTGCTCGAGCGCCATCAGTTCGTCCGGATCGAGTTCGTCGCTGGAATCGAAGTCGTGCAGCTTGATGAACTCGGTGCGGTCGATCGCCAGTTCCAGGTAGAAAATATTGTTTTTTTCCGTGTAGAAGGTGACGCGGCGCATCTCGGGACGATCCAGCGGCGCGTCCACGCTGAGCATCACCTGCTTGTTGAGCACCAACATTTTCGGCTGGTTTTGCGTGATGTTGGTCTGCAATTCGCGGCGCACCTTGCCGGTGAAGTCGCCGACGATCTGGTTCATCAGCTCGCCCATGATGTTGCCGACCTCGTCCGAAGTGTGCGACTTCGCCAGCTCCGACTTCGGCATGCCCATGTTCAGCATGTACTTCTCGTACACCTCCATGGCCGTGTCGGCGGCGAAGTTGAGCACCACCAGGCCCGTGAAGCCGCCGTCGAACAGCACGAAGCAGCCGATGTCGGGCTTCAGGCCCACCTTGGTGATGCGCTGCACCATGCCGGAGTAATGAACCTTGCTGTGCATCGCGATGTTCAAGACTCGGGTGACGGAGTTGCACAGAGTTATGAGCAAGTCTTCCGTCCCATACACAACTTTTTTGTTTTCTACGGTCATGGCCAATCCTTATCTGTATTCAATGAAAGCGGTAATGCGGTGCAAGCAAGCCCTCTCGCCGGGCGCAAAATGCGCGCGCCAGCGGGATACGGCATGGGTTTGGCGCGACTGTCTAGTATGGCGGCAGCGCCGGTTCGGGTCAACGTCGTGTTGTCGCATGGATAGACAATGTACACAATGCCGCCCCCCGGCCGCGCCGGCGCGCCGGCCGGGCGCAAGAAAATCCCCGCAGGCCGCCGCGCGAGGGGATAATTCCGCCCTTGCCCCGCGTGCGCGGGCAACGCCGGAGCGAAAAACCGCTATGCTGCGTCAGGCGCGTCGCCACGCCGCGCCGCCGCCGGTATTTTCGCCACCACCCAATCGCAGCAGCTTCAACAGATATCACCATGACTCAGGTAGAACAGCAGCGCCTTCTCGACATTCTCGACTATTGGCACAAGATCGAATTTTTCGTGCCCTTCGACCTGTCCCAGGTCAGCGACACACAGGATGAGTGGAAGCTGCGCTGGCTGACGCGCAGCGATCTGGCCGGCCAGCCGGCCGACTTCCTGGCGCGCCTGAGCGTGCCGCCCGAGCTGCGCGTGAGCGGCTTCAAGCTCTTCCTCGGCGTCTTCGACAAGGAAGAAATCGGCCGCGCCTGCGCCGCCGCGCCCGGCGCGCAGTTCGACGAGGCCGAGCGCGGCAACGCCCAGGGCCGCTCCTGCTTCGCCCGCCTCACCCTGAACGCGGCCGGCGAAGCCAGTTTCGAGCCGGTCTCGGTGTCCACCGTGCCGTGGGCGCTGGGCCACATGCTGGCGCAGGGCTGGTCCGGCCTGGCCCAGGACGCCTTCGACAGCGCCCGCCAGGACTTGCAGGATCGCCTGCAGAACTTCCGCGCCGCGCGCCCGCCCGCCGCGGCGGACGCGGCGCCCAACTCGGCCCTGTGCGGCCCCGACATCCTGGCGCTGTACGAGCTGTTCGCGCAATGGGCGAATTTCACGCCCGAGCGCGGCCAGCCCGTCGCCCTGCTGGAGATCTGCACCGAGAAGGCCGGCGCGCCGGCCGAGACGGGCGAGACGGCGCCCACGCCCGCCCCGGCGCGCAACGGCGAACTCGATTTCGCCGCCGAGGCGAGCATCGACATCCTCAACAGCTTCTACATCGACGACCTGGAGCGGGCCATCCGCGCCGTGCGCGCCGGCCAGGTGCCGGCCGCCCTGGCGGCCTACCTGACGCCGCTGGCGCCGGCCCAGCGCACCGACCTGTACAGCGACGCCGGCCGCCAGGCCATCCTCGACATGCTGCATCCGCTGCACGGCAACCGCGGCCACTGGCTGGAGGACGCCAGCCGCTCGATGAGCCTGATGCAGCAGTTCGCCATCAACGCCGGCCTGCAGCACGTCGCCGAGCGCGGCCTGTTCTCCGTCAACGGCCCGCCCGGCACCGGCAAGACCACCCTGCTGCGCGAAATCTTCACGGAAAACATCGTCCGCCGCGCCGGCGTGCTGGCCGGCCTGGAGAAGGCCTCGGACGCCTTCGTCGGCAAGCTCAAGATCGGCTTCAACGGCGACAGCCGCTCGGCCACCATCGCCCGCCTGCGCCCCGAACTGTGCGGCTTTGAAATGGTGCTGGCCTCGTCGAACAACGCGGCCGTGGAGAACATTTCCAGCGACCTGCCGCGGCGCAAGCAACTGGGCGCCGCCTGGTCCGGCGCGCGCTACCTGCAATCGGTGGCGCAGCGCCTGGCCGCCGAGGGCAGCGACGGCAGGATCAAATACCTGGCGCCGGGCGACCTGCCCTGGGGCCTGATTTCCTGCGCGCTGGGCAAGAGCCAGAACCGCAAGCACTTCGTCTCCACCTTCTATTACGACAGCAAGGAGCGCGACCGGGCGCGTCCCGGCGCGCCGCAAAACATCCGCCAGTGGCTGGAAAGCTACCGCGGCCCCAGCTTCGCCCAGGCCGCCGCCGACTACCGCGGCGCCGAGGAGCAGGTCGAGGCGGTCCTGGCCGAGCTGGCCGAATACGCCGACCTGTGGCAGGGCGCCGGCACCACGCCGCGCGAGCAGTTCTGCCGCGCCGAGCAGGACGCGCTGGACCAGGCCCTGGCCGAGGACGACGCCGCGCAGCAGGCGCTGGCCGGCGCCGAGGCGGCCATGGCCGTCGAACTCGACGCCCTGGCCACCCTGCGCGAGGAGGAGCGCCTGCTCAACCGCGCCGCGCCGCCCTGGTGGGCGCGCCTGCTGCGCAACGCCGCCGCGCGCCGCCACAGCGCCGAGGTGGCCGGCAACGCCGACGCCCAGCGCCACGCCGGGCGCCGCGTCGCCGCCGCCAAGACCCACGTCATCAGCGTCATGGCGCCGCGCCGCACGCGCTGCCAGAGCGTCGCCGACGCCGCCCGCGTGGCCCTGGCGGCCAGCCAGCGCGCCTGGGAGGCGCCGCAGGCGCGCCTGGCCGTGTGCCGCGCCCGCTTCCCGCACCTGACGCCGCCGCCCAGCCCGGCCCACCTGGAAACGGACGCCGCGCAGATCGGCGGCCTGTGGCAGGACACGCAACTGGCGCACCTGCGCTCGACGCTGTTCGCCAAGGCGCTGGCCCTGCACGAGGCCTGGCTGGCCGAAGTGGCGCAGAAGGGCGGCGCCGGCTTCGGCGGCAACCTGTTCGCCGCCGCCCTGCTGCTCGACAACAAGCGCCCCGACAACGACGCCCATGTGGCGCCGATCTGGCAAAGCCTGTTCATGGTGGTGCCGGTGGTCTCGACCACCTTCGCCTCCTTCGCGCGCCAGTTCCGCGGCATGGAGGCCGAATCGATCGGCTGGCTCTTCATCGACGAAGCCGGCCAGGCCCTGCCGCAGGCCGCCGTCGGCGCGCTGTGGCGGGCGCGCCGCGCCATCGTGGTGGGCGACCCGCTGCAGATCGAACCGGTGTTCACGGTGCCGGCGCAACTGGTGCGGACGCTGTCGGCGCACTCGCCGCACACCCGCGACGGCGCCTACGCGCCCGACAAGGTGTCGGTGCAGCGCCTGGCCGACGCCGCCAATCCCTACGGCACGCTGGTCGCCGGCGCCGACGCCGGCGGCCTGTGGATAGGCAGCCCGCTGCGCGTGCACCGGCGCTGCGCCGAACCCATGTTCTCGCTCTCGAACGGCATCGCCTACGGCGGCAAGATGGTCTACGGCATGGCCCGGCGCGCGCCGCCGGCCAAGGCGCCCGGCTTGGGCGAGAGCGCCTGGATCGACGTCGCCGGGCGCGCCACCTTCAAGCAGGTGGTGCCGCAGCAGGTGGAGCTGGTCGCGCAGGTGCTGCGCGGCCTGTACCGGCGCGACGGCGCCCTGCCGGCGCTGTACATCATCTCGCCGTTCAAGGCCGTCAAGGACGCCGTGCGCAAACGCCTGCTGGAAATGGGCTGGGACGGCGCGCAACAGGCGCCGGAACGCAAGCAACTGGCGCAGTGGTGCCGCGAGCGCATCGGCACCGTGCACACCTTCCAGGGCAAGGAGCAGGGCATGGTGCTGATGGTGCTGGGCGCCGACCAGGCCGGCGCCGGCGCGGCCGCGTGGGCGGCGGCCAAGCCGAACCTGCTCAACGTCGCGCTGACCCGCGCCGAGCATTATTTCTACATCATCGGCGAAGCGGCGTTGTGGGGCGCGCAGCCGCACTTCGCGGCCGCCCACGCCGCCCTGCCGCAGGTCGACGCGGCCGCCTTCCGGGCCCAGGCCGAGAGCGCCTGAGGCGCGCCGCCCGCGACCATCGATGCCGCAGGCGCGCCGCCGCGCCCGGACCACAGCATCCGGGCCACGGCGCCCGGGCCACGGCGCTTGGGCGCGGCCCGGTTTACAGCGGCTTGGCGGTCTGCCCGAACAGCACGCGGCGCGCCTCTTCGCTGACGGTGGGCGCGGTGTTGACCTCGGCGCCGCGGGCGTAGGCGCGCACGGTCGCCGGACGCGCCGCGATGGCCGCGAACCAGCGCGCCAGATGCGGGAAGTCGCTCAGCTTCTGGCCCTGCTTTTCATGCGGCACGATCCACGGATAGGCGGCCATGTCGGCGATCGAATACTCTTCGCCGGCGATGAAGGCGCGCCCGGCCAGGCGCCGGTCCAGCACGCCGTACAGGCGGTTGGTCTCGTTCACGTAGCGTTCGATGGCGTACTGGATCTTTTCCGGCGCGTACAGGTTGAAATGGTGGTTCTGGCCGGCCATCGGCCCCAGGCCACCCATCTGCCAGAACAGCCACTGGCTGACCTCGGCGCGCCCGCGCACGTCGCGCGGCAGGAACTGGCCGCTTTTCTCGGCCAGGTATTGCAGGATCGCGCCCGACTCGAACAGCGGGATCGGCGCGCCGCCGTCGGCCGGCGCCTGGTCGACGATGGCCGGAATGCGGTTGTTCGGCGCGATGGCCAGGAAGTCCGGCTGGAATTGCTCGCCCTTGCCGATGTGCACGGGGATGATGCGGTAGGGCAGGCCGCTCTCCTCCAGGAACATCGTGATTTTGTGGCCGTTGGGCGTGGTCCAGTAATATAGATCGATCATGTTTTTCTCTCCAGGTTGGAAGCGGGCTGGGGCATGGCAACAATGAGCATGCCGGCGCCGGCGGGCACCGATATAATGCCACGTCGGCGCGAAATTTTCTGACGGCCCCGCTTCGGGCGCGCCGGCCGGCGCCGCGCCGCCCCGCCAGCCTCCGTTTGCCGGGCCCGGCCGGCGTTTGCGCGCCATTTACCTACGGAAACACACTGGAAAGCGACGCCCATGCGCAAGACCCTGATCGTTCTGATGGCTGTTTTCCTGGCGGGCTGCGTCGACGATTCCGCCTCCTACTACATCGACGGCCGCGACCATTCCCTGACCCTGCGCCGCCAGCAGTCCTACTTCTGGAAAAGCGAGGCCGCCGTCACCCTGGTCGCCTCGCGCCTGCCGGAATGCCAGCGCCTGCACCGTCTGACGACGGTGCAGCCGGCCACGGACGTGAAGGCGGAGCTGTTCGCCGCCGCCGACGGCACCTGGAACCTGCGCCTCGGCGACCAGTTGTGGCAGGTCGAAACGAACACCTGCAACAGCCTGACCGAACTACAGAACGATCCCAAGGCCGACCTGGGCCAGCCGGTGGGCAGCTTCGTCGTCAACGGCGGCAAGCTGGAATTCGAGGCCGCGCCCGAGCAGCCGGCGGCCCCCGCCGGCGCGCAGTAAGGAGCCATGAATAAATAAGTGTGACATTTGGGCGGTCCTGGCGAGTTGCGAGGCAAGGCGCGAGAAGGAGTCATAGCGAGCTATCGCGACGACGAGCAACGCAGCAGCGCGCCCGCCAGGGCCGATCCAAATGGTACAGTTATTTTTGAACGGCTCCTAAACCCGGCTTCGGCCGGCATTTCCCATTAGGATGGAGTAGGCATGGATCGTTTGGACGCGCTGAAGGTTTTCTGCGCCGTAGTGGAAACGGGTGGTTTCAGCAAGGCCGCCGAGCGCCTGGGCATTTCGACCTCGTCGGTGACCAACCAGGTCGCCGCGCTGGAGACGCACTTCAACACCCGGCTGCTGAACCGCACCACGCGCAGCATGTCGCTCACCGACGAGGGGCGCCAGTGCCATGAGCGGGCCCTGCATCTGCTGAGCGATATGCACGAGCTGGAAAGCAGCCTGCAATGCTCGAACCAGGCGCCGGCCGGCAGCCTGCGCGTCGACATGCCCAGCGTCATCAGCCGTCTCTTCGTGGCGCCGGCGCTGCCGCGTTTCCTGGCGGCCTACCCCGACATCACCCTGCGCATGACGGCCGGCGACCGCCCCATCGACATGGCCGAGGAGGGCGTCGACGTGCAGATCCGCATCGGCGACGTGCCCGACGCGCATCTGGTGGCGAAGACCGTCTGCCGCACGCGCTATGTGTGCTGCGCCTCGCCCGAATTCCTGCGCCGCCACGGCGCGCCGCAGACGCCGGAACAATTGTCCGACTTCGCCTGCCTGAATTTCCTGTATCCGAAGACGCGCCAGTTGCGCCCCTGGTTGTTCGAGCGCGACGGCGCGCCCTTCGCCCACACGCCGCAGGGCGGCCTGGCGATGGACCACGTCGAATCGATGATCGCGGCGGCCAGCGCCGGCTGCGGCATCGTGCAGGCCCTGTCGGTGTCGCTGACGGTGCCGATCGGCAACGGCACGTTGGTGCCGCTGCTGCAGGACTGGAGCGCGCCCGGCCCCGACGTGTCGGTGCTGTTCCAGAAAAAGCACGAGCGCGCCGCCAAGGTCAGGGTCTTCGTCGACTTCCTCGAAGGCCTGTTCGAGCGCGCGCAATAAAGACCGGCGGGAACCCGGAGCGCGCGCCCCGGGTTCCCGCCGCGCCTCAGCGCAGCGCCAGCGCGCGCGCCGGACGAGCCTTGACGCCGCGCGCCGCCGCGGCCGGCGCCGGACGCGGCATGCCGCCCTCGCCCTCCTCCAGCTTGAAGCGCGCCACCAGGCCGGCCAGATTGGCGGCCTGGTCCTGCATGCTGCCGGCCGCCGCCGCCGCCTGTTCGACCAGCGCCGCGTTCTGCTGCGTCACCGAATCCATTTCCGCGATCGCCTGATTGACGTGGCCGATGCCGGTGCTTTGCTCGCGCGAGGCGGCCGTGATCTCGGCCATGATGTCGGTCACCCGCGAGACGCTAGCGACCACCTGGTCCATCGTCGCGCCGGCCTGGCCGACCAGCGCGCTGCCGGCGGCGATGCTGTCGACCGAGTCGCCGATCAGGGCCTTGATTTCCTTGGCCGCCGCCGCGCTGCGGTGGGCCAGGTTGCGCACCTCGGAGGCGACCACGGCGAAGCCACGCCCCTGCTCGCCGGCGCGGGCCGCTTCCACGGCCGCGTTCAGCGCCAGGATGTTGGTCTGGAAGGCGATGCCGTCGATGACGCTGATGATGTCGACGATGCGCGTGGCCGAGGCGTTGATGGTGTCCATGGTGGCGATCACCTTGGACACCACGGCGCCGCCCTGCTGCGCCACCTCCGAGGCCGACAGCGCCATCTGGTTCGCCTGCACGGCGTTGTCGACGTTCTGCTTCACGGTGGAGGTCAGTTCCTCCATCGAGGCGGCCGTTTCCTCCAGCGCGCTGGCCTGCGATTCGGTGCGTCCCGACAGGTCCATATTGCCGCTGGCGATTTCGCTCGAGGCGGTGGCGATGGTGTCGGCGCTGTTGCGGATTTCGCCTATCGTCGTCGCCAGGTTGCTCTGCATGGTCTTCATCGCGAACAGGACGCTGCTGCGGTCGTCCTTGTGCGTGGCGACCACGCCGCTCAAGTCGTTGCGGGCGATCTTCTCGGCCACCTCGGCGGCGTACTCCGGCGCGCCGCCCAAGGCGTGGCGCAGGCTGCGGTTGATCGTCGTGACGATCACCGAGAGCAGCGCGCAGACCGCCAGCAGCAAGCCGCCGGCGCTCAGCAGCGACTGGCGGAAGGCGGTGTCGATGTCATCCATGTACATGCCGTTGATGATGATCCAGCCCCACGGCTTGTAGGTGCTGACGCGGCTCATCTTCGGCGAGGGCGCCGTGTCGCCCGGCCGCGGCCAGACATAGCGCACGAAGCCGGCGCCGCTGTCGCTGCGGCCCAGCTTGACGATGTCGCGGTACAGATACACGCCGTTGACATCCTTGACCTCGCTGACATCCTTGCCGTCGTTGGCCGGCTTGAAGGGGTTCATCAGGGCCACCGTGTCGGTGGTGACGATGCTCAGGTAACCGTCCTTGCCGTAGCGCAGGCCCTTGACGACGGCGATGGCCTGTTTCTGCGCCTCCTCCTTGCTCATCTTGCCGGTCTCGGCCAGCTCGCCGTACATTTTCAGGATGCTCACGCCCATGTCGCCGAGGTTGCTCAAGTCGCCGCTGCGCTCTTCGATGCGCAGGTCGCGCGTTTGCACCGCGTTATACAAAAAGATCCCCGTGATGCACAATAAGCTGCACAGCAAGGGGATCCATAATTTTTGCTGAAAGGTCAGTTTCTTCACGATAGTCTCCAACATATTATGGTGTTACAGCGACGTGTATTCCCCATCCGCGTCCGCCGGCCGGGACCTGGGAGACGGGGATGCGACGGCGCCGGCGCGGCTTCGGCACCGTTCGATCCTACTCCGAATACGCCGAATATACGGTGAATTTTGCATGCCGTGAAGCAATATCTTCAAGGCAATGTTATATGCCCGTCAGGAAAACAACGCTGAATGTTGCCCTATTTAATTTATCGATATCATTATATTAAAAGCAAAAATAGCCGCATTATCAATGCCGGCGTCCGCGTATTATTAAATCCATTCATGCGAAGCGAAGGAACAGCATGCACATTTCATTTTCCTGGCAGGGCTTCGCGCTGCTGTCGGCCCTGTTCGCGGCGCTCACGGCCATCCTGGGCAAACTGGGCGTGGCGCACATGAACAGCAATATGGCCACCTTGATACGCACCGTCGTCATCCTGATGGTCACGGCGGCCATCATCTCGCTGCGCGCGGAATGGCAGCGTCCGGCCGGCGGCAACTGGCTCGGCTGGACCTGCCTGATCGCCTCCGGCCTGACCACCGGCCTGTCCTGGTTGTGCTACTTCCGCGCCCTGCAACTGGGGCCGGTGTCGCAGGTGGCGCCGATCGACAAGCTCAGCGTCGCCCTGGTGGTGCTGGCCGGCTGGACGCTGCTGGGCGAAGCGCCGACGCTGAAGGGCGCCGCCGGCGCCGGCATGATCGTGCTCGGCTCCCTGATCCTGCTGTTTTAGGGCGCCTGGCTAAGGGCGTCTGGCTAAGGGCGCCTGGCTAAGGGCGCCTGGCTAAGGGCGCTTGGCTGAGGGCGCCGGGCTGAGGGCGCCGGCCTCAGGACGCCGCGCGCTCGCTGTCGAGGTCGCGCGCCAGATGCGCGTGGTAGCGTCCGCCGGCCGCCGCGCCGGCCGGGATCACCCGCTCCAGGCGCGCCAAATCGGCCGCCGACAAGCGCAGGCTGACCGCGCCCAGCGCCTCCCGCAGGCGGTCGCGGCGGCGCGCGCCGACCAGGGGCACGATGTCGGCGCCCTGCGCCGCCACCCAGGCGATGGCCAGTTGCGCCACCGTCACGCCGAGCTCGTCGGCGATGGCCCGCAGCTCCTCGACCAGCGCGAGATTGCTGGCCAGGTTGGCGCCCTGGAAGCGCGGACTGAACTGGCCGCGGAAATCCTGCTCGCCCTCGCGCCGGGCGCTCCAGTGGCCGCTGATCAGGCCGCGCGACAGCACCCCATACGCGGTGATGCCGATGCCCAGTTCGCGCGCCACCGGCAGGATCTCGTCTTCGATGCCGCGCGAGATCAGCGAGTATTCGATCTGCAGGTCGCTGATCGGGTGCACCGCGTGGGCCCGCCGCAGGGTCGCGGCGCTGACCTCCGAGAGGCCGATGTGGCCGACGTGGCCGGCCTTGATCAGCTCGGCGATGGCGCCCACCGTGTCCTCGATCGGCACGGCCGGGTCGAGGCGCGCCGGACGGTAGATGTCGATGCGCTCGACATCCAGGCGGCGCAGCGAGTAGGCGGCGAAATTCTTCACGGCCGCCGGGCGGCAGTCGCTGCCGCTCCAGCCGCCGTCCGGGTCGCGCAGGGCGCCGAACTTGACGCTGATGACGGCGTTGTCGCGCCGCCCGCCGGCCAGCGCCTCGCGTAGCAGCAACTCATTGTGGCCCATGCCGTAGAAGTCGCCCGTGTCGAGCAGGGTCACGCCGGCCTCCAGCGCGGCGTGGATGGTGGCGATGCTCTCGCCCCGTTCGGCCGGACCGTACAGGTCGGACATGCCCATCAGGCCGAGGCCGATTTGCGCTACCTGCGGGCCGCTGCGGCCGAGTTGACGAACTTGCATAATATTCTCCGGTGAAAAGGGGCCGCGGCGCGGAGTGCTGGGCCCGGTGGAAACAGTATGCGCGGCGCGCGGCGAAGAATAAATACGCTATTATTGCTTTGTTTATTCGAAAAAACGATCCAATCGAAGGGGCCGCGATGGATCAGTTCAAGGCGATGCACATCTTCAAATGCGTGGCGCAATGCAAGAGCTTCACCCAGGCCGCCGAACAGCTCGACCTGCCCAAGCCGACCGTGACGAACGCCGTGCAAAGCGTCGAACAATTGCTCGGCGTGCGCCTGCTGCAGCGCACCACGCGCAAGGTCAGCCTGACGCTCGAGGGCGCCATCTACCTGGAGCGCTGCATCCGCCTGCTCGACGAACTGGAGGACGTCAACGCCCTCTTCCTCGGCCCCGGCCACCTGCCCAGCGGCGCCATCCGCGTCGACCTGCCGGAGCGCCTGGCGCGCCTGATGGTGATCCCCGCCCTGCCGGCCTTTTTCAAGCAGTACCCGCACATCCAGGTGCGCCTGGGCGCGAACGACCGCTACGCCGACCTGGTCGGCGAGGGCATAGACTGCGCCGTGCGCGCCGGCACGCTGCGCGACTCCAGCCTGGTCGCCAGACGCATCGGCGCCATGCAGCAGATCAATTGCGCCGCGCCCGCCTATCTGGCCGAGCACGGCCGCCCGCAGACGCCGGCCGACCTGGCGCGCCACTACGCGGTGAACTTTTTTTCCAGCCAGAGCGGCCGCGACCTGGAATGGGAATACGAGGAGGACGGCGCCAGCCGCAGCCTGGCCATGCGCAGCCTGGTGTCGGTGAGCAGCGCCGAAGCCTATGTCGCCAGTTGCCGCGCCGGGCTGGGCCTGATCCAGGCGCCGCGCCTGGGCATGGAGGCGCTGCTGGCGGCGGGCGAACTGGAGGAGGTGCTGGCGCGCTGGCGGCCGGCGCCGCTGCCCGTCTCCATCGTCTACGCCCACAACAAACACCTCTCGCCGCGGGTGCGCGTGTTCGTCGACTGGCTGGCCGACATCCTGGAAATTAGCTGAGGCGAACTGTGTCAAAATGCGGCTTGTGGCGCGCCGCGCGGGCGGGGCGCTTTTTCGTGTTGTCGAAGGAAACCGCATGACCAAGATCGAAGCAAGGAAACGCATCAACGACCGCCTCGGCGCGCCGGCGTTGACGGACAAGAACACGCATTTTTCCAACGTCGTCGTGTACGGCGCGGACGAGGGCTGGTGGTTGAAGATCCCCTACCTGACCTTCAAGCAGGAACTGCATTTCATCCTCAACAACGAGAAGACCAAGAGCTTCCAGCATCTGACCATACGCGCCAACCAGATCCTCAGCCCGGGCATGAAATTCCGCAGCGGCGACGGCGCCGCCGACGCCTTCATGTCGGCCTCGACGCCGAAGCGCCTGATCGACCTGCTGCCGGGCGGCAGCAAGTACAACTTCACCCGCCATGTGGTGAACGACTACCGCCATTGAGGACGGGCCGGGCCCGGCGCGCCGGCCGCCCGGATCAGGCCGGCCGGACCACGCCGGGACGGTGCGCGTCCACCAGCAGGGACGAGATCGACACCGTCGACACAGGCTCCGGCCAGACGTCGTCCGGGCCGAACCAGCGCGCCTCGGCGATCTCGCTGGCGTCGACGCGGATCTCGCCGTCCAGGTAGTCGGCCGTGAAGGCGATCATCAAGGAATGCGGGAACGGCCAGGACTGGCTGGTGAAGTAGCGCAGATTGTGCACGCGCAGGCCGACCTCCTCCATCACCTCGCGGTGCACCGCCTCTTCGATCGATTCGCCCGCCTCGAGGAAGCCGGCGAGCGGACTGAAGCGCTTCGACGGCGAATTCGTGTGCATCGCCAACAACACCCGCTCGCCCTTGCGGATCAGCACCATCATGGCCGGCGAGATGCGCGGATAGGCCAACATGCCGCAGGCCGGACACTTGAAGCAGCGCTCGCCTGCGGCCAGCGCCATCGGCGCCGCGCAGACGCCGCAGTAGCGGTGGGTGCGCGCCCATTCGGCCACCTGGCAGGCCCGGCTGGCCAGGCCCAGCATGCCGTCGTCGACGGCGTTGAACAGCGAGCGCAGGCCGCGGTAGGCGTGCGCCGCGTCCGGCAGCGCGTCGTCCTCGACCAGCGCCACCTGGCAATAGCGGCCGTCCCACAGTCCGAGCGGATGGGCGCGCGCCGTGTCGACGCCGAGGGCGGCCAGGAAGGCCGCGTCCGGCAAGCCGAGGTCGGCCTCGCGCAGCAACAGGCGTTCGCGGTGGAAGACGAAGGTCAGCGGCTCGGCGTGCTCTTGCGGCGCCAGCAGCGGGATGAAGGAGGCGGGTGTGTGTAGCATGGCTGTCCAGGGCGGGAGGGGACGCGCGGCGCGCGCCTGTGGCGGATCATACCCGCATTCGGCGGGCGCCAGCGGCGCGTCGAAAAGACGCGCTTCCGGGCCGCTGTTCCGGCGTTAAATTTTAGCCGGGAGAAACTTATTCTGGTTTAAAATACTTCGGCTTGTTCCCACCAGCGGCGGCGGGTAGGCGCCCATGGCCCTACATTGTTGTTCGAATCGAACGCCGGAGCAATTCAACCGCTAGATGACTCAAATCATGAAAAAAAATCCCGCACGCCACCAGCCCGATCCGCTTCAAACGCTCCGCCTCGCCCTCGCCGGCAACCAGATGGCCGCCGCGCCCGCCCTCGCGGCGACGCTGGCGCGCCGCGGCGCCCTGCCCATCGTCGAACTGTTCAGCGTCTGCCAGTTGCACATCCAGGCGGCGCGCACCGCCGACGCCGTCGCCCTGTACCGCCTCTGGCTCGAGCACACCGTCTCCGAGGTCGCCTACGCCGTGCTGTTCAACCTCGCCGTCAGCCTGGGCAACCAGAACGACGACGCCGGCGCCGAGGAAAGCTACCGGCGCGCGCTGGCGCTCAAGCCGGACTTCATCGAAGCCCACCTGAACCTGGGCACCCTGCTCGAGCGCAGGGGCTTGCCCGTCGAGGCGCTGACGCTGTGGAACCGCGTCACGGCGCTGGCCCGGCCCGAGGTGGCCGGCGAGCGCGACTTCTATCTGCAGGCGCTGAACAATCTGGGCCGCCTGCTGGAGATCCGCAAACAGTTGCCGGAAGCGAACGACGTGCTCGTCAAGAGCCTGCAGGTCGACCCGCAACAGCCGAAGGTGCTCACCCACGTCATCCACCTGCGCCAGAAGCTGTGCCAGTGGCCGCTCTACCAGCCCATCGCCGGCGTCAGCGAGCAGCAGATGATCGAGGCCACCTCGGCGCTGGCCAGCCTGAGCGCCGACACCGATCCGGCCGAGCAACTGGCCGCCTCGCGCCGCTTCGTCGCCGAAAAAGTCATGCCGGCGACGGCGCCGCTGGCGCCGCCGCAGGGCTACCGCCACGAACGCCTGCGCGTCGGCTACCTGTCCTCCGACCTGTGCTCGCACGCCGTCTCCATCCTGACGGCCGAACTCTACGAACTGCACGACCGCAGCAGCGTCGAGGTGTACGCCTTTTCCTGGAGCCGCGAGGACGGCACGCCGCTGCGCAGCCGCGTGGTCAGCGCCATGGACCACTACATCCGCATCGACGGCATGGACGACGAGGCCGCCGCGCGCTGCATCCTGGCGCACGAAATCGACATCCTGGTCGACCTGCACGGCCTGACCCTGGGGACGCGCCCGAACATCCTGTCCTGGCGCCCGGCGCCGGTGCAGATGACCTACCTGGGCTTCCCCGGCCCGACCGCCCTGCCCTGCATCGACTATGTGATCGCCGACGCCTTCGTGCTGCCGCCGGAACTGGCGCCCTACTTCACCGAACGGCCGCTGTACATGCCGCGCTCCTTCCAGATCAACGACCGCCAGCGCGCCATCGGCGCGCGGCCGACGCGCGCCTCCTGCGGCCTGCCGGAGGACGCCTTCGTGTTTTGCTCCTTCAACAACAACTTCAAGTTCACCGAGGAAGTTTTCGCCAGCTGGATGCGCATCCTGGCGCGCGCCCCGGCCAGCGTGCTGTGGTTGGTGTCGGACCACGAGATGGTGCGGCAGAACCTGCGCGCCGCCGCCGCCGCCCACGACATCGACCCGGCGCGCCTGCTGTTCGCCGAGCGCGTCACGCCGGCCGACTACCTGGCGCGCTACCAGGTGGCCGACCTGTTCCTCGACACCATGCCCTTCAACGCCGGCACCACCGCCAGCGACGCGCTGTGGGCCGGCCTGCCCCTGCTCACCTGCAGCGGACGCACCTTCTCCTCGCGCATGGCCGGCAGCCTGCTGCTGGCGGTCGATCTGCCCGAATTGGTCACGCACAGCCTGCAGGAGTACGAGGACAAGGCCGTCGGCCTGGCGCTGCAGCCGCGCCGCGTGGCCGAAATGAAACAGCAACTGCAAGAGCAGCGCCTCAGCTGCGCGCTGTTCGACAGCCCGCGCTTCGTGCGCGACCTGGAAGATTTGTTCCGCAGCGTGGCGCTGTCGCCGGACCGCGCCGCCCTCCCCATGGCGCCGTCGGCGCCGCCCTTCGCCCCACCCGCCGCAAAGGAACACAGCATGAAACTGCCAGCGCACACCCCGATCGCCGACCCGAGCCGCATCATGAATTTCATGGTGCAAACCGTGTGGGGCCTGACCGACCCGGCCCGCTTCTACGCCCTGATGGAGGAGGCCAAGGCCCTGGTCGTGCCGGGCACCTACCTGGGCGACAACCTCTTCACCTGGGGCAAGAACAACTCGCCCTTCGAGGACCAGGCCTTCGTGCGCGCCTGGGAGGCCAACGTGCAGAACGACGCCGACCGCGCCATCGCCTGGCG
This sequence comes from Janthinobacterium sp., assembly GCA_025356595.1. Taxonomy (GTDB): domain Bacteria; phylum Pseudomonadota; class Gammaproteobacteria; order Burkholderiales; family Burkholderiaceae_D; genus Janthinobacterium. Next base: position 16,774 of record JANXSQ010000308.1, on the reverse strand, counting down.
CCGCTACATCCTGGCCTGCTCGGCCTACCATTGCTCGCAGCTGGAGGGCGATTTCGTCGAGTGCGGCGTGTACCGCGGCACCGGCATCAAGACCGTCATCGACTATTTCGGCAAGGACGAGTTCAGCAAGACCTTCTGGGGCTACGACACCTACGACTACAATCCCGTCGAAGGACATAAATTCGTCGGCCAGGAAGACGGCATGTACGAGCAGATCCAGCAACGCTTCGCCGGCTACGACAACGTCAGGCTGGTGAAGGGCCTGCTGCCGGCCTCGCTGGAAGGCAATTCGCCGCAAAAAATCGCCTACCTGCACATCGATCTGAACAACGCCGCCTTCGAAATCGCCGTCCTCGACGCCCTGTTCGAGCGCGTCGTCCCGGGCGGCATGGTCATCCTCGACGACTACGAATGGGCCGGCGAATACCGCGTCCAGAAAATCGCCGAGGACGCCTGGTTCGAGGCGCGCAAATACCGCGTCTTCCCGCTGCCGACCGGCCAGGGCCTGGTCCTGAAGCGCTAGTCGGGAACGCGCCGCCGCCGCATGGACAATCTGCTCATCATCACCACCTCGCACGACATCGCCGTCGCCGAGACCGTCGCCGCCCGGCTCGAGCAGTACCGGGTGGTCTTCTTCGACCCGACGCTGGTCGACCCGATCGCCGCCAGCGCGCTGCGCAACGCCGAGTTCGTCGCCTGGAACGCCTGTCCCGACTATCCGGCGCTGGTGGCGGCGGCGCACGCCGACGCGCACGCCTTCGAGGCCGCGCTCGACGCCGAGCTGCGCGAACTGCTGCCCGAGGCCTCGCTGGCCGGCTGGCAGCACCTGAACCTGTTCTATTTCTTCCTCGGCCACCGCTGGTACAACGGCCTGTGGAAGGATGTGCTGGGCAAGCTGCGCGAGCACAAGCCGCACGTCTTCCTGTGCGACAATCCCTCCACCTATTACTGGCCGTCCTTCGTGCCGGCGCTGCTGCTGCTGCAATTGCTGCGCACCATGGAGATTCCCTTCTCGGCCGTCAAATACGGCGCCCGCCCCGAGGAGGCGGACGTGGTGATCAACTTCGGCGAGTCCGAGGCCGGCCCCTACGATGTGCTCAGCCATCTGCCGACCTGCTTCTACGACGCGGCCCATTTCAGCGCCGAACTGCAGGCCTCGGGCAAGACGAATCTGCACATCGAGCCGAAATACTGGGGCGTGCCCTTCGAGGCCACGGCGAAGACCAATCTGATGCGCCTGCACCACCAGCAGGCGCTCAGCGGCGGCGCGCCACCGCTGGCCGCCCTGGCCGAGCGCCTGGAGGCGCGCCTGGACGCGCTGCTGGCGCCCTACATCGCCACGCCCGAGTACCGCGCCCGCCAGGCCCGCCAGCTGAGCACGCTGTACCAGTGCCAGGTGGTCGACCTGCACGCGCTGGAGCGACATTTCCATACGCACAAGCCGGGCAAGCTGCTGCTCTCCGACCACGACGCCGGCTTCCACGGCCCGCTGCTGAGCTTCGCCGCGCGCCACCGCATCCCCGTCCTGATGGTGCCGCACGCCAAGACCAGCGAAGACATCGAATTCGACTACGGCGACGTGACGATGCTGACCCACCCGATGCAGGGTTTGCCGCTGTTTAACAGCCGGCGCCAACGCCTGCGCCACCAGACCCTGCCCTATGTGGAGAATTTCGGCGCCAGCAGCGCGCCGCCCGGGCCCCTGAAGACGGTCGGCCTGCTGCTCAACGGCATCTCGCTGAACGGCATCATGTGCACCGAGTTTTCCGTCTACCTGGCCGGCATCGCGCGCATCGCCGCCTGGTGCGCCGAACACGGCATCACGCTGCGGATCCGCTGCCGCCAGGCCCAGTCGCTGATCGAAATCATCGAGCGCGCCTGCGGCGCCGACGCCGACGCCATGCGCGCCTGCCTGGTCGGCTCGCTGTCGCAGTTCGCCCAGAGCATCGACCTGTGCCTGATGTACGACGCGCCGACCAACGCCGACATCGAATTCCTGCGCACCGCCGTGCCCATCCTGAACCCGATCCCGGCGCCGCTCAGCAAGGCCGAGGCGGCCACGGCGGACAGCCGCATCGTGCCGCGCGCCAGCGTCGAGGCGACGCTGGCCCAGCTCGACGACTTCCGCGACGATGCCAACAATCTGCACATCTTCGCGATGGCCCAGTTCGCCGACTACGTCAGCCTGTTCAAGCAGACCTGCGCGCTGCGCCGCCTGCTGTAGGCGCGCGGCGCCGCGGCGTCGTTTTTGCGCCTTGCGCGCCGCCCTATTGCGCCAACAGGGCGCGCAGCGATTCGATCTCCGGCTGCGGCAGGGCGCACGGCGGCCCGCCCGGCGGGATGCAACTGACGACGCGCTTGCCGCCGATCAGGCCGATCACCATCGCCATGCTGCTGCAACCGACCACGCAGTCGCTGGACGCCACTTCGGCGCTCAGGGTGTCGCCGGCGCTGAAGGCCAGCGGCAGCGCGAACTCGGCCGCCAGCGCGGTGTATTTGCCGGCCGCCTCGGACGGATGCGGACGGATCAGCACGCGGCCCAGCGGCGCGCCCAGCGCCGCCACATGATTCAGGAAATAGCGCAGCGCCTGTTCCTCTGTATAGCCGAAGTGCAGCTCGTCGCCGTAGCGCAGCAGCGCGTGTTCGCGCACCGGTTCGCACACATACAACACATTCAGCCGCCCCGGCAGCGCCGGAAACAGGCGCGGCTCGGCGCGCAGGCTGGCGGCGATGTCGAGGAAGTAGGGATTCTCCATCTGGCGCAGGCGCACCTGCGGCAGTTCGGCGCGCGCCAGCGCCAGCGCGCAGTCGTCGCTGACCCAGATTTCGTCCGGCAGGCGCAGCGCGCCGCCCCGTTCGAAGCGGGCACGGTAGTTGACCCAGTGGTCCAACCACGCGGCCGAGGGCAGGCCGGCGCGGCGCGCCAGCGCGATCGCCTCCAGTTCCAGGTCGGATTGCCAGCTGGTGCCGCACAACAGGCGCGCGCTGCCCGCCAGCGCCGCCTCCAGCGGCAGATTCTCGAACGGCCCCAGCTTGCGCTCGAACACGGCGCGCGCCGGGCCCTGCAGCGAAAACAGGCAGTCCAGGCCCTGCCGCCGCACATGGCTGCTGAGCACCTCGGCGCCGCCGGCGTCGTGCGCCACGATGGCCGTGCGGCCGGCCGCGCTCATGCCGCGGCGCGCTCGCAGCGCATGTCGAAGTACAGCTTCAGCTCGGGGTTGAAGCTGAGTTTGAAATCGCCGCGCTGCGGCGAGTTGACGCCGACGAAGTCGAATTCGGCCAGGCCGCGCCGCTTGGCGTCGTAGATGTTCTCGAACATCAGCCGGGTCGCCGCGCCGCTGTTGCGCAGCGCCGGATCGTTGGCGGCGAACAGGTAGTAGGCGCGCCGGCTGTCGAACAGGAACAGCGTCATCGCCGCCGCGCCCTGCTCGGTGCTGCAACTGCTCAGGCGCCCGTAACCCTGCTCCAGCGCCGCCGTGGTGATGCGCCGCACCAGCGCCAGCGCGGCCGGCGCCAGCGCGATGCCCTGGCGCGCGAAGGTCAGCGCGTACATGGCCAGGAAGGCCTCCACGTCGCTTTCCTCGCGCACGGCGTAGGCGGCGCCCTTGCGCAGCTCCTGGCGGCGGCAGGCGCGCGTCTGTTCGGGATAGGTGGCCGCGTCGATGCCGTCCAGGTCGAGCACGGCGGTGTAGCGCGGCGTGGCCTTGAACTGGCCCAGCGCGCTCTCGTGGTAGTTATGCCACAGGAAGGGACGCACGTCGGCGTACTGCCAGGACAGCGCCATCGCCACCGTGCGGTAGCGCGCCGTCAACTGCTCCAGCGCGAACTGGCTCAGGCGCATTTCCTCGGCCACGCGCTGGCGCGCCGGCGTCGCCGCGCCGGCCACGAACAGCAGGCCCAGATAGGGCGTGTAGTCGTGGCCCAGCAACCGCTCGCCGGCCTCGTCCTCGATCGCCGCGCACAGGGCTTGCGGACGCCCCGGCGCGCCGATCAGGTAGCGCCGGAAGCGGCAACCCAGCGAGCGCAAAAATCCCGAGCTGGAGAACACCGTGCCCTGCGGCGAGGCGGCGACCAGGCCGTCCCAGGCCGCGTCGTCGTCGCACTCGCTCATCTGCAATGCCGCGCTGGCCATCGCTTAAGCCTCCCGGCGCGCGGCCGTCACGCCAGCCCCGCCAATTCGTCGCTGTGCGCCAGGACCTTGCGGATGGCGTCGACGAAGGCGTCGATGTCGGCTTCCCCGAGCGGCTCGCGCACCAGGGTCGTGAGCAGCATTTCCTGCTCGTGCAGGCGCTCGACCACCGGGCACAGGCCCTTGGCGTAGTCGTACTCGAGTTCCGGGTGCATGCTCCACGGGAAGCCCTTGCTGCCCAGGGCGATCTTCTTCTGGTACAGCGGCGCCAGGTAGAGCGGACGCACGTAGGCGGCCACCAGGCCGACCTGCTCGGCCGATCCGGGCACCGGCAGTTCCGCGTTCACGGCGCGCACGAACAGCGAGCGCTCGATGCCGGTGACGGCGGCGTCGTACTTGATCGGATAGACATAGTAGGCGTGCCCGGCGCCCTCGGCCAGCGTGGCCGCCGTCAGGCCGGCGATGCCGGCCAGGCGCTCGCCCAGGTGGCGCGCCAGGCGCTGGCGGTGCGCCAGGTAGCCGTCCAGGCGGTCCAGCTGCACGCAGCCTATCGCCGCCTGCAATTCGGTCAGGCGGTAGTTCGAACCTATCATGTTCGACAAGTCCTCCATGCCCTGCGCCTCGGTGAGGTTTTCGGCGTGGTTGCGTATCATCTGGCAGCGCAGCGCCAGATGGTCGTCGTTGGTCACCAGCATGCCGCCCTCGCCGGTGTGGATATGCTTGTGGTAGTTCAGGCTGAAGCCGCCGACGTCGCCGATGGCGCCCACCGGCTGGCCCTTGTAGTACACGCCGGGCGCCTGCGCCGCGTCCTCGATGACCTTCAGATTGTGGCGCCGCGCCAGCGCCATGATGGGGTCCATGTCGCAGGCCTGGCCGAACAGGTGCACCAGCATGATGGCCTTGGTGCGCGGCGTGATGCGCGCCTCGATGCTGGCCGCCGTCAGGTTGAAGGTCAGCGGATCGACGTCGGCGAACACCGGGATGGCGCCGTAGAACAGGATCGCGGTGGCGCTGGCCGACATCGTGTAGGGCGAGACGATGACCTCGTCGCCCGGCTCGACGCCGACCGCGCCGACCGCCGTCATCAGGCCGGTGGTCCAGGAATTGACCGAGATGGCGTGCTTGAAGCCGTACTGCTCGGCCCATTTGCGCTCGAACTCCTTGACCTTCGGCCCGCCCAACCACTGCGCGCCGGGGCTGCCGAAGAAGGACGACAACTGGTCGCTGTCCATCACCTCGATGACGGCCCGCTTCTCTTCCTCGCCCATGGTGCGGCGGCCCTTGAAGGGTTCGGTGCGCAGCGGCGCGCCGCCGGCGATTGCCAAGTTTTTCATGTCGTTTTCCTTTGTGTGCGGCGGCGGCTCAGATGCGCGCCTGCCTTTGTTCCGTGATGGTGTGCATGCTCTCGAGCGTCGCCAGCGCCTCGGCGCCGCTGCACAACTGCGCCGCGGCGCCGCCCAGCGCCGCCGCCATCTGCTCGGCGACGTGCCACTGGTAGCGCGCCATGCCGTCCGGCAGCAGCTCGGCCTCGGGCGAGAGCACGGTGTAGCCGGGCAGCGCGCCGGCCACCGCCGCCTGCCATTCGACGCGCCGGCCGCCCTGCTCGTAGCGCAGGCGGCCGTTCGCGGCCAGCAGTTCGATGGTGTAGTGCGAGAACGCCTCCTCGCGCGCGGCCAGGAACAGCACCCCGCCGGCGCCGAAGACGACGCGCGCGTCCGGCTCGGCGTCGACGCCGTCCCACAGCCGGCCCGCCGCGATCACTTGGGCCGAGCGCATCGGGCCGAGCCAGTATTCGAGCAGGTTGAAGAAGTGCGAGCCGTTGTGCTGGAAGCCCTTGGAATACCAGCACACGCCCTTCAGCGGGCCGGCGATGGCGCCCGACTCGATGCGCCGGCGCACCTCCACCACGGCCGCGTCGGCGCGCCGCATGTAGTTGACGTAGAGGGCCACGCCGCGTTCGCGGCACAGCGCCTCCATGGCGCGCGCCTCGGCCAGTTCGTAGGCCAGCGGCTTTTCGCACAGCACCAGGCGCGGCCGCGCCAGCTCCAGCGCCTGGCGCAGGATGGCGCCGTGCTGCGCCGTCGGCGCGGCGATGATCAGCACGTCGATCTCCTGCCGCGCCAGGGCCTCGGCCAGGTCGGCGTAGGCCGGGCAGCCGTAATGCTCGCTCAGCAGGGCGCGCTGGCGCGGCGCGCCGTCGACCCCGCCGACCAGGGTGAAGGCCGGGTGCCGGCTGACGGCGCGGGCGTGCGAATACACTTGCTCGGCCGGCGCGCCGCCCAGGTCGTAGCCGAGGCCGATCTGCCCCAGTCCGACGATCAGAACGCGGTATGTCATGCTCAGCCCCCCAGCAGGTCCCAGCTCATCGGCGTGCCCTTAGCGGCGTCGCGGTTGACGCGCCGGCCCAGCAGCAGCTCGTAGTATTTCGGCGCCAGGCCCAGGCCGGGCCGCACGCAGCGCAGGTTCTGCTCGGTCAGCACGGCGCCTGCCTTGACGTCCTCGGCGATGTAGACGGAGCGCCGGTAGACCAGCGATTTCTTTTCCGCCTCGGTGGGCCCGTAGGCGATCTGGCCCAGCGATTGCCAGGCCCGCTCGGTCTCCACCACCAGCGCCGTCAATTCCTCCGGCTCCAGCGAGAAGGTGCTGTCGACGCCGCCGTCGGCGCGCCGCAGCGTGAAGTGTTTTTCGATCACGCTGGCGCCGTGCGCCACCGCCGCCACCGAGGCGCCCAGGCCCATCGTGTGGTCGGACAGGCCGACTTCGCAGCCGAACAGGGCGCGCATGTGCGGGATGGTCAGCACGTTGGTGTTCTGCGGCGTGGCCGGGTAGGTGCTGGTGCACTTCAGCAGCACCAGGTCGCGGCAGCCGGCCGCGCGCGCCGTGCGCACCGCCTCGTCGATTTCGGCGATGCTGGCCATGCCGGTCGAGATGATCAGCGGCTTGCCGGTCGCCGCCACGCGGGCGATGAGCGGCAGGTGGATGGCCTCGAAGGAGGCGATCTTATAGGCCGGCACGTCGAGCGTTTCCAGGAAGTCGACCGAGCTGTCGTCGAAGGGCGTGCTGAAGCAGACCATGCCCAGTTCGGCGGCGCGGCGCATGATGGGCGCATGCCATTCCCACGGCGTGTGGGCCTGCTGGTACAGGGCGTGCAGGTTCTGCCCCCGCCACAGGCTGTTCGCGTCGTCGATGCGGAACTCGCCGCTGGTGATGTCGAGCGTCATCGTGTCGGCCGTGTAGGTCTGCAGCTTGAGCGCCTGGGCGCCGCTGCGCGCGGCCGCCTCGACGATCTCCAGCGCCCGCTCCAGCGACTGGTTATGGTTGCCCGACATTTCGGCGATGATGAAGGGCTTGTGGCCCGCTCCGATGGTGTATTGACCCACGCGCATGGTGTTCCCCTTATTGATTGGTTTCTGTGTCGCTAAAATAGGCGGGATTCAGGCAGCACACCAGCAAGCGGTCGACCGGCGCGCCGTCGACCCAGTAGTAGCCCTTCAACAAGCCCTCTTCGCGCCAGCCGCCGGCCAGGTAGGCCTTGATGGAGGCGATGTTGGTGACGTACATACCGCCCTGCAGGCGGCGGATGTCGTAATGCTCGAAGGCCAGCCGCGAGGCCAGCGCGATGGCTTCCTTGGCCAGGCCGAGGCCGTGGAACTGGCGCTCGCCGATGAAGCAGACCAGGTCCGAGGTCTTGTTGACGTGGTCGATCGGGCCGATCTTGACGTTGCCGATCTTGCGCCCGCTGGCCGTGTCGAGTATCAGCCAGTAGGCGACGCGGTCGCCGGCCTGGCTGGCCAGCACGTCGGCGCGCACCTCCTCGTCGCGGAACACGCGCCGCGAGCCAGTGAAGGTGTCGAGCAAATGGTCGTCGTTGCGGTACCAGGCGAGGTATTCCTCGTCGATGTCGTCGGCCGAGGCCAGTCTGAGTGTGATGCGCTGCGTCATGCCGTTCCCCTTGTCATTGTCGTTCCCGCGCCGCCATCCGCAGCAGCACCCTTTGCACGCCGCCGGCGTCGACCGTCGCCTCCAGCGCGCCCGGCACCAGCGCGGCCACGCCCTCGGCGTAGACGCGGCGCAGCGCCGCCAGGATGGCCCCGGCGTCCAGCTCGGCCGCCGTCCCCAGCAAAAAAGCCAGGCCGCGGCGCTGCTGCTCGAGCGCGCCGGCGCGCGGGTTCTCGGCCGCCAGCACGACCAGGGCCGGCAGGCGCAGCGCCAGGCGCTCCCAGCTCGTCGCGCCGCAGGCGCCCAGCGCCAGGTCGGCCCGCGCCATCAGGGGCGCCAGGCTGGGCAGGCCGCTGTGCAGGCGCACATTGGCGTGGCCGGCGGCCCGGGCGCGCAGCGCCTCCTGCGGATATTGGGTCGGCAGCACCAGGTCCAGCTCCAGCCCGGCGCGACCCAGCGCCAGGAAGGCCTGCAGGGTCTTGCCGCTCAAATCGGCCGGATCGACGCCGCCGAAAAAGGCGAACAGGCGCCGCGGCGGCTGGCGCGGCGGCGCGCGGCGCGCGCGCCACTCGGCGTATTCCGGCTGCAGCAGGGCGTAGTCCGGCCCCAGCAGCGTCGCGCAGCCGGGCGGCAGCAGGCCGGCGTAGCGCCCGTCCATGCCGGCCACCATGTTCTGGTCGAGCAGGATATCGCAATCGTGGCGCCGCTCGGCCAGGTCGTCGAGCGCCAGGATGCGCCCCACCGCGCCGCGCAGCGCGCCCTCCCAGGCGGCGTCGATGGCGTAGTGGTCGACCACCAGCCAGTCGGGCCGGCCGTCCAGCGCGGCCAGGGTCTGCGCCGCGTCCTCGGCCGGCGCCGCGCCCAGCCAGGCGGCGTAGGGGCCGCCGGCGGGAACGAAGGCCGGGTCCGGCGCCGCCAGGCGGCGCACGGCGAAGCCGCGCTCCTCGATCAACCCGCACAGGTGGCCGGGGTGGACGCGGCAGACGAAGCTGACGGCCGCGCCGCCGGCGCGCAGCGCCGTGGCCAGCGTCAGGCAGCGCATCACGTGCCCGCTGCCGCTGGCCAGCGAGGCGTCGACGCGGAAGACGACGCCGCTCATGCCGGCGCGTGCAGCGCCTGGTACAGCAGCTCGGCGCGGCGCCAGTCGTCCGGCGTGTCGATGTCGACGGCGCGCCATTCGGGGATCACCAGGCCGCGGCCGTTGTGGTGCGGCGAGACGCCGCCCAGCCAGGCCGCCACCCGCCCCCAGTAGAACTGGCCGGCGTCGTAGTAGGCCGGCTCCAGGTCCTGGGTGCGGGTCAGCACGTGCTCGGGATTGAAGGGCGCCATGCTGCCCTGCGGCGAGCGGCGCAGGGCGCGCTGGATGGCCGCCGGGAAGGCGGCCACGGTGAAGGCGTAGTCGGCCGCGCCGTCCTCCAGCAGGGCCAGCGCCGCGCCCAGGTCCGCGGCCTGCAGCATCGGCACGCCGGGATAGATGCAGCACACCTGGTCGGCGTCCCAGCCCAGAGCCCGGCAGGCGCCGATGGCGTGCTGCAGCACCGGAATGGTGGCCGTGTGGTCGTCCGACAGTTCGGCCGGGCGCATGAAGGGCACCTCGGCGCCCAGCGCGACGGCCGCCGCGGCGATCTCGGCGTCGTCGGTGCTGACGACGATGTGCTCGAACAGGCCGCTGGCGCGCGCCGCGCCGATCGCGTAGGCGAGCATCGGCCGGCCGGCGAAGGGCTTGATGTTCTTGCGCGGGATGCGTTTGCTGCCGCCGCGCGCCGGGATGATCGCGATTCTCATGCCAGCGCCTCCTTCAGGGCCGCCACGACCTGGTCCTGCTCGGCCTCGCTCAAGTCATAGTAGAGCGGCAGGCTGATGGCGCCGGCGTAGTAGCGCTCGGCGGCCGGGAACTGGCCTTGCGCGAAACCCAGATCCTGGTAGTAGGGCTGGGTGTGGACGGGGATGTAGTGCACGTTGACGCCGATCCCGCGCGCCCGCAGCGCCTCGAAGACGGCGCGCCGGCCCTTGCCGGCGGCGGCCTCGTCGATCCACACCGGGTACAGGTGGAAGGCCGAGCGGCCGGCGCCGTCCTGGTGCGGCGTGCGCAGCGGCAGGCCGGCCAGCAGCGCGTCGTAGCGCGCCGCCAGTTGCCGGCGCCGCGCCACGAACAGGTCGAGGCGGCCCAGTTGCGCCAGTCCCAGCGCGGCCTGGATGTCGGTGATGCGGTAGTTGAAGCCCAGCGTCTGCTGCTCGTAGTACCAGGGGCCCTGATCCTGGCGCCGGCACTGCGCCGGCTCGCGCACCATGCCGTGCGAGCGCAGGCGCAGCAGGGCGGCGCGCAGCTCGGGGTCGCGGCCCATGACCATGCCGCCCTCGCCGGTGGTGAGGATCTTCACCGGGTGGAAGCTGAACACGCTCAGGTCGCTATAGCGGCAGTTGCCGACCTTGCCGTCGAGGTAGTCGGCGCCCACCGCGTGCGAGGCGTCCTCGATGACGCGGAAGCCGTACTCGCGCGCTAGCGCGGCGATGCCTTGCATGTCGCAGCTCTGGCCGCCGAAATGCACCGGGATCAGCACGTCGGGCAGGCGCCCGGCGGCGCGCGCGGCGATCAACTTGCGCTCCAGCGCGGCCACGCTGAGGTTGTAGGTGTCCGGGTCGATGTCGACGAAATCGACCGCCGCGCCGCAATAGCGGGCGCAGTTGGCCGAGGCCAGGAAGGTGTTCGGCGAGGTCCACACCAGGCTGTCCGGGCCGACGCCCAGCGCCAGGCAGGCCAGGTGCAGCGCGCCGGTGGCGTTGGCCAGGGCGACGCCGTAGGCGGCGCCGCAGTACGCCGCCAGCGCCGTCTCGAAGGCCTCGATGGACGGCCCCTGGGTGATCCAGTCGGAGCGCAGCACGGCCACCACGGCGCCGATGTCGTCCTCGGAGATGGACTGGCGGCCGTAGGGAATCACGCCTCTCTCCCCAGTTCGATCAGGCGCCGCAGGCCGGCGTCGTCAAGCACCTCGGTGTTCGTGCCGGAGCTGTATTCGAAGCCGTCGGCGACCGGCACGCCGGCCTCGCCGAGGTTGTTGAGCTTGTAGTCGGAGCGGGTCGTGAAGGCGAACGAGGGCTGGATCACGTAGTGGTCGTGGAACTCCAGCGTCAGGTGCGAATCGTCGAACGGGCACATCACCTCGTGCAGCTTCTCGCCGGGGCGGATGCCGACGTTCTTCTGCGGCAGGCCGGGCGCCAGCGCGTGCGCCAGCGCCGTCACCGTCGCCGAGGGGATCTTCGGCACGTAGATCTCGCCGCCGTGCATGCGCGCGAAGTTCTTCATGACGAAGTCGACGCCCTGCTGCAGGGTGATCCAGAAGCGCGTCATGCGCGGGTCGGTGATGGGCAGTTCGGTGGCGCCGCCGTCGAGCAGTTTCTGGAAGAAGGGCACGACCGAGCCGCGCGAGCCGATCACGTTGCCGTAGCGGACCACGGAAAACTTGGTGCGGCCGTCGCCCACCATGTTGTTGGCGGCCACGAACAGCTTGTCGGAGGCCAGCTTGGTGGCGCCGTACAGGTTGATCGGGCTGGCCGCCTTGTCGGTCGACAGCGCGATGACGCGCTCGACGTTGGCGTCGAGCGCCGCCTGGATGACGTTCTCGGCGCCGTAGATGTTGGTCTTGATGCATTCCATCGGATTGTATTCGGCCACCGGGACGTGCTTCAGGGCCGCCGCGTGGATGACGAAATCGACCCCGCTCATGGCTTGCTTGAGGCGCGGCTGGTCGCGCACGTCGCCGATGAAGTAGCGCATCTGCGGCGCGTTGAAGGTCTGCGCCATTTCGTACTGCTTCAATTCGTCGCGCGAATAGATGATGACCTTCTTCGGCTGGTAATGGGCGAAGATGGTTTTCACAAACTGCTTGCCGAACGAACCCGTGCCGCCGGTGATGAGGATGGTTTTGTTGTTGAGCATAGTCGCTTCCGTTAAAAAATGGGCCTCAGGCGGGCGTCCGGCGCGGGGACCGGGCTCGCGCCGCGGAATGGTCGCGCGCGAGCATCCCTATTATGCCGCGTCCGGCCCGCGCGCGGGGCCAAAAAAGGCCGCCGCCGCGGCCCGCGCCTCAGTTGAAAAAGCCGCGCAGCACGGCGCGCACGTCGCGCTGGCGGAACATCTCGTAGCCCGCCTCGGCGTAGGCGGCGCGCGCCGGCGCGTCGGCCAGCAGGGCGTCGCAGGCCTCGCCCAGGTCGGCGGCGGCGGCGAAGCGCAGCGTCGCCAGCATGTCGGCCTCGACGTGCTGGCCGGGGTAGGATTCGCACACCACGGCCTTGCGGTTGGCCAGGTAGTAGGACACCCGCACGACCTCGAAGATGTTCATCGCCGGGCGGTCGTGCGAGACGTTCAGCAGCACCTTGGCGCGGCCGATGAAGGCGTCGCGCTGGGCGCCCCAGACATTGCCCAGGGTGAGCAGGGAACTGTTGTGCGAGGAGGCCGTGGCCAGCTTCTCGGCGCGCTTCGGGCTGACGCTGCCGACGTAGAGCAGGTCGATGTCCTCGGCCGGCCCGGCCGGCACGCACTCCAGCGTCGGCGCGTAGGCGACCGGCGCGTGGTAGACCGGGAAGCGCGGGTTCAGCTCGGCCCAGTTGGCCAGGTTGGCGGCGCTGTAGTCCCAGATCTGGAAGCGCGCCGCCGCCTGCTCCAGCAGGACCGCGCCGCGCATGCTGCCGACGGCCATCTGCTCGAGGTTGTAGAAGATCGAATTGGCCGGGATGCTCTCCAGGGCGCCCATCTGCAGCGCCGGGATCCAGCCGAAGAAGATGTTCACGGCGTCGTGCTCGAAGCGGTTGCGCATGAAGCCGCAGCGGTAGCCGAGCGCCTCCAAACCCCAGCGCAGGCTTTCGATCACCTCCAGGTAGGAGTCGAGGATCTTGTAGCGCGCGGTGTCGGGCTGGAACAGCACCAGATTGATTTTGGTCGTCATCGGGATCGGGATCGGGAAAAAAGGTTCATCGGCGCGCCGCGGCTCAGGGTTCGCGCAGCGATTCGTCGAGCGACTTGGTCAGCGGCCACAGCAGGTAGGACATGACGCTGCGCTTGCCGACCACGATCTCCGCCTTCAGCGTCATGCCGGGCAGCAGGCGCGCCTGCGGCGTCATGCGCTTCAGGCCGGTGGGCCCGAGCGTGATGCGGCTCAGGTAGTAGGCGTCCAGGCCGGGGCCGCCGGCCGTCTCACGCTTGAAGGCGTCCTCGCTGACGCTGCGCACGGTGGCGGCCAGGTCGCCGTGGCGCTGGTAGGGGAAGGCGTCGAACTTGAGGTGCACCGGCGCGCCGCGGCGGATGTAGCCGACGTCGAGCGAATCGATCTGCACCTCGGCCTCGAGGCGGGCGCCCAGCGGCACCAGGGTGAAGAAGGTCTCGGCCTCGCGCACGATGGAGCCGGGCGAGAGCTTGGCGACCTCCAGCACGACGCCGTCGGCCGGCGCCACCAGACTCACCAACTGGTGCCGGCGGTCGGCCTTCTGCAGCTGCTCGAGGACGGCGTCGCGGTCGCGCGAGATGAGCAGCATGTCCTCCATCGCCTTCTGCCGCCAGCCCTTGTGGAAGGCGGCCTTGTCGGCGTCCTGGGCGGCCAGCTCGCGGACGATCTCCTGCTCGCGGTTCTTGGTCAGCAACTGGTCGCGCTCGACCTCGAGGCGCTTGTCCTGCGCCTCGAGCAGGCGGATGCGCGCGCCGTACTGCTGCGCCACCAGTTTTTCCTGCATGGTCTCGATCTCCAGCACCGACTTCAGGCGCGCCGCCAGCACCAGCTGGTCGCGCCGGTTGGTGTCGAGCGAGGCGCGCAGGCGCGCGCCGGTTTCCTCGATCTTGCTGAGCTGGGCGCGGAAATTGCCGCGCCGCTCGGCCGACAGGCGCGCCTGCAACTGGCTGTCGGCGTCGCCGCCGGCGCTGGCGCCGGGCGTGCCGGCCAGCTCCGTGGTCAGGCCGGCGCTCTGCGTGTCCAGGCTGCGCAGCTTGACGCGCAACTGCTGCTCGTCGGCCTGGGCGAAGGTCGGGTCCAGCGTGGCCAGGCGCTCGCCCTTCTTGACGATCTGGCCGACGCGCACGTCGATGCTCTGCACGATCGAGGTCTCGAGCGGCTGGACGACGATGTTCGGCAGCGGATTGATCAGGCGCCCGCCGGCGACCACCACCTCGTCGATCTCCGACAGGCTGGCCCAGACCACGCCGCCCAGCAGGGCGCAGACCAGCACGGGCAGCGTGATGCGCGCGTAGCGCGGCAGCGGGCGCAGTTCGATCTCGTCGGCGTCGGGCAGGAAGGCGATGTCCGGACCGACCGTCTTGGCGCCGCGCCGCGGCTTTACAGGTGGCTTGTTTGTTGGTTCCATAGGTGCTTATAAGTTTCGCTGCGTTCAAGCAATTGTTCATGCCGGCCGCTGTCCATCAGGCTGCCGCGCTGCATGACCAGGATGGCGTCGGCGTTGACCAGGGTCGAGAGCCGGTGGGAAATCATCACGACGGTGCGCCCGACGGCGATGCGCGACAGGTTCTTGATGAAGATGGCCTCGCTTTCCGGATCCAGCGCGCTGGCCGCCTCGTCGAGGATCAGGATGCGCGGCTTGGAGAGCAGGGCGCGGGCGATCGACAGGCGCTGCTTCTGGCCGCCGCTGAGGTTCGAGGCGTTCTCCTCGAGCAGCGTGTCGTAGCCCTGCGGCAGGCGCTCGATGAATTCGTCGGCGCCCGAGGCGGCGGCGGCCTCGACGATCTCCTCGAAGGTGGCGTCGGGCTTGGTGGCGGCGATGTTGTCGCGCACGCTGCCGCGGAACAGGAAGTTCTCCTGCAGGACCACGCCGATCTGGCGGCGCAGGTGCGACAGCTCGATCTCGCGCGCGTCGATGGCGTCGAAGCGCACGATGCCCTCCTGGACGCCGTACAGGCCCTGGATGAGTTTCGTCAGCGTGGTCTTGCCCGAGCCGCTGCGCCCGACGATGCCGACCACGGTGCCGGCGGCGATGGTGAAGCTGGCGCGGTCCAGCGCGGCCGCGCTGGAGCCCGGGTAGCGGAACGTCACCTGGTCGAAGGTGATGCTGCCGCCCAGCACCGGGCGCAGGCCGCCGGCGCCGGCGCGGCCCTCGGGGGCGCGGTTCATCACCTCGCCCAGCATGCGCACCGAGAGCGCCGTTTCCTGGTATTCGTTGACCAGGCCGACGATGGCGATCAGCGGCTGCACGACGCGCCCGGTGATCATCTGGAAGGCGATCAGCGCGCCCACCGTCAGGGTCTGGTCGAAGACGTCCTGGGCGCCGACGACGATGATGATGACCGGCAGCAGCTTGCCGAGGAACTCGGTGATGGCGTTGCCGGTGATGGAGATCTGGCCGACGCGGAAATGCATCGAGATCGATTCGGCCGAGCGCTGGTCCCAGGCCTTGCGCTGGGCCGGCTCGATGGCCAGCGCCTTGACGGTGCGCATGCCGTGCACGGTTTCGACCAGCATCGCCTGGCGCTTGCCCTCGGCCGCGTAGAGCGCGTTGAGGCGGCGCTGGAAGGTCGGGATCATGCAGCCGACCACGCCGCCGATGAGCAGCGTGAAGGCCAGCGTGATCATCGCCAGCTTGACCGAGTAGGTGAACAGGATGGGCAGGAAGATGAACAGCGCCGTGGCGTCCAGGGCGGTGAAGAACAGGCGCCCGGTGAGGAAGCCGCGGATCTTCTCGAGCTGCTGCATGTGGCGCGTGATGACGCCGGCGCTGGTGGTCTCGAAATAGTCGATCGGCAGCGACAGCAGGTGGCCGAAGGTGCGCCGGGTCAGGCGCATGTCGATCTTGTTGGTCGCCGCCAGGGTCAGGATCTGGCGCAGGAAGCCGAAGATGCCGTCGAAGACGAGGGCGATGATGATGCCCACGCCGAGCACGGCCAGGGTCGAGGAGCTCTGATGCACCAGCACCTTGTCGATCACCAGCTGGAAGAAGACGGGCGAGGCCAGCGCCAGGAAGTGCATGGCGATGGCGGCGATGGCGATGTCGCGGAAGGCCGCCTTCTGCTTGAGGATCTCGGGGATGAACCAGCGCAGGCTGAAGGGCTGGTTCAGGTCGGTGAGCGCGTGCTGGCGCTTGAGGAAGACGACGACGCCGCGCCAGCGGCTGCAGAACTGCGCGCGGTCGAGCAGCATCACGCCCTTGCCCTCTTCCAGCGGGTCGAGCAGGGCCACCTTGCCGTCGCCGCCGCCCTCGGTGCGGGCGCCGACGACGATCACGGCGTTGCCGTTGTCCAGCCGGGCCATCAGGGGGAACACGCCGCCCTGGGCCAGCAGGCTCTCCCAGCTCAATTCGCCGACCTTGGCCTTCAGGCCGATCTCGCCGGCGATGCGCAGCAGGAGCGGCGCGGCCGGCTCCTCGGCGCTCAGGGCGTAGTCGTCGATCAAGCGCTCCGGGTTCACTTGCAGGCCGTGGTGTTGGGCGATGGCGGTGAGGCACTGAACGACGGTGTGGGGGAATTTAGCTTGCATCGTCTATCGCTACGGGTGAGAACATGAACATACCAACCTTGAATGGAAAACCGGCCCGGCGGCCGGGCGAAACGCTGCTAGATTCTAACCCGCCGCCGCTCCCTCCGGTGCTTTTTAATGGGCCCGCTTTACCCTCCAGTTCGGGGCATGCGCGGGCGCCGGCCGGGCAAAAAAAAGCGGCGCCCGCATGACACGGTCGCCGCTCTACTCTACCGCGCGGCGGGGGGGCCGCCCCCCC
>JANXSQ010000290.1 GCA_025356595.1 Janthinobacterium sp. | reverse complement strand
TCAGAACGGACATGGCAGGCAGCGGGAGTAAAAATCCACACTGACGGCCGCGCTTTTAATACAATGTCAAGTATATATTTAATAATATTGATAATAAATGATTTAATCGCACATAATTTCCTTAACTTGGGTGGATTGGTTGGCCGCCCCTCACAATGCTCGCATTGCGTCGGGACGGCCGCCTTGCATCGCTTCCGGCCTGAGCCGCATCCATCTCACAAAATATTCTGCGCGGGTACTTAGCTAACTGATGTACGTTCGAAGTGCGGTTACTGATTCTGGCAACCCTTTCGCTCCGCTTTGGCGGATGCTGGATCGCCCCTCAGGGCTTGCAGGCATGGACGTCGGATGATCCGACCCATTGCCCACAGGCTTGCTCTCCGATGCCCGAGTGCGCCAGCAAATGATCCTGTTCCAGATCCTTTCTGGCGCATGCACCCGTGCCCGGCTGAAGAATGTCCAGCTTGCGCAGCATTCTGTCGACCTCCCTCAGGCGCGCCTGAATCTGTTTCTTTTCGGATAGCAGAACCTTGGCCTGCTGATATTCGGGCGAGGTGCGTAATTCAATCATGGCGATCCCATTGCCGCGCGGCGGCTGGGGCCCGAGGCAAGCCCCGGCCATGGTGTCCCGGCATGAGCGCCAGCGCTGGCGAGCGAGGACGGAATCGCATCCCATTTTTTTTGTAAATTTTCATATCATGCTCCGAAGCCCGTTCCAAATAATGCGATTGGTGGCCCGTCTTATTGATGGACATACACGCGCATATTGGAGGATTCAAAAAAAACCGGCATTTTTTTGGTCAGAAAAATCACTTGCGATCCCGGGGTATCGGGGATAGGCAAAAAAGTCAGTAATGCGCCGTCCATTGGAGACGGGTTCCGTTTTCAGCGAAATTGCGTCCCGGAGTGATGCGTCTAGCATATTCCAGCGTACAAGGGCGTCACCTTGTCCGATCCCGCCGCATCGCGATACACTGCGGGGCCTGCTTGGCATGGGGTCTTGCCAACTATCATTTTCATAGTAAGGCATAAATGATGCACTGCACAATGCTTTTAACGTAGAGTGCATATATGCGGTCAATTAAACAACATCTCAGGGTCTGCCCGGGCTACAGGGCGCTCCGGATCGCTTGCCAGGAGCAAAACCGCCCCGGCGCCAAGGCCGTATTTGCGCCCTTTGCCATTGGCGCGCACTTCGCCCCGATTGCCATCTCCGCGGAACGCTCATGTTTCTGCAATCATGTTGCATTGCATTATTAAAATTCTTTCTGGTATGACATGGAATTATTTTTAAGGCAACATCTTATACCCCACTATTTCGTGGGCGCTTTTTAGGCCTTTGTGATCCTGTCATTTATCGTCGGTATCGTGATCGCGGTGATAAGTAATGGCGCACTTCAAGATTGGATGTCGCGCTGTAATTTCTGTAACGGGGTCGGCGCCATCGTGCCCGGCGGCGCCTACGACGAGCCGCGCGGCGATACGCCTGTCGGTTGGGGCAAGACCTCGATGGCGCGTGCGCAAGGAATGGCCGTTCGACCCGAAGCGGGAAATGGAGAATTGGCGCGGCGAACAAGATGCTGCAAAGAACGCCCTGTTATGGACGGAAGACCTGCCGTCAAAGCTGCCTTGAGGCCGGAGCCGTCATCGATGGGCTGCCCGGGGAATAGTGCCCGGATGGGCTATATTCCAATTGACACTTGCGGTCCGGGCGGGAAGCAGATGTTCCGCTCAGGCGGCCACGCTGACTGCGCGGTGCAACTCGACGCCGATACAAAGGAGTCCCCGAGTATGAATGGAATACTGCTTTCTCTCTTCAGATACAAGGCTTGGGCGAACGTGGAAATGCACGCTGTCTTAGCAAAATTTAATGCCCGGCAACATCCCGATCAGTTTTGCGCCATGCTACGCACACTCGATCACGTCAACTATGCGCGCGGAACTTGCGCATGGGTCGGCAGTTCCCCGCAGCGCGGCGCCATTCCGCGCCGGCGCCAACAGATGTGGCTAAAAATGACGCTCTCTTTGTGCAATGGGATGACTGCGCTGAGATGGCGGGGGACAACAAAAAACCCGTCAAGCTTGGAAGCATGCGGGTTTGGATGTTTTGTGAGGCTGTGTCTTGCGTGATCTTGGTGCCGGGAGCCGGAATCGAACCGGCACGCTGTTTCCAGCGCGGGATTTTGAGTCCCGTGCGTCTACCTATTCCGCCATCCCGGCAACGCGAGACGCATTATCACTGATTTAACGGGTTCCTGCAAGGCACTGCGTGAATTTTTGTATTTCGACAAGTAATTTTCCCGTGTGGATGGGCTATCATCACGCTACCTTTCGCACCGCGCCGTCTCCCGGCGGCCGTCCAGACGCATGAAAAACAAGAAAATCCGCGAAATCATCCTCGGCAAGGCGCTCGACCCGATGAAGCTGGAAACCCGCCACTCGATGGCGCTGGTGGCCTTCCTCGCCTGGGTCGGCCTGGGCGCGGACGGTCTGTCCTCGTCCTCCTACGGGCCGGAGGAAACCTTCAAGGCGCTCGGCGCCCACACCCACCTCGGCCTGTACATGGCCATCGCCACGGCCGTGACGGTGTTCATCATCGCGCTGGCCTACAACCAGGTCATCGAACTCTTCCCCACCGGCGGCGGCGGCTACCGCGTCGCCAGCAAGCTCGTCGGCCCCTACATGGGCCTGATCTCCGGCTGCGCGCTGATCCTCGACTACGTGCTGACGATCGCCATCTCGATCGCCTCCGGCGTCGACGCGCTGGCCTCCTTCCTGCCGCTCGGTTTTCAGCCCTACAAGCTGGGCGCCGAGGTGTTCTTCATCGGCCTGCTGATCGTGATGAATCTGCGCGGCCTGAAGGAGGCGATCCAGATCCTGCTGCCGATCTTCCTCGGCTTCGTCGCCACCCATCTGGTGCTGATCGTCTACGGCATCGTCGCGCACGCCTCGCACCTGCCGGAGATCATCCCGAACACCCTGGCCGACACCACCGAACTGGCGCGCAGCATCGGCTGGACCGGCGTGGCCGGCATGCTGCTGCTGGCTTATTCCCAGGGCGGCGGCACCTACACGGGGCTGGAGGCGGTCTCGAACAACGTCAACCTGCTGGCCGAGCCGCGCGTGCGCACCGGCAAGGTGACGATGCTCTACATGGCGCTCTCGCTGGCCTTCACGGCCGGCGGCATCATCCTGCTCTATCTGCTGTGGGACGCCAGGCCGACCCCGGGCGAGACGCTCAACGCCTCCACCTTCAAGACCATCATCGCCAGCATGGGGCTGGGCGGGCCGCTGCTGAACCAGGCGCTGCTGGTGATCGTGCTGGCCTTCGAGGCCGGCCTGCTGTTCGTCGCCGCCAACACCGGCTTCCTGGGCGGGCCCTCGGTGCTGTCGAACATGGCGGCCGATTCCTGGGTGCCGCATAAATTCCGCTATCTGTCGACCCGCCTGGTGACGCAGAACGGCATCCTCGTCATGGGCCTGGCCGCGCTGGCCATCCTGTTCTGGACGGCCGGCAGCGTGACCCTGCTGGTGGTGCTGTATTCGATCTCCGTGTTCCTGACCTTCGCCATCTCGCTGTTCGGCCTGTGCCTGTACTGGTTGCGCAACCGCGTGCCGGGCACGCACTGGTTGCGCCGGCTGTTGCTGTCGCTGCTCGGCTTCGTCATCTGCACCGGCATCCTGATCATCCTGCTCATCGAGCGCTTCGCCGAGGGCGGCTGGGCCACGATCGTCATCATCTGCGCCATCGCCGCCCTGTGCATCTTTATCCGCAAGCACTACGGCCAGACCAAGGCGGCGATCCATTCGGTCGACGAGGTGTTCGCCGGCCAGCCCTTCGGCGCGTGCACCGAGCAGATCGAGCCGAACCCGGACGAGCAGACCGCCGTGTTCATCGTCGGCACCTCGCGCGGTGGCGGGCTGCACGCGCTGCTGTGGGTGCAGCGCATGTTCCCCGGCCACTTCAAGAACTTCATTTTCGTCAACGCCCGGACGGTCGATTCGCACGCCTACGGCGGCGAGGGCGCGCTCGAACAGATGCGCGCGGAGGCGGCCCACACGCTGGAATACTTCGTCGACTTTTGCCACAGCCACAATATGGCGTCGGCCTCCTACATCGGCTTCGGCACCGACGCCGTCGACGAGGTGACGCGCCTGTGCGAGGAGATCAGCGGCGAATTCCCCAACGCGATCTTCTTCACCAGCAAGCTCATCTTCGCCACCGACAACTGGTTCACGCGCCTGCTGCACAACCAGGCCGCGCTGGCGGTGCAGCGGCGTTTGCACCTGGAGGGCTTGCAGATGGTGATTCTGCCGATGAAGGTGTAAGGGGAGACTTAGCGTTGCAGTCGCGTCAGCTCGATGGGCGTGAGTTGGCCGATTGCTCCGGCAACGACATGGCGCACGCTCCGGTACGGTTGGTAACCGGCGGCCCGGATGGTCAATTCATAGTCGCCGTCATCCAGGCCGGCAAAGAAGAACGCGGCCCCCGATGCGTAGTCCAGCCCGGACAGATAGTGGTCGATGGTGCGATCCTTGGGGCCTCTGTCGGGAACCAGCGTCTTGCTCATTCGTCCATTTGACAGGCTGATCGACTCAATCATGATGCCGCGGTGCGGTTCGCGATAGCTGCCGGCCGGATTGTCGCCGGGTTTGACATCGGCGCCGACATACCCGGACAGCGTACCAACGGGGGCCAAGCTAAAGCGCAATTCGGGCACCTCGCCGGCGCGGATATTGACCGTTGTGCGTACGGGCGCCGCCTGGAACCCAAACGACATCACGCTCACATCGTAGGCGCCGGGGGGGAAAGGGCCGAGCAGCCGGCCGTTGTCGCGCACGCTGATCGGTACAATGATCCGCTCCAGCGCCGGATCGACGGGCGTGAGTATCATCCACGGTTCGACAGGCGGCAGGCCTGGACGCGCATCGAAAGAAAACCCGATGCGTATCTGGCCGCCGCGCGGCGCTGTCGTATTTTTCGTTTTCTTCGCCGCCGCGTCAAGCAAAGAGGCATAGCGGGCGAATGCCTGGGGCGAGCGCAAGATGCTCGTATGGTCCTCGTCGAAACCGTACACCATCCTGGCTTCCGCTTGCGCCTCCGGCCGCAATTCGCTCGCCAGCGTAATCGCGCCATCGGTATTGCTGGAGCGGAGCAAACTGTAGCGGCCGGCATGGCCAAAAAACAGGTAGTAGTCGGTGCCGGCAGGCAAGGGCCGCTGGTAGAGCGATTGAATGAAGCGGCCATTGGCCTGCATATCGTTCCATGAGGGGACGACGGCCGGTGAGTACTGCACACCCAAATCGGCCATCGCATCGCCGCCCCATGGTGTCTACAATGAGATGAACAACTTCTCGGCCGGAATTTGCGCGCCATAGTTGGCAAGGAGATTGCGGACTACCAGGCCGCCCATGCTATGCGCGGTAAAGTAGATCTTGTCGAAATGATGGGCCCGCTGCAAATTGATCAGCTTCCAGAAAAGCAAATAGGAAATCGAATCGAGCGATGCACCGGATGGGTAATAAAAGAACCACGGCTGGAAACGCGAGCGGTCCAGATGATCAAAAAAATATCGCCAGTCCTGGGGTGAACCGCCCACGCCATGCACGAACAGCACAGGGATCTTGGCTGGATCGTATTGATCGAGAAAGTATATATTGCCGCCCGCCGTACGGAAAAATTCAGTGGGAGCCCAATAGCCGCCTTTTCCCGATTGTGCGGAAAAGATAGGCGCATCCAGGTCGGCGATGGCACCCGCCTGGGTGCTGTGCGGCGTTGCCGGGACCGTTTTGCTCACTGTCGTGCCGACGGCAAATTCAGTCTGCGCCTGGTTGGTGATGTCGAAATTGAGGTTGACTACCGTACCGCTTCCGGATGCAACAACCGGCCCCGGTCGATATTGCCCCGCGGGTTCGTCCGCATCCCAGCTCAGGTTGCCGTTTGTATCGCCGAAGGCCCATATGACGTACTCGCCCTCGGGCACCAGCAGCTCGTAGCCGCCCGCTTCGTGCAGCACGGTGTAATGCACGACAGCGAGCTTGCCCTCGCGTTTGGCATAGGCCGCCACCACGATGGGCTTATCCCACGGTATCGCACTGCTGACCCGGCCCACCAGGACCGTGGATGAATAAAATGTCTCGGCGTCGCCTTTCAGTTTGGCCAGGGTGCAGGAAGCAAGGCAAGAACATAACAGCGTCAATAAGGCAAGCCGGCGGTATCGCCGGAGCGCAGAAGCAGTGGCAAATTTCATTCGTCGTTCCAAATTTTTGGTGAAAGCATATTAGCCGTTCAAATAATCAACGAGCAACTTTTAAAGTATGACCGATGTTTTGGATCCTCGGGCAAAATCCTATAAGCGAACCGGGGCCAAGATGGGCTGCCGCGTAGATCTAATGAGCTGCTCGGTTCCTCCGCTTGTCCTGCCCGGGCGCAGCCGGATCGCCGACGCGGGCGGGCCGGACGCCGCCTCCAGGATGATGCGTTTCTTCCTGCCGCGGGAAGCGCCCGGCACCGTCGGCGCGCTTGCATTGTTGCGGTAAATGGGCCGCGATCCTGTATATTTCTCTTTTAATAATCTTACTTTGAAGCGAATGACGTGATGCGAGCAAGTCTGCGGCAAAAAATCATCGAAGTGTGCAATGACAAGATCGCCAAAAAGGGACCGACGGTCGGCTTGTCGTTTTATGCCTTCTTCGCCAATAAAAACGATAATCCGGCGCTGTTGATGGAGGCGGCGCAGTGGTGGATCGTCACGCACGAGCTGGACCATTTCGAGAAGGCCGTCAAAATCAAGGGCATGGTGACGGCGATGGAGCAATAGCGGGGCGTTCGTTTGCCGTAATGGGGGTGTCAGGAAAAGGAGGTATGATTTTCCTATTCGAGCAGAGCGCACCTGCCGCCACCATCAGGAGACTTCATGCAGCAGCTTAGTTACGTCCACGGCGCCCATTCCACCCCTTTGATCGGCGCCACCATCGGCGCTTACCTGGACGACATCGCGGCCCGCTTCGGCGAACGCGACGCGCTCGTCGTGGCGCACCAGAATGTGCGCTGGACCTACCGCGAATTCCACCAGCGCGTCGAGCACCTGGCCGCCGGCCTGCTCAAGCTGGGCCTGAATCCGGGCGAGCGGGTCGGCATTTGGTCGCAGAATTGCAGCGAGTGGGCGCTGACCCAGTTCGCCACCGCCAAGGCCGGCCTGATCCTGGTGAACATCAACCCCGCCTACCGCCGCTCGGAGCTCGAGTACGTGCTCGACAAGGTGCATTGCAGCGCGCTGATCCTGGCGCCCGTCTTCAAGTCCAGCAACTACATCGAGATCCTGCAGGACGTGGTGCCGGAGATCCACCACTGCGCCGCCGGCGATCTGCGTTCGCCGCGCCTGCCGCACCTGCGCCACGTGATCCGCCTGGGCCCGG
Source organism: Janthinobacterium sp. (assembly GCA_025356595.1). GTDB lineage: Bacteria > Pseudomonadota > Gammaproteobacteria > Burkholderiales > Burkholderiaceae_D > Janthinobacterium. Next base: position 10,126 of record JANXSQ010000290.1, on the reverse strand, counting down.
ACGCCACGCCCGGCATGCTCAATTTCGACTCGCTGCGCGTCGGCATCGACGCCGACGATCTGGCGCGCCTGGCGAATGTCGCCGCCACCGTGCAGTTCGACGACGCCGTCAACATCCAGTTCACCTCCGGCACGACGGGCGCGCCCAAGGGCGCCACGCTGACCCACCACAACATCCTCAACAACGGCTTCTTCATCGGCGAGGCGATGCGCCTGACCGAGGCGGACCGCCTGTGCATCCCGGTGCCGCTCTACCACTGCTTCGGCATGGTGCTGGGCAACCTCGCCTGCGTCACGCACGGCGCCGCCATCGTCTATCCGGGCGAGGGCTTCGACGCCAAGGCGGTGCTGGAAACCGTGCAGGCCGAGCGCTGCACCGGCCTGCACGGCGTGCCGACGATGTTCATCGCCATCCTCGACCACGCCGATTTCAAGAGCTACGACTTGTCCAGCCTGCGCACAGGCATCATGGCCGGCTCGCCCTGTCCGATCGAGGTGATGCGGCGCGTCATCGACACCATGCACATGGCGCAGATCACCATCGCCTACGGCATGACGGAGACTTCGCCGGTCAGCTTCCAGAGTTCGGTCGACGACCCGCTGGCGCTGCGCGTGTCGACCATCGGCCGCGTCCATCCGCACCTGGAGGTGAAGATCGTCGACGCGGAGGGGCGCATCGTGCCGCGCGGCGAAAAGGGCGAGCTGCTCACGCGTGGCTATTCGGTGATGCAGGGTTACTGGGGCGACGCCGAGAAGACCCGCGAGGCGATCGACGCGGCGCGCTGGATGCACACGGGCGACCTGGCGGTGCTCGACGCCGACGGCTTTTGCAGCATCGTCGGGCGCTCCAAGGACATGGTGATACGCGGCGGCGAGAACATCTATCCGCGCGAGGTGGAGGAGTTCCTGTACCGCCATCCGAAGGTGCTGGACGTGCAGTGCGTCGGCGTGCCGGACGCCAAGTACGGCGAGGAGCTGTGCGCCTGCATCATCCTGCGCCCCGGCATGCAGGCCGACGCCGAGGAGATCCGCGCCTTCTGCGACGGCCAGATCGCCTACTACAAGGTGCCGCGCTACATACGCTTCGTCGAGTCCTTCCCGATGACGGTGACGGGTAAGATCCAGAAGTTCGTGCTGCGCCAGCAGGCGGCGGGCGACCTGGGCCTGGGCGGCGGCGCTTAGGCGCTTAGGGCCTCACTGCGCCGGCGCGGTCGCCGGCCCCCATGCGGCGGCGCGTTCAAGAGCGGCGCGGCCGTCAAAGCAGGCCGCCGTCCGGCCGCGCCGCGGCGGCCGGCAGCGCCATGCGCTCCTCCAGCAGCGCGAAGATGGCGTCCTTGGACAGCACATACTGTTCCAGCAGCACGCCCTGCAGCAGGCCGATGATGTCGCGGTAGTCGGCGATGGCGGCCAGGGTGTAGTTGTACAACTCGTCCGCCTTGGCCTCGACCTGGCGCAGGGTGTGTTCGGCGCTGCCCTCGTGCTTGAGCTGGCCGTAGTCGAGCTTGGCGCGCGAGTACATCGAGAGCCGGCTGACCATCTTGTCGAGCAGCGCCGTGGCCTTCTGGATGTCGTTCTGGCTGCCCACCGAGATGCCGCGCGCGCCGTAGAACAGTTCCTCCGCCGCCACGCCGCCGTACAGTTGTATGACGTCGCGCTCCATCTCTTCGAGCGTGCGCAGCGAGACGTCGTCGCCGGCCGACAGCACATAGCCCAGCGCGCCCAGCTTGGAGACCGATTCGGTGCTGATCTTCAGCAGGTGCGACTTCTGCTTCACCTCGGCCAGGCTCATGCCCAGGCGCAGATACGGGTCGATCTGCATGAAGAAGTGGCCCAGCTCGTGCAGGGCGATGCGTTCGCGCTGCAGGGTTTTCTCGGCCGTGGTGGCGCGGTCGGTCAGGCCGATGGTGGAGCGCTCGAAGGCGCGGAACATCAGCGCCGTGTCGATGCTGGTCTTTTCCTGGATGGCGATCATGCTGGCCCGCTTGACCACCGTCTCCAGCAGCGCCGGGCTGAGGTCGGCCGTGATCTCGGCCACCTGGTCCAGGTCGAGGCGCGGCCAGTCCACGCAGCCGTCCTCCTTGCGCGCCAGGAAGCTGCGCAGCAGCGCGCCCCGCTCGGCCTTGTTGGGCAGGCGGAAGTTGATCTTCACCGAGAAGCGCCGCAGCATGGCCTCGTCCATCTCGCTGCTGGCCTCGTCGAAGTTCGAGGCCACCACCCAGATCACGCCGGCGCCGTGCTCGCTGCGCACGCCGTCGAGCAGGCCCAGCAGGGTGTTCGCCGTGTCGTCCTCCCACTTCTTGTCGCCGCGCCCGCGCGGCATGAACAGGGTCTGCGCCTCGTCGAGGAAGATGATGCAACTGCCGCGCGCGCAGGCCTTGCGGTACAGGCCGTTCAGGGCTTTCGAGCCGCCGCCGATGTAGCCCGATTCCAGCGCCGAGCCGGAGGCCTGGATCAGCGGCAGGTTGAGTTGCTTGGCCAGATAGCCGGCCAGCTTGGTCTTGCCGGTGCCGGCCGGCCCGGTCAGCATGACGTTGAAGGGTTTGTCGATATTGTGCGAACGGTAGACGTTGCGGTGGCGGATCATGTCCTCCAGGTGCAGCACCTCCTGCTTGATGTCGTCCATGCCGATCAGGTCGTCCATGCTGCCCTTCAACTGCCCGGGCAGAATCACCCGCGCGCTCAGGCCCATGCCGGGCAGGCCGAACTTGAGCGCGAACAGCAGCAGCGCGATGATCAGGACGTTGAAGCCGTGGCGCTGCGCGAAACCGGCCACGGCCGCCAGCGGCGCCGCGCCGTCCGCGTCCTGCAGGGCGGCCTTGTGGGCGGCCAGGAAGTCGTCCCTGGCGATGGCGTAGGGGATGCCCTGGCGCAGCAGCACCTCGCGCTCCAGGCTCAGGTGGGTGCTGGCCGGCACCGTCACCACATGCAGGGCCGCCGCGTCCTTGAACTTGAAGATGTAGCGCGGCGCCGCCGACTGCGGGTGGGCCACGAGCAGGTAGTCGAGGCGCTCGCGCTGGCCGGCCAGGGCCGTGATGGCGCCGATGTCCTGCGAGCGCAGCAGGGGGCTGGCGTCCTGCGCCACCTCGCCGGGCAGGTAGACGGCGGCGCCGGCGGCCAGGGCCAGCAGCAGGGCCAGGCCCAGGCGGACATAGCTGTTCTTGAGTGCGCGCCGTAGTTGGTAAAGCGTGGGCATGACATGCTCGACAGTGCAGGGGTTCGCGCCGCCGGGGCGGGGCCGGCATCTTGCCCGAATGCCAGTGCCGTGCGGCAATGCGTTGTCTGATGATGATAGTCCTGTGCGCGCCCTTTGTGGTGGCGCCGCGATAAAAAGTTTCGGACGAAAAAAAACGACCCGGGCTGCGGGTCGTTTTCGCTGCCGGCGCGCGGCGCCGCCGGCCGCGGGATCAGGCGGCCTTGCGGTGCAGCATGAAGCCCATCAGGCCCAGTCCGGCCAGCAGCATGGCGTAGCTTTCCGGTTCCGGCACGGCCGAGACGCTGACGGGGCGGAAGCCGCCGACGCCGATTTCGACGGTCGAGAAGTTCTGCGCGGTGGCCGCGACGGCGTTGGCGATCAGGCTGCCTTCCAGGTGGCCGGTGCCGGAGAAGGTGGCTTTCGGCGCCAGGATGCTGCCCCAGGCGTAGGTGCTCAGGCTGGCGCTGGTGGCGTCGGCGAAGTTGAACAGGGTGCGGTCGGCGAAGCCGCTGAAGCCGGTGAAGCCGCCCGACAGGTCGATGCTGCTGGCGCGGTCGTTGATGATGATGTGGGCCGTGCTTTTCAGCGAGGACAGGTCCAGGGTCAGGTTTTTCAAGGACGAGGAGTCGATGTTGAAGACGTTGACGTCGGCGTTCTTGTCGCCGATCAGGGTGTAGCCGCTGTTGACGCTGACCACGCTGCCGTTGGCCTTCAGCTTGGCGACGCTGCCCGAGAGCGCGCTCAACTGGTTCTGGGCGGCGGCGAAGTTGATCGGCTGGCCCTGCGCGAAGGTGCCCGGGGCGAACCACTGATTCGTCTGCAGATTCTGGCCGTAGGCGGCGCTGCCGTGGGCGATGTTGCCGGTGCCGATGGTCAGGTTGCCGCCGGCGACCAGGACGGGCGCGCCGGGGGCGCTTTTCTCGCCGACCGAAAAACCGTTCAGGAAGACGTTGCCGCCGGCGGCCAGGCGTCCTTCGATGTCGCGGAAACCGCTGTGGGCGGCGTTGCCGACGTTGCCGAAGATGAAGGCGGAATAAGCGTTGGCCGGACCGAGGTCGATCACGGTCGGGGCGGCGCCGGCGGCGCCGGCGCCCAGCAGGGCGAAGATGGCGGGGAGAAGACGGGTGCTGAAGGAAGTCGGGGTCATGGGCTGGCTCAATGTATGTTGGCGGAGATCCTGGTGGCAAGGTGGGGGCACCGGAATCATTAAGACAACATTATAACCCGAAGAACAACTATTGTTTCGATTTGGAAATGAGTGGATTTGTAAAAAATGTAAAGTGAATCGATCCGCGCCCCGTGATACTTGAGCCATATCACGGGGTGCCCAAGCCGGAGCGGAGCGGCCGCGTCCGGGCCGCTAGTCGGCGCGGCGGTACAGGCGGAAGCGTTCGCTGTTGTCGGAGGGGCGCCGGCCTTCCCACAGCTTGATCCATTGCTTGCCGCGGTACTGGGGCTGGATCTCCAGCTCGTCGCGCACCTTGACGCTGTCCTGCAGCAGCAACACGTCGCAATGGGCGTCCTGCATGCCGGAAAACGGCAGGCCGCCGTAGTAGGCGAACGAGGCGCGCTGGGCCGCGCCGACATTGGTTTCGATGCAGTTCGGCGCCGCCGGCAGTTTCGCCGCGATCTGGCGCGCCACGTTGGCGTAGCTCTTGCTGTAGTTCAGCTCGGGCAGGAACAGCGTCATGATCAGCACCCACAACAGGATCAGGCCGCCGGAGGAGAGCACCACGGCGCGCCACAGCACGGCCGGCTGGCGCGAGATGCGCCAGTGCACCAGGGCGATCCAGCCGGCCGTCGCGCAGGCGGCGACGAAGAAGGCCGCCAGGTCCAGCTCGGGCTTGAAGCCGGGCACCAGTTTCAACAGATTTTTCGCCAGTTGCACCGGCCAGCCGGTCAGCTTGGCGAACCAGAACAACCAGAACACGGCGGCGCAGGTGCTCAGCACCATCACCGAGAACCAGTCGATGGCGTTGATGGCGCCCCGTTTCATGGTCAGCAGGCCGAAAGCGGCCATCACCGCCAGCGGCGGCAGCAGCGGCAGCAACTGGCCCTGCTCGGGGTCGGCGTGGCACAGGGCCAGCAGCACCAGCATGCTGACGAAGCTGAGCGGCACGACCACGTGCAGCACATGGTGCTGGCGCCGCCAGGCGTACACGGCCCAGGCGGCGAAGGGCCAGGCCGGCCAGAAGAACCACATGCCGACGCGGTAGAAGAAGCGCAGCGCGTGCCAGTTCGGCAGGCCCAGCTGGGCGCGGTTCCACTCCATCCAGGGCGTCAGGGGCGAGCTGTGGTAGGGCTGCAGCCATTCGGCCGGCAGCAGCCAGAGCGCGCCGATCAGCGCGCCCAGCAGCAGCGCCAGCGCCAGGTCGCGCAGCACGCGCAGCGCCGGCAGGCGCAGGAAGCGGGTGCACAGGAACAGCGCCAGCGTCAGCGCCGCCGGCGTCAGCCAGCCGCGCGTCAGCGTCAGGGCGCCCAGCGCCAGGCCGATCAGGGCGGCGTTGCGCAGCGACGGCAGTTCGACGTAGCGCACCGCGCGGTACAGCAGGAAGGCCAGCAGCGACACCTGCAGCGTCTCGGCGGTGGTCAGGTGGCTGTGGTTGAGCAGGCCCAGGCAGCCCAGGTAGATCAGCACGGCGGCGTCGGCCAGGGTGCGGCCGAAGTCGTTCGGCTCGGGCTGGCCGCCGAAGGCCAGGCGCAGCGGCTGGGCGTCCTGGCGCCGGCCCAGGTTGAAGGCGGTGTACCAGACCGACAGCACGCCGATGGCGAAGATGCCGATGGTGACGATGCGCGCGCCCAGCACGTCGCCCAGCAGCCAGCCGAACAGCTTGATGCTCAGCGCGCCCAGCCAGAAGGCCAGCGGGCCCTCCTCGGGCATGGGCAGGCCGGCGATGTTGGGCCACAACCAGTCCTGCCAGCCGCCCTGGGCCATCGTCCACATGATGCCGAAACTGGCGGCGTCGTCGTTTTTCCAGGGTTCGCGGCCGATCAGGCCGGGCAGGATGTACAGCAAGCCGAGGGCGAACAAGGCCCAACGTGGCAGCGCGAGGGTGGCGGCGGCGGGAAGACGGACTGGCTTCATCGGTGGGGAATGGGGGTAAGCAATAAGGTAGGGGGAGTATCAACGAAAAAAGGCAGCCGCAGCTGCCTTTTCTTCGCAAAGCGGCAAAAAATTAGCCTGCTGCGACTTGGGTTTTCGAACCCACGGTACCGAACTTCTGGCGGAACTTCTCGACGCGACCAGCGGTGTCGACGATTTTGTGCTTGCCGGTGTAGAACGGGTGCGATTCAGCGGACACCTCGATTTTCACCAACGGGTATTCTTTACCGTCGTGGGTGATTTTTTCGCGGGTCTGGATCGTCGAACGGGTGACGAATTTGAAATCGCAGGACAAGTCGTGGAAAACGACTTCGCGGTATTCTGGATGGGTATCGACTTTCATGTGTGCCTCTAATATGTTGGTAGCCAAACTGCACTTCGTCGGTCGTCAAACTCCTTGACCCGATTGCCGATCACTTGCCAGGGTTAAATAATGCAACCGTCGATTATACAGCGCTTGCGCGCCGCCGGCAAGGCGCGCGCGGGCGCAGGCGCAAGCGGCGCGCGAAAAAAAACGGGCCCGCACCGCAAGGTGGGGCCCGTGGGCGCGTGGCCGGGCGGGGATTAGCCGCCGCGGCGCATCATGTCGAAGAATTCGGCGTTGTTCTTGGTCGCCTTCATCTTGTCGAGGATGAACTCCATCGCTTCGATCTCGTCCATCGAGTACAGCAGTTTGCGCAGGATCCAGATCTTCTGCAGCTGCTCGGGCTTGATCAACAACTCTTCGCGGCGGGTGCCCGATTTGTTCAGGTTGATGGCCGGGTAGACGCGTTTCTCGGCCAGGCGGCGCTCCAGATGCACCTCCATATTGCCGGTGCCCTTGAATTCCTCGAAAATCACGTCATCCATGCGCGAACCGGTTTCGATCAGGGCCGTCGCGATGATGGTCAGCGAGCCGCCCTCCTCGATGTTGCGGGCGGCGCCGAAGAAGCGTTTCGGGCGTTGCAGCGCGTTCGCGTCGACACCGCCGGTGAGCACCTTGCCGGAGGCCGGGATGACGGTGTTGTAGGCGCGCGCCAGACGGGTGATCGAGTCCAGCAGGATGACCACGTCCTTCTTCATTTCCACCAGGCGCTTGGCTTTTTCCAGCACCATTTCGGCGACCTGGACGTGGCGGGTGGCCGGTTCGTCGAAGGTCGAGGCGACCACTTCGCCGCGCACCGAACGCTGCATCTCGGTGACTTCCTCCGGGCGCTCGTCGATCAGCAGCACGATCAGGGTGATGTCCGGGTGGTTGGCCGTGATGGCGTGGGCGATGTGCTGCAGGATGACCGACTTGCCCGACTTCGGCGAGGCCACCAGCAGGCCGCGCTGGCCCTTGCCGATCGGCGCGATCAGGTCGATGATGCGGCCGGTGATGTTCTCCTGGCCGTTCATTTCCCGTTCCAGGCGCAGCGGCTCGTTCGGGTGCAGCGGCGTCAGGTTTTCGAACAGGATGCGGTGCTTCGACATCTCCGGCGATTCGCCGTTGACCTTGTCGACCTTGACCAGCGCGAAATAGCGCTCGCCGTCCTTCGGCGTGCGCACTTCGCCCTCGATCGAGTCGCCGGTGTGCAGGTTGAAGCGGCGGATCTGCGACGGCGAGATGTAGATGTCGTCGGTGGAGGCCATGTAGCTGGCGTCGGGCGAGCGCAGGAAGCCGAAGCCGTCCGGCAGCACTTCCAGGGCGCCGTCGCCGAAGATCTGTTCGCCCGACTTGGCGCGCTTCTTCAGGATCGCGAACATCAGTTCCTGCTTGCGCAGGCGGGCCGCGTTGTCGATGTCAAGACCGATCGCCATCTCCAGGAGGGCGGATACGTGTAGGGCCTTTAATTCAGATAAATGCATAGTGTGTTGAGTGTCCCGAGACGGGAAGTAAAGGTAGGGGAGGGAGTTGCGTGGTGTTGATCAATCGGGAAGGGACTGGGTCGGTCCGCTTCCCGTCACATCAGGCGGCGCTGCGGGAGCGTCGCCGCCTAGGATACTTAAATATTGCTGTCGATGAAGGAGGTCAGCTGGCCTTTCGCCATCGCGCCCACTTTTTGCGCCGCCGCCACACCGTTCTTGAACAGGATCAGGGTCGGGATGCCGCGGATGCCGTGCTTGGCCGGAATCGCCTGGTTGGCGTCGACGTCCATTTTCGCGATCAGGATCTTGCCGTCGTATTCCTTCGCCACTTCCTCCAGGATGGGGGCGATGGCCTTGCAGGGACCACACCATTCGGCCCAGAAATCGACCAGCACGGGACGGTCCGCCTTCAGGACGTCGGCTTCGAAGGATGCATCGGTGATGTGTTTGATATTTTCGCTCATATTTTCCTCAATCGAGGGTGTGGGGGTCAATAATGCCTGGAGATTAAGCCGTTCTTGTCTGGTTTCGCCATCCACGCTCTTCCGCAGTACAGTAGGCAGATGGGGGCGAAGTGCACGGATTCAATGTTCTTGGAAGGTGCGGCCAGAGGGTGTGCGGGCGGGGATGGCTGAAATAATAACCCATTTTTCAAAAAAGTGGCGACTATTGCGGAAAAACTTGAGCCGCGCCCGCCCGCGCCGCGCGCCCCGCTCAGGCCAGGCGCGCGACGGCGCGCGCCAGCGCCTGCGCGTCGACCGGTTTGGCCAGCGCCGCCAGCACCTGCAGCTGGTGGAACTGCGCCATCAGGTGCGCCGAGTTCAGCACCCGGTCCTCCTGGCCGGAGAGCAGGATCAGGCCGCCCTCGTAGCGCCGCTCGGCCAGGCCGTTGAGCAGCTCGAAGCCGTCCAGGCCCGGCATGCGCAGGTCGGCCACGATCAGGTCCGGCTTCGCCGCGGCCGCCTCGTAGGCGGCCAGGGCCAGCGCGCCGTCGCCGGCCGTGGCGATGGCGGCCACGCCCAGCGCGCGCAATTGCGCCTCGAGGACGTCGAGCATGAAGGGGTCGTCGTCGACCAGCAGCACGCGCAGCAGGGCGGGGGCGCTCACGGCGGCGCCCCGCTCAGGCGGGAGCCGACGCCGGGGCGTCCGCTTCGGCCTGTTGTTGCAGCGCCACCATGCGCAGCAGGTCCTGCTGCTCGAGCGGCTTCTTGAAGGCGCCCAGGATGCGCAGGCCGTGCGCCTCGGCCAGGCGCTCGGCCGCCTTGCGCACGGCCGAATGCAGGCCCGAGAGCAGCACCACGCCGCCGCCGAAGCCGGCCTCGGCCGCCAGGCGCAGGAACTCGATGCCGTCCATGTCCGGCATCGACAGGTCGCAGATCAGCAGATGCGGCCGGTGCCGCGCCAGCGCCGCCAGCGCCGGCGCGGCGTGCGCCGCGCTGACGACCTCGAATTGCCCCAGGTCGCTCAGCATGTCGGCCAGTACGTCGAGCATAAAGGCATCGTCATCGAGCAACAGCACGCGCAGGCGCGGGGGGACGGCGGGAGACAGACTTGGTGCGTTCATCATTGACCCTTGTGGTAAATAGGTGAAACATAACATTTAATCATCGTTGGCAAAACTTGTATTGGTCATTATCTGCTCCGTGACGCGTTCTAGCAATGGCCATAACTGCGCCACCAGGGCGCCGGCCTGCGCCGCCTCCTGCTCCGGCGCGCCCGCCGGCAGCGTTTCCAGGCGCTGGCACAGCTCGGCCATGCCCAGCGCGCCGACGGTGCGCGCCGCCGATTTGATGCGGTGGCCCAGTTCGCGCGCCGCCGCCACGTCGCCGCGCGCCAGCGCCGCCTCGATGTCGGCGAAGCCGTCCTGGGTCGACTGCAGGAACTTGAAGGCGAACTTGCGCACCTTCTGCGGGTTGTAGCTGAGCAGCTTGGCGAGGATGGACAGGTCGATGACGCGCGGGTCGCCGGCCAGGGTGGCCTTGAAGGCCGGCGCGCCGCGCGGCG
>JANXSQ010000270.1 GCA_025356595.1 Janthinobacterium sp. | reverse complement strand
GCCGGCGCGGGCGCGGCGGGCGCGGCGGCGGGCGTCTTCGCGCTCGGCGCCGGTCCGGCGATGCGGGCGATGTATTCTTTCTCGGTGGGCAGATTGCCGCCCTCGAAACGCGCAACCTTGTCGTCCTTGAAGAAGACGACGACGCGGCTGGTGGTCAGCTCGCCGTTGCCCTTGGCCAGACGGAAGGGATAATCCCAGCGCTCGGCGTGGAACATATCGGTCAGCAGCGGCGTGCCGAGGGTGAAGCGCACCTGCTCGCGGCTCATGCCCACCTTCAGCTGCGCCAGCATCTCTTCGGAGATGAAGTTGCCCTGCTGAATCACGGGACGGTAGGGCGAGAAAATCCACAGGAATTTTTGCAGCGAGGTGGCGTCGGTCGTTTGCGCGCCGCTGGCCGGCACAACGGCGGCGGCGGCGGACTGGGCGGCGGCGGGCTTCTCGCCCAGCACGCTGCGGCCGGCGCAGCCGGACACCGCCAGCGCGGCGCACAGCAGGCCGGCGAGCAGGGGCGTTCTAAATTGCATACGGTGCAGCAAAGATGGCGATAAAGCCGGTGTTACGCGCATAAGTGACCTCAATTCGATTGAGCGGAAGTGCTAAAACGCTATATGATAAAGCACATGAACCAACTCCGAGCAAAACATGAGCAACAATCCTAGCGACCTCAAGGCCAGCGGCCTGAAAGCCACCCTGCCGCGCCTGAAAATCCTCGACATTTTCCAAAGCAGCCCCGTGCGCCACCTGACGGCCGAAGACGTCTATAAAATCCTGCTGGCCGAGAATATGGACGTCGGCCTGGCCACCGTCTACCGCGTGCTGACCCAGTTCGAGCAGGCCGGTTTGCTCAACCGCAACCATTTCGAGACGGGCAAGGCCATCTTCGAGCTCAACGAAGGCTCCCACCACGACCATCTGGTCTGCCTGGACTGCGGCCGCGTGGAGGAATTCTTCGACGAGGAAATCGAGCTGCGCCAACAGAAAGTGGCCGAGGAGCGGGGCTTCAAGATCGCCGAGCACGCGCTGGCCATCTACGGCAGTTGCGTCAAGACGGACTGCCCGCACCGCGCCTGAAGCGGCGGCCCGCATGCGGGCCCGCGCCCCGGCCGCCCGGCCGGCGGCGCCTCAAATATGGCTGAGCGCGTTCGACAGCAGCTTGGCCGTGATGTCCACGATGGGGATCACGCGCTCGTAGGCCATGCGCGTCGGTCCGATCACCCCCAGGGTGCCGACGATGCGGCCGTTCATTTCGTAGGGCGCCGTCACCACGCTCATCTCGTCCATCGGCACCAGGTTCGATTCGCCGCCGATGAAGATCTGCACGCCGCTGGCCTTGCTCGACAGGTCGAGCAACTGCATCAGCCCCGTCTTCTGCTCGAACATGTCGAACATCTGCCGCAGCGAACCCATGTTCGAGGACAGGTCGCTGACGCTGAGCAGGTTGCGCTCGCCGGCGATGACCATGTCGTCCGAGCTGTCGGCCATCGCCTCGCTGCCCGCCTCCACCGCCGCCTGCATCAGGCGCCCCATGTCGTCGCGCAACTGGCGCAGCTCGCCCTGCAGGCGGATGCGCACGTCGTCGAAGGACAGGCCGCCGTAATTCTGGTTGATGTAGTTGGCCGACTGCACCAGTTGCGCCGGCGTGTAGTCGTCGGCCGTCAGCAGCAGGCGGTTCTGCACGTCGCCGGTGGGGCCGACGATGACCAAGAGGATGCGCTTTTCCGACAGGCGCAGGAAGTCGATCTGCTGGAAGATCGATTCGCGCCGCGGGCTGCGCACCACGCCGGCGAACTGCGACAGCGAGGACAACATCTGCGCCGCGTTGGCGATCATCTTTTGCGGCTGCTGGATCTGCAGGCGCATGCGCCCCTCGACGGAATGCTCGTCGAGGTGCTGCACCGTCAACAGGGTGTCGACGAAGATGCGGTAGCCGCGCGGCGTCGGCACCCGTCCGGCCGAGGTGTGCGGGCTGGCCACGTAACCCATCTCCTCCAGGTCGGCCATGATGTTGCGGATGGTCGCCGGCGACAGGTCCAGGCCGGAGATCTTCGACAGCGCGCGCGAGCCGACCGGCTGGCCGTCGGCGATGTAGCGCTCGACCAGGGCTTTGAGCAGGGTTTGGGCACGGACATCGAGTTGCATGGTTCTATTCTCGGCGCGGGCGGCGCCGCTTACATGGAGGGAAGCTCCATTATGCACGCTGGCCGGGGCCGCGGCGCATCATTCTTCCAGCTGCGGCAGGAGCCAGGCCAGAAGCGCGTCAAATGTCGCGCAGATCGCGTCCGGACGGATGTCCTCCGGCAGATCGGCCTCGGCGCGCCGCATCCAGACCGCGCGCAGGCCGGCGTTCTGCGCGCCGGCCACGTCGAGCAGCAGGTCGTCGCCCACGTACACGGCCTCGGCCGGCGCCACGCCCAGCCCGGCGCAGGCGGCGTGGAAGATCGCCGCGTCCGGCTTGGCGCTGCCGAAGCGGGCCGCCGCCAGCGAGACCTGGAAATGCCGCGCCATGCCGATCGCCGCCAGATCGGCGTTGCCGTTCGAGATGGAGCCGAGCAGTATCCGGCCGCGCAGCCGCGCCAGCCCCGGCAGGACGTCCTCGTAGGGCGTGACGGCGTTGCGGGCGGCGAAGAACAGCGTCATCGCCGCCTCGACCTTGGCCGCGTCCTCGCCGGCCTGCGCGAACGCGGCGTGCAGGCCGGCGCGGCGCAGCGCGCCCAGGTCGACGTGGTAATGCGGCTGCTCGGCCAGCAGGGCCAGGCGGCGCTCGCGCAGCGTCTCGATGGAAAACTGCCGGGCCACCCGCGGCGCGTGCTGCGCCAGCCAGTCGTGCAGGGCGATTTCGGCGGCGACGATGACGGGGCGGATCGGCCACAGCGTGTCGTCGAGGTCGAACAGGATGGCTTTCGGGCGCGGCGGGGAGGATGGTTTCATGGCGTGGCCGGGAACTGGGACGAGGGATATTGTCGCACTATCCATGCGGCCGCGCCGGACGCGGCGCGGCCGCAGCGCGCGCCATGGTAAATTAGCCGATTCCATTGCCGGAGCCACCGTGCCAGCCCCCTTCCCCGCCGCCCCCTCCGCCCCGGCCCAACTGGTCCAACTGGCGCGCGCCGTCCTGCTCGGCGCGAGTCTGGCCGGCTGCGCCGCGCTGCCGCCGCCCGGCCCCGACTTCGCCTCCTTCGTCGTGCTCGGCGAGCACGGCGCCGCCGTCGCCCGCGTGCTGATCGCCGCGCCGGCCTGCCCGGCCATCGAGGTCGACGGCCGCAGCGCGCCGATGCGCCTGCGCGCCGGCGCCGCCACCGAGGCGCGGCGCCCGGGCGCCCCGGCGCCCGAGGACGCGCGCCCGGCCGCCTTCCCCGTGCTCAGCTGCGAAAGCGCGCTGGCGCCCGGCGCGGCCAGCGTCAGCGTGCTGGGACGCGCCCTGCCCCTGCCGCCAGCCGAGGCGCGCCGCATCGTCGTCATCGGCGACACCGGCTGCCGCCTGAAGAAGAAGGACGCCGCCTACCAGGCCTGCAACGACGCCGAGGCCTATCCCTTCGCCGCCGTGGCGGCCGCCGCCGCGCGCTGGAAGCCGGACCTGGTGGTGCACGTGGGCGACTACCACTACCGCGAGAACCGCTGCCCGGACGAGCAGCCCGGCTGCGCCGGCAGCCCCTGGGGCTACGGCTGGGACGCCTGGCGCGCCGACTTCTTCGATCCGGGCGCGGCGCTGCTGCGCGCCGCGCCCTGGGTGATGGCGCGCGGCAACCACGAATCCTGCCAGCGCGCCGGCCAGGGCTTCTGGCGCTTCCTCGACCCGCGTCCGCTGCTGGCCGGGCGCGACTGCAGGGACGCCGGCGACGACGGCGTGGGCGACCACAGCGATCCCTACGCCGTGCCGCTGGGCGGCGAGGCGCAATTGCTGGTGCTCGACACCTCCGCCACCTCCTGGCGCGGCTTCAGGGCGGACGCCCCGGCGCTGGCGCGCTACCGCGCCGACTACCGCCTGCTGGAGGCGCTGTCGCAGGGCGCCGCCTACAATATCGGCGTCAACCACCAGCCGATACTCGGCTTCGGCGCCCTGCGGGACGCGGCCGGCGCGGTCAGCCTGTACGGCGGCGACGCCGGCCTGCAGCAAGCCTTCGGCGCGCTGAACCCGCTGTTGCTGCCGCCGCGCATCAACGTCATGCTCTCCGGCCACACCCACCTGTGGCAGCAAGTCAGCTTTTCCAGCCCGCATCCGAGCCAGTTCATCGCCGGCTTTTCCGGCACCGCCGAGGACATCGTGCCCCTGCCGGCCGCGCTGCCGCAGGGCGCGACGCCGGCGCCGGGCGCCGTGGTGGCCCATTTCAGCTCCTGGACCGACGGTTTCGGCTTCATGACCATGGAGCGCCGCGGCGGCGCCGACTGGGACGTGACGGTGTGGGACCGGCACGGCCGGGCGCGCAACACTTGCCGCCTCAGCGGCAGCGCCTCGCTGTGCGCCGAGGCCCAGGTGCGCTGAGGGCGCTTTGTTACAGCGGGATACAAGAGATGGGTCAATGATGTTGCCGGATAGACTAAAATAGGCGCCGCATCCCTGCACCACGCGGCGCCGGCATCCGAGTTGCCCTTTTACCTTATTCGTTTTGGAGACTGTATGAAAAGTATGTATCTGCGCTCGATCGTGGCGCTGGCCTGCGCCGCCACCCTGGCGGCCTGCGGCGGCAAGGGCGGCGACATCTACCTCGGCGGCAGCGTCGTCGGCCTGAGCAAGACCGGCCTGACCCTGACCAACGGCAGCACCACGCTGGCCGTCGCGGCCGGCGCGAGCAGCTTCAACTTCGCCCAGACGATCTCCGCGGACTCCGACTACAACGTGACGATCAAGGATTCCGACCAGCCCAAGGGCGCGAAATGCACCGTCATCAACGGCAAGGGCAAGGCCTCCACCTTCAACGTCACGACCGTGCTCGTTTCCTGCCTGACCGACCAGTACACCCTGGGCGGCAGCGTCAGCGGCCTCGACGCGGGACAAAGCATCACCCTGGTCAACGCGCCCGACTCCCTGGAAGTGAAAGCGAACGGCGCCTTCACGTTCACGCAAACCGTCGGCGACGGTTCGACCTACGTCGTCAGCGTGCTGCCCGCCTCGGTGCCCGCCAACAAGACCTGCACCGTGCCGAACGGCAGCGGGACAATGGGCAGCGCCAACCAGGGCGGCCTGAACGTCGCCTGCGTCAACAAATAATCCCGGCGGCGGGGGGGCCGGCCCCCCCCCCCCGCCCCCCCCCCCC
>JANXSQ010000232.1 GCA_025356595.1 Janthinobacterium sp. | reverse complement strand
CAACTGGCCGGCATGGCCGGCGCCGACTTCCAGGCCATGCGGCGCCAGTTGAGCGAAGGCAGCGCCGCGCTGGAGGCCGTCGTCGAGTACGTCGCCGCCAACATGAAGACGGACATCAAGGCGGTCTTCGCCGGCAGCGTGCTCTACCTGAAACTGGCCGGCATCGTGCTGGGCGGCTGGCAGATGGCGCGCGCCGCCCTCATCGCGCAGCGGAAACTGGACGCGGGCGAGGGCGATGCCGCCTTCTACAGCGCCAAGATCGGCACCGCGCGCTTCTTCGTCGACCACATCCTGTCGCAGGCGTCGGGTTTGCGCACGGCCATCATCGACGGCAGCGCCGGCGTGCTGGCCCTGAGCGAAGATCAGTTCTAGGCCAGTGTGCGCGCCTTTTCGTCCTTCCCGACGGGCGGCGCCTATTCAGTCGGCCCGCCTTGGGCCGTCACTTCCTTGTAACCCTTTCTGAGCTTTTCGTCGGCCAGCTTGGCCGCCTCCTGCCGGGCGCGCGGCGCGCTGGCGAATTGCTTGAGCTGGGTCTGCCCCTGCGTGCCGATGCGGCCAAACCTGATTGTCACCTCGCTGTCCGTGCATTCGACGCTCCAGAACTTGCGCGCCGTGCCTTCGATGAATTCGAAGCGGCGCGCGCTGGATGCTGCCGGCGAGGGCGAGGCCATAGTTGCGGGTGTTTCGGCCGGCGCCGTGGCCTCCTCCCGGTCCGCGTCGTCCAACGGCGCCGTGGCGGCCGGCGCGGGCGTCGCCTCGGCGGCGGCGGTATCGTCGACGCGCGGTTCCGGCTCCGCGTCCGCCTGCATGGCCCGTTCGATGCGCTCCAGGAGCGCCGCGCGGTCATGGAACCAGTCGCTGGCGATCACCTGCAGGGTGCGCCAGCCGAAGGCGCGCAGGATGCGTGGCCGCGACACATAGCGTTCAAAGATGTCGCGGTTGGCGTAGTGGGCCGCCGTGTCGATCATGATGCCGAGCGCGTACTGGCCCCCGTCTGCGGCGCGGATGCCGAGGTCGCAGCGGAAGCGCGACTGACCGACTTTGCTGTCGACGACATGGCCGCGCTCGCGCAGCGCGGCGCCCAGTTGCAGCGCCACTTCGTCGCGCGCGCCGTCGTCGCCGAGCGCCTCGCGCGCCAGCGGGTTGAGGTTTTCCAGCACCGCCTGCGCCGTCTCGCGTTCGCCGCGCGAGCAGCATTCGGCGTAGCGCAGGAACTGCTTCAGCGCCGCGGCGCCCTCGTTGTAGTCGTTGGTGATGGCGGCGTGGCGGATGCTGCTCACCACTGCCATGTGGTGGCGGGCGCGGCTGAAGATGACGTTCAGGCGCTTTTCCCCGCCGCGCTGGTTGATCGGTCCGAAATTCATCAGCATGCGTCCCTCCGCGTTGCGGCCGTAGCAGATGCTGAGGATGATCACGTCGCGCTCGTCGCCCTGGATGTTCTCCAGGTTCTTGACGATCAGGCCGCAGAACTGGCCGTTCTCCTCGCGCAGGTACTCCGCGTCCAGGCGGGCGGCGAACTCGCTGTCGGTGGCGGCCAGCGCCTCCAGCGCCGCCTCGATCTCGCTTTGCTGCGCCTCCGAAAAGGCGACGATGCCGATGCTGAGGCCCGTGTCGCGCGCCAGCAGTTCGCGCAGCAGTTGCGCGATGTGCGCCGCTTCGGCTTCGTTGCGGCGCTCGGCGTACACCGCCTCGTGCAGGTGGTGGAAGCTGATCGCCCTTTGCAGCAGGGCGTCGGTGTGCGCCGGCGCGTCCGCCGCCGCGCCGGCGCCGCCGCGCACGAGGATCTCGCCCAGCCCGGCGGCCGGCAGGCTGCGGTCGGGTATCGTGTACAGTTTGCCGGCGTAGAAGGTGGCGTTGGAGAAGCCGATCAGCGATTCGTAGCGGCTGCGGTAGTGCCAGGCCAGGAGGGTGGCGGGCAGGTTGCGCGCGCCCTGGTTGAGCAGGCTGTCGGCGTCCAGCGTCACGGCCAGGCGCTCGTCCTCGTCCTCGCCGCCGTCCTCGTCGGCGCCGCGCGAGGAGGCGAAGAAACTGGTCGGCGGCAGCTGCATCTCGTCGCCGACGATGATCACCTGCGGCGCGCGGTACAGGGCGGGCACGGCTTCCTCCATGGGAATCTGGCTGGCCTCGTCGAAGATCACGACGTCGAACAGGTCGGCCGTCAGCGGCAGCGTGTCGGAGACGGACAAAGGACTCATCAGCCAGATCGGCTTCATGTCGCGCAGCACCCGGCCGCTGTCGGCGCTGGCCAGTTCGCGGATGGCCTTGTAGCGCATGCTTTTGCCGAACTCGTGTTCGAGTTCGCGCCGCCCGGCCGCGTAGGCCTTCTTGAACAGTTTTCCTTCGGCGTCGAGCTGGCTGGCGGCCAGCGTGGAGCGCTGGACGTTGGCGCGGAAGCGCCGCCGCACCGCCGCGCGCAGCAGGCTGGCGTTGTGGCCGAGCAGGGCTTGTTCGTCGGCGCCGAGGCGCCCGACGTGGCGCGCCAGCGCCGCGCCGTCGAAGCGCGGCAGCCAGCTTTCCCGGCGGTAGACGCCTTCCAGGGCGGCGTGGGCGATGGCGTATTCCAGCGCCTGCGGCGTCAGCGCGAGGCTGCGCAGGGCGCACGCCAGCAGCGGGTCGGCCTCGCCCAGTTCGCGCAGCAGGGGCAACAGTTCGGGCAGACTGTCGGCCTGTTCGCGCAGCTCGCGCACCAGGGCGCCCAAGGCGTCCAGCGGCAGTTCGAGCGACTCGGGCAGCAGCGCCTCCAGCAGGGCGGCGAGCGCCGCACAGTCGGGGCCGAGCGCGGCGAGCCGCTCGACGCAGCCGCGCGCCGCGTCGGAGGCCAGCAGATGGTGTTGGAACTGCGCCAGCGCCGCCTGCGTCCGGCCGGCCTCGCGCAGCGCGTCCAGTTCCTCCATCAGGCTATGCGGATCGGCGCCGCCGAAACGCGCGCCCAGCGCGGCGCGCTCCTCGTCCAGCATCGCCTGCGCCCGCTGCTCGGCGATCAGGGCGGCCAGCACCTGGCGCGCCGGCGGCCGCACGGCGTGTTGCTTGAAGTCGTAGCGGCGTTCGAGCTGGCCGCGCAGGCGCCACCAGGACGGTCGCAACCAGCGCAAGGGCGACGCTTCCTGCGTCTGCAGTTGCGCCAGCGCGCTCTGCGCGTCCGGGACGTCCAGCTTGTCGCGCCAGTGCGTGGTCTGTTCGGCGGCCTTCGCCAGCGCGCGGCCGCTGGCCGCCAGCGCGGCGTGGCCGGCGTCGAACTGCAGGCTCAGTGCACTGCGCGGATCGAGCAGCGCCAATTGCCCGCGTCCGGCCAGCGCGGCGTAGCGGCGCGCGTGTTCGACCAGCGCCGCGAAGGCGCGGAAGCCCAGCCCGGCCGCCTGTTCCGGCAGGCTGGCGCAGAGGGCCTCGTCGCAACGGTCGAGCAGCGCTTCGGCCCGGTCGCCGAGTTCGGCCAGATGGTTCAGCGGCCGGTCGTGGCGGATCACGGCCGCGCCCAGGTGGGCGAAGACATGCCGGGCCAGGCTGTCGACGCCGGCGCTGTCGCGCAGGCTGCGCTGCAGGCGCTGGGCCAGATCGGGGTGGCGCAGCCAGGCGGCGTAGGGGGGCAGGGCTTCGCTTTGCCGCGCCGTCAGCTGCGCCGGCGCCGCGTGGCCGTGCAGGGCGACCAGGCGGTGCAGCAGTTCGCGCAGGGTCGCGCCGAGGTCGGCCGGGGCCGCGCACATGGCGGCGTCGAAGCGCCGCAGGGCCTCGCCGTCCTGCTCCATGCTGTTGACGAGGGCCTGGCGCGCGCGCGCGACGGCGTCGAATTCGTCCTCGGCGGCCAGCCAGTGCTCGTAGGTCTGCTTGAGGTTGAGGACGAATTCCTTTTTGTCGGCCTGCGAGTCGTGGATCATGCAGCACAATTCGTCCAGCCCCTGTTGCTGCAGGCGGTGGAAGACGACGTCGATGGCGGCGCGTTTTTCGCAGACGAAGAGGACGCGCTTGCCGCGCCCGACATAGTCGGCGATCAGGTTGGTGATGGTCTGCGACTTGCCGGTGCCCGGCGGTCCCTGGATGATGTAGCTGGCGCCGCTGCGGGCCAGCGCCACGGCCGAGGTCTGGGTGGCGTCGGCCGGCACGACGGCCCACTGCTCGCCCTTGGGCAGCGGCGCCGGCGCGTCGGCGTCGAGGCCGCGCGGCTGCAGCGAGAAGACCCGTTCGAAGGCCGGGTTGTCCATGTCCTCGTCGAGCATGGCCGTGTAGTCGCGCACCAGCGACATCTTGCGGTAGTTGAAGTTGCCCAGCGTGACGTTGCTCAGGTCCATGTCCCACAGATAGGGATTGCCCTGGCTTTCGCGCAGCGCGAAGGTGGCGCGCTCGACCTGTTCGGCCGGTTCCGCCGCCATCTGCGGGTGGCGCACCTCGGGCCGTCCGCCCACGGCGCCGCGCAGCGGCAGGGCGGCGCGGCGCACCCGTTCGTGGAACAGTTTCAAGCCCAGCGGGCGGAAGTCGTCGGCGCTGTAACTGTAGTCCAGCGCCTGGGCTTTCGCTTCGGCGCCTTCCTTGCCCGGCTGCGGGCGGACGCGCTGGCGGCGGCGGAATTGTTCCAGGCGCTGCGTCGCGCGCTGGTGTATCAGCTCGATTTCCGGTTGCGTCACCAGGCGCAATTGCACGCCCGGTTCGGTGGCGGCGATCTGTTGTTGCAGCTCGGCGTGGAACTGGGCGATAGCGCCGGCGCGCAGGTCCACGCTGGCCGGCAGGACGATGCCGTACAACTGGCGCAAATGCTGGCGCAGCACCGGGTTCACCTGCGCCTCGGTGGTGTCGGCCTGCAGCACGTACTGGTCGCGCACGCCTTTCTTGCGCGTCAGTTCCACGGGCAGCAAGAGCAGCGGCGAGGTGATGCGCTCGTCGCGGGCGTCCTTCAGGTTGTGCCAGCGCAGGAAGGCGAGCACCAGGGAGAGTTGCGAAAAACCGTATTCGGCGCGGTCGCGGCGCGCCTCCTGGATGATGCGGTCGAGGGCGCCGGGCAGATAGGGTTGGTCCTCGAAGCGCAACCAGCGCGACAGCGCCACGCGCTGGCCGTCCAGCACTTCCGTGGCGAAGCGTCCGTGCCAGACGCACAACTGGTCCGGCGCGATGCTGTTCAGGTCGACCACCAGGGGCACGCTGGCGACGGTCAGGTTGGTGCTGGCCTGGCTGGGTTTGAAGTACAGCAGGCGGTTGCGGCGCGACAGGTCGAACAGGCGGTCGCGCAAATGCGTCTGCACGGCGCGCCTTTGTCTGGCGGCGCTGTCGGCGCCGCCGGCCACGCGCGCGATCGCCAGGTCGAGCGGCTGCTCGCGATAGCTTTCCAGCCGGCGTATCACCGAGGGCAGCTCGCGCGCCCGCTCATGGCGGTTCAATGCGGTCATCTCGACGATGACGGCGGCGATCACCGGGTGCAGGCGTTCCCGCAGGCGGAACAGGTTCTCGCGATGGGCGACGAAGCGGGCCAGCTCCTCGTGGCGCGTGAAGTCCAGGCCGCAGGACAGGCTGGCCAGCACCTGGCCCAGGCAGAGGATGTCGGCGCCGGCGTCGTGGTGGCCGGCGCCGCGTTCCCAGGCGTGGTAGCCGCACAGATAGGCCGGCCGGGTCGGCGCCGCCGCCGGCCCGGCGTCCGCCAGGTCCAGGTCCTGCAGCGCGCAGCCGTCCTCGGCCTCGATGCTCAGGCGCGTCGCGCCGACCACGCGCAGGGCCGAACTGGCCGGCGCCTGCAGGCGTTCGATGGCGGCGCCGTTGTGGCTGGGCGACGCGCCCTGCGGCAGCAGCAAGGCCAGTGCGCCCGCCGCGTCGAGGCGGTAGGCGTGCGGGCCGTCGAGGGCGGCGACGCGGCCCAGATCGTGCAGCGCCGCCACCTCGCGCAGCAGCGGCAGCACCAGTGCGAGCACGTCGTCGTTCTGCATGCCGCCATGGCGCAAGCCGTTTTCCAGCACCATCAGCAAGGGAGCTTGTTCAGTCATCTTGTTTCCCCGCCTGGACCAGCAGCAGCGGCGCCGCCATTTTGATTTTCCCCAGCTGGCGTTTGGTCAACGCCAGTTCCTTCAGCGCGATGGGCTCGAAGGTGTCGGACAGGCCCAGGGCCAGCGCCAGTTCCAGCGCGGCGGCCAGGGCGACGTCGCCGAGGTCGCGGTCGGCGGCGGCGAAGTCGGCCAGCAGGTAGGCGGCGTAGGCGTGCACGCCGGGCGCGCCGCGCAGGTCGGCGGCCAGCCGCGCGTCGGGCCGGGCGGCGGGCTGGATGTCCGGAAAGAAGCGCCGGGCGTGCGCCAGCAGGGCGGGCGAACGCAGGTAGGGCGCGTGCAGGAGGTGCATGATGATGCGGCGCGTCAGGGCGCTCAGCCGCTCTTGGCCCAGCCAGTCCAGCTGGTCCAGGGCCAGCGGCCCCTGCATGGCGGCGACTAGCCAGTCCTCGGCGGCGGCGTCGGCTTCGCACCACAGGCGCAGCGCGCGGGCGCGGATGAAGATTTCCGGATGGCTGACACCGCCGCTGCACAAGTTGGCCGGCGCGCAGATCTCGTCGGCCTGTTTCAGGTAATGCGCGCCGCTCACCTCGCCCATGCCGGTCTGCGTCTTCACCAGAGCGCAGACGGCCGGCAGCAGCGCGCCGCAGGCGACGGCGCCGCCGCGGTCGGCGAACACCTCGGTGTACAGGCGGTACAGGCGGGCCGTCTGCAATTGGCTGGCGTCGGCGCGCGGGTCCTGCGCCGCGGCGGCCAGGATGCGGTCGGCCGCGTGGTAGGCGCCGTCGTCGAGTTGCCATAACAGGTAGTGCGCCAGTTCGTGGCCCAGCACGGCCTCCAGTTCCGCGCCCCGCAGGCGCTCCAGGATCGCCCCCGTGAACACCACATGGGCTTCGCCGGGCAGGAAGTACAGCGCCGCGTTCATCGCCCCCTCGCCGCGCTGGTACAGCGTGACGGGGACGTCGAGGCCCAGGCGGGCGGCGGCGGCGGCGGCGCAGCGGTGCACTTCCGCGTGCGCGTCGGCGTCCAGGCGGTAGCTTTCCTTGAGCAGATCGGCGCGCACCTGTTCGGCGTATTCGCCGCGCGCTCGCGCCGACGCGGCCCAGGCCCAGACTTCCGGCTCGTCCGCGCGCAGGGCGGCGACGATGGCGAGGTGGTAGGGCAGGGGCGCCAAGGGGGGCAGGGCCGGGTGCTCAGTCATCGGCGGCGGGAAGGGTAGGCGTGCATGGGCGCTTCGCAATGATGTTAGGATCGTAATAGAATAGTGTAGCGCAATTTTTGTGCGCCGGTTCGCCCGCGCCGCGTAAAAATTTCCGGGCCGGCGGCGCCATCGGCATGCCTTCCCGGCGATGAGGATTTGGACGCAAATATCATTGATCCAGATCAAGTGGCGCGCACTATTGCTTGGGGCGCCACATTTTTCCCGATATATTTCCGCCCCTTGTTTTCTGGCATAGAATGGACATGGGACGGCGCCGCAGGGGCGCGGCCCCGATTCTTGCGCGGGCCTTGTGCCGCGCGGGGTCCGACGTCCCCACACTCAGGAGCCGCATGCTGCCAGCGTATATTTCCCATAGCGATTGCGAAAAGCACGAAATGGGTGATCAGCACCCCGAATGTCCCGAGCGCATAGGCGCGGTCCACGACATGTTGTTGATCAAGGGCCTGCTCGATTACATGCAGCACTACGAGGCGCCGCTGGCCAGCGAGGAGCAACTGGGGCGCGCCCATTCGCTCGACTATGTGCGCCAGTTGGCGGCCCGGGTGCCGCAGTCCGGCTACACGCAGATCGACCCGGACACGCGCATCAACCATTTTTCCTTCCGGGCGGCCCTACGCGCGGCCGGCGCGGCCGTGCTGGCGACCGATCTGGTCCTGGGCGGCAAGGCGCCGGTGGCCTTCTGCAATGTGCGTCCGCCGGGCCACCACGCCGAGCGCGCGGCGGCCGGCGGTTTCTGCTTCTTCAACAACGTCGTCGTCGGCATCCGCCACGCGCTGGAGGTGCACGGCCTGGAGCGGGTGGCGCTGATCGACTTCGATGTCCACCACGGCAACGGCAGCGAGGACATCCTGCACGACGACCCGCGCGTGCTGATGTGCTCCATCTTCGAGCAGGGCGTCTACCCGTTTTGCGGCGCCGCGCCGCGCGGGCCGAACATGCTCAACATCGGCCTGCCCAGCCGTTCCGGCGGCGCCGCCTTCCGCGCCGCCGTGAGCGAGGGCTGGCTGCCGGCGCTGGACGCGTTCAAGCCGCAGATGCTGTTCATCTCGGCCGGCTTCGACGGCCACCGCGAGGACGACATGGGCAACCTCGGCCTGGTCGAGGCGGATTTCGAATGGGTGACGCGGCAACTGGTGCAGGTGGCCGCGCGCCACGCGCGGGGCCGCATCGTCTCCTGCCTGGAGGGCGGCTACGTGATGTCGGCCCTGGCGCGCAGCGCGGCGGCCCACGTCAAGGTGCTGATCGGCGCCGACTGAACAAAAGCGCGCGGCGCCGCCGCGCCATCACCTGGAACGTGTATGGACAAGCATTACCTCGCCCCGCTGTTTTCGCCGCAGTCCATCGTCGTCTTCGCCGGTGGCGCCACGCCGGCGGAGCAGAACGCGCACGCGCGCCTGGTCGTCGAGCATCTCGACAGCGCCGGTTTCGCCGGTCCGCTGACCTTCCTCGACATCGGCATGCGCGGCACCCTGAGCGAACTGGCCCAGGCGCGCGCCGACCTGGCCATCATCGCCCTGCCCATCGAGCAACTGGCGGCGGCGCTGGAGGTGGCCGGGCGCATCCAGTGCAAGGCGGCGCTGATCATTTCCAGCGGCGTCGACGCGGCGCTGGCCGGCCAGTTGCAGGCCATCGCGCGCCAGCACGGCATCTATCTGCTGGGGCCGAACTGCATGGGCTTCCAGCGCCCCAAGCAGCGCCTCAACGCCAGCGCGCTGGGGCGCATGGCGCACGAGGGTTCGCTGGCGCTGGTGTCGCAGTCGGGCGCCCTGACCACCTCCATCCTCGACTGGGCGGCGAAGAACGGCGTGGGCTTCTCCACCGTCGTCTCGCTGGGCGCGAACACCGCCGTCGACGTCGCCCAGGTGCTCGACTTCCTGGCCAACGACGGCGCCACGCAGAGCATCGTGCTGTACCTGGAGGGCATCCGCGACGCGCGCCAGTTCATCAGCGCGCTGCGCGCGGCGGCCAACGCCAAGCCGGTGATCGTGCTCAAGTCGGGCCGCAAGCCGGCCGGCTCGAAGGCGGCGCTGACCCATTCCGGCGCCATCGTCGGCAGCGACGACGTGTTCGACGCGGCGCTGCGCCGCGCCGGCGCGGTGCGGGTGCGCTCCATCGTGCAGTTGTTCACGGCGGCGAAATGCCTGTCGGCGCGCTATCTGCCGAGCGGGCGCCGGCTGGCCATCGTCACCAACGGCGGCGGGCCGGGCGTGCTGGCGGCCGACTGGGCCAACGAGCTGGACCTGGAGGTGGCGGCGCTGGCGCCCGAGGCGGCCGCCGCGCTGGCGCCGCGCCTGGCGCCGCTGGCCACGCTGCACGAACTGATCGACCTGGGCGAGGACGCCGACGCGGCCCACTACCGCGCCGCCGTCGAGGCCTGCGCCGGCGACGCCGGCATCGACGGCGTGCTGGCGATCCTCTCGCCCAAGCCGGGCCTGGACAGCGGCGCCATCGCGCAGGCGCTGGCCGAGCTGCAGGTCAGCGTCGGCAAGCCCCTGATCACCTGCTGGATGGGCGACGAGCAGGTGGCGGCGGCGCGCACCATCCTCAGCCTGGCCAACATCCCCACCTTCCGCACGCCCGAGGCGGCGGTCGACGCCTTCAACAACATCCTGCAGTTCTACAAGAGCCAGCAACTGCTGCGCCAGGTGCCGCCGCCGCTGACGCAGCTCGACAAGCCGGATCTGGAGGGCGCGCGCATCCTGATCCAGACCGTGCTGGCGGAGCGGCGCAAGGTGCTCACCGAGATGGAGTCGAAGGCGCTGCTGGCGGCCTTCCACATCCCGGTCACGAAGACCATCCTGGCGCGTTCGGCCGGCGAGGCGATGCTGGTGGCGAACCAGCTCGGCTATCCGGTGGCGCTGAAGATCGATTCGGTCGACATCTCGCACAAGTCGGACGTGCGCGGCGTGGCGCTGAACGTGCACAACGGCGCCGGCGTGCGCGACACCTGGCAGGAGATGATGGCGACGGTGGCGCGGCTGCGCCCGGAGGCGCGCATCAGCGGCGTGACGGTGCAGAACATGGCCGGCAAGCCGGACGGGCGCGAGCTGTACATCGGCGTGCTCACCGACCCGCTGTTCGGCCCGGTGATCTCCTTCGGCGCCGGCGGCACCATGATCGAGCTGATCGCCGACCGCGCCATCGAACTGCCGCCGCTCAACCAGTTCCTGGCGCAGCGCCTGATAGACCGGGTGCGCTCGGTCGACATGCTGGGCGCCTGGCGCGGCGCGCCGGCGGTGAACCGCGAGGCCATCGAGCAGATCCTGCTGCGCGTCTCGGAAATGGTCTGCGCGCTGCCGCAGTTGCGCGAGATGGACATCAACCCGGTGATCGTCGACGCCAGCGGCGCGCTGGTGGTGGACGCGCGCATCGTGGTCGAGAACGCGCCGGCCGAGCCGGGCAACTACCAGCACCTGGCGATCCTGCCGTATCCGTCCGACCGCGAGACGGAATGGCCGCTGCGCGACGGCAGCCGCTACAGCGTGCGCCCGCTGCATCCGCACGACGCCGACATGCTGCAGGCGCTGGTGCGCGGCCTGTCGCCGCAGAGCCGCTATTTCCGCTTCGTGTCGTCGATGCGCGAGCTGTCCGAGCGCATGCTGGCGCGCTTCACGCTGATCGACTACGACCGCGAGATGGCCATGGTGGCGATCTATCCGCAGCGCACGCCGAACGCCGAGGGCGGCGTCGACGTCAGCGAGCGCATCATCGGCGTGTCGCGCTACGTCACCAATCCGGACCGCAGCAGTTGCGAATTCTCCCTGCTGATCGCCGACGAGTTCAACGGCCAGGGCCTGGGCGCGCGCATGATGCTGGCGATTTCGGACGTGGCGCGCAGCAAGGGCCTGAACTGGATCGAGGGCCTGGTGCTGTCCAAGAACGCCGGCATGCTGAAGCTCATGCGCAGCCTGGATTTCGAGGTCAAGCCTTATCCCGACGACCCCGATTTCCGCCTCTGCGTGAAGGCGCTGTGAGGCGCCGCCGCGCCGCCGCGCTGGGTTAGCCGCGGCCGCTGGCGCCGTCGCGTTCGGGTTGCGTCGCCGCGGCCTGCGCCTGCAGGATCAGGTCGGCGGCCTTTTCGGCGATCATCACGGTGGGCGCGTTGGTGTTGCCGCCGATGAGGGTGGGCATGATGGAGGCGTCGACCACGCGCAGGCCGGCGATGCCGTGCACGCGCAGTTGCGCGTCGACCACGGCCTGGGTGTCGTGGCCCATCTTGCAGGTGCCCACCGGATGGTAGATGGTGCCGGCCTTGGCGCGGATGAAGGCGCGGATCTCCTCGTCGCTCTGCACGGCCGCGCCGGGGAAGACCTCCTCGCCGCGGAAGCGCGCGAAGGCGCGCGCGGCGAGGATCTTGCGCGCCGCCTTGACGCCGCGCAGCAGCGTTTCCATGTCGTCCGGGTGGGCCAGGTAGTTCGGCTCGATGCGGGCGTCGGCGCCCGGGTCGGCGCTGTTCAGGCCGATGTGGCCGCGGCTTTTCGGGCGCAGGTCGCAGACGTGCAGGGAATAGCCGTGGCCGAACAGGGTGAAGGCGGCGCGCGACAGGTTGCGGCCGTGGTCGTCCAGGCTGGCCGGGGTGAAGTGCAGTTGCACGTCGGGGATGGCCTGCGCCGCCCCGCTCTTGATG
The DNA here is from genome assembly GCA_025356595.1 of Janthinobacterium sp. Taxonomy (GTDB): domain Bacteria; phylum Pseudomonadota; class Gammaproteobacteria; order Burkholderiales; family Burkholderiaceae_D; genus Janthinobacterium. Next base: position 15,039 of record JANXSQ010000232.1, on the reverse strand, counting down.
AAGCCGCCGGCCTCGGCGCCGTTGGTGGTCAAGGGGCCGTTGCGGAACAGCAGGTAGTTGAACAGGTGCTTGCCCTGCGCCAGGGCGTTGCGCAGCGAGATGCCCAGCGAGACGGGCTTGACGCACTCGTGCACGACCAGCACGTCGAGGTGGTCCTGCAGGTTCTGTCCGACGCCGGGCAGTTCGTGCATCACGGCGATGCCGTGGCGGCGCAACTCCTCGGCCGGGCCTATGCCGGAGAGCATCAGCAATTGCGGCGAGTTGATGGCGCCGCCGCACAGCAGCACCTCGCGGCGGGCGCGGATCTCGTGGCGCTTGCCGTCCTTGACGTAGACGACGCCGGCGGCGCGCTTGCCGGCGAGCACGATCTTGCTGCTGCGCGCGCCCGTCAGCACCGTCAGGTTGCTGCGCTCCTGCACCGGATGCAGATAGGCGCGCGCCACGCTCCAGCGCTCGCCGTTCTTCTGCGTCACCTGGTACAGGCCGACGCCCTCCTGGCTGGCGCCGCTGAAGTCGCTGTTGCGCACCTGGCCGGTCTCGACGGCGGCGTTGATGTAGACGGCCGAGAGCAGGTTGGGCGAGCGCAGGTCGGCCACGTTGAGCGGGCCGCCGACGCCGTGGTAGTCGTTGCCGCCGCGCTCCTGGTGTTCGGCGCGCTTGAACAGGGGCAGCACCTCGGCGTAGCTCCAGCCGGGGTTGCCCAGCGCGGCCCAGTGCTCGTAGTCGTCGGCGTGGCCGCGCGTGTAGATCATGGCGTTGCTGGAACTGCTGCCGCCCAGCGTCTTGCCGCGCGGCCAGTAGAGGCGGCGCTGGTTCAACTGCGCCTGCGGCTCGGTGTAGTAGCGCCAGTTCAGCACCTTGCTCAGCATCATGAACATGATGCCGATCGGCAGGCGGATGAAGGGGCTGCGGTCGACCGGCCCGGCTTCGAGCAGACAGACCGAGACGGCCGGATCGGCCGACAGGCGGTTGGCCAGCACGCAGCCGGCCGAGCCGGCGCCGACGATGATGTAGTCGTATGTTGTCATGCCAGTCGTCTCCCGATGCGGCGTGGATGCAGCTTGCTTCTATTGGATGGAATGCCTGTCAATAGTACAAGGTTTCAACGCGAATTGGAGAGAATGCGCGTGTATTTGGCTTGCCGCATCATGCCGGGGCCGGCGCCGCCGGCGCGCCGGCCGGCGCCCTTGGCCTATAATCTCGCCTGAAGCGGTTTTTCCCCGCCGCGCCAGTTCACACACCGTATTTTTTTGTTCTCAAGGTTGTAATATTCAATGACGTTTCTCTCCCTCGGCCTGATCGATCCCCTCCTGCGCACGCTCGACGCGCTCGGCTACCACAAACCGACGCCGGTGCAGGCGAAGGCCATCCCGGCCGTGCTGGCCGGACGCGACCTGATGGCCGCCGCCCAGACCGGCACCGGCAAGACGGCCGGCTTCGCCGTGCCGTTGCTGCAGCGCCTGACCATGGAGGGGCCGCAGGTGGCGCCCCATTCGGTGCGCGTGCTGGTGCTGGTGCCGACCCGCGAACTGGCCGAGCAGGTCTATGAAAGCTTCCGCAACTACGGCGGCAACCTGCCGCTGCGCTGTTTCGTCGCCTACGGCGGGGTGGCCATCGAGCCGCAGCTGAGCAAGCTGCGCAAGGGCCTCGACGTGCTCGTCGCCACGCCCGGCCGCCTGCTCGACCTGTACGGCCAGAACGCGGTCAAGTTCGAGCAGTTGCAGACCCTGGTGCTGGACGAGGCCGACCGCATGCTCGACCTGGGTTTTTCCCGCGAGCTCGACGCCATCTTCGCGGCGCTGCCGAAACAACGCCAGACCCTGCTGTTCTCGGCCACTTTTTCGGATGCGATCCGCGCCCTGGCCGGCAAGCTGCTGCGCGAGCCGCTGAGCATCGAAGTAAACCCGCGCAACAGCACGGTGAAGAGCGTCAAGCAGTGGTTGATTCCCTGCGACAAGAAGCGCAAGCCCGAGCTGTTCTGCCATCTGCTGAAGAAGAGGCGCTGGGGCCAGGTGCTGGTCTTCGTCAAGACGCGCAAGGGCGTCGACCTGTTGGTCAAGCATTTGCTGGAGCAGGGCATACGCGCCGACGCCATCCACGGCGACAAGACCCAGCCGAACCGGCTGCGCGCGCTGGAGCGCTTCAAGGCGCGCGAGGTACAGGTGCTGGTCGCCACCGACGTGGCCGCGCGCGGCCTGGACATCGACGATCTGCCGCAGGTGGTCAATTTCGACCTGCCGACGGTGGCCGAGGACTACATCCACCGCATCGGCCGCACCGGCCGGGCCGGCGCGAGCGGCGAGGCGATCTCGCTGGTGTGCGCCGACGAGGTCGAGCTGCTGGCCGCCGTCGAGGCGCTGACGCGGCAGACCCTGCGCCGCGTCGAGGAGGACGGTTACGAGGCCGAACACCGCGTGCCGGCCACCGGCGCCGGCGGCACCGTCATCAAGAAGGCCGTCAAGGAGCTGGCGCCCAAGGCCGCCGAGCGCGCCAGCAAGCGGCGCTTCTACCGCTAGGCGCGGTGCCGGCCGGCGTTCCGCGCGCCGGCCGGCGAAGCGCCGCCCGCGCGGCGGCGGCCCGCCCTTCATTTCCTTCCGCCAAAAAAAACGCCCCGTAATCGCGGGGCGTCTTTTTCTGTATGCCTGCACTAGCGCATCACATCAGCTCAGAACTTGTAGTTGCCGGTGATGTAGAAGGAACGCATGGTCGGATCGGCGTAGCGCGGATCGTAACCGACCTGATGGCCGCTCGAAGCGCGCAGGGACAGGGGCGGTTCGACATTGAACAGGTTCTTGATGCCGGCGCGCACGGTGATGGCCTTGTTGTAGGCGTAACGACCTTGCCAGTCGACCGTGGTGTAGGACGGCACGTCCAGGCGCATCGTTTCATCCTTGCCGGTGCCGGTGTTGCGCACGGTCGCCTCGGCATCCTTGTAGCCATTGCGGTAGCTGATGACGATGGCGTTGGTGAGCGCGCCCGATTCCAGCGTGCCGGTGAACTTGATCAGGTTGCGGAAGGTGACGGCGTCGGTGATGCCGAAGACGTTCATATTGCTGGTCCACTCGTTGCGCGTGCCCGGCACCGTGTAGTTGGCCAGGATCATGTGCGTGCCGTTCAGGTTGGCGGTGAATTTACCGAAACCGAAGGTGTGGCGCGCGGTCATGTCCCAGTCGACGCCGCGGTTGTGCTGCTGGCCGATGTTCAGCGAGAGCGTCTTGAAGGCGTAGTAGGTGTTGCCGGTGGCCACTTCCTTGAAGGTCGTGAACAACTCCGGGTAGTTGCCCGGTTTGGCGAAGGCCTGGGTTTCGCTGACGGCCGAAACGGCGTCGTTGATCTTCACGTCCCACAGGTCGGCGCCGAAGGTGAAGGCCGGGGTCGGTTCGATGCGGAAGCCGAGCGTGAACTGCTTGGAGGTTTCCGCTTTCAGGCCCTCGTTGCCGCCGGACATGCGGTTGTATTGGACCTTCGTCGGACGGCAATACTCGGTGCCCGGGAAAGGACAGTCCTGGCTTTTCGCCGTGAGGCCCGCGGCCACCAGCGGCTGGGCGATGTCGAGCATGTCGGGCGCCTTGAAGCCGGTGCCGTAGGAACCGCGCAACAGCACCGTCTGGGTCGGCTGGTAACGCGCCGAGATCTTGTAGGTGTTGGCGCTTTCCTTCTTGCCCATGGTGCGCTGGATGAGCGCGTTGTCGATCGCGTCGACGACGTCGTGGCGCGCCGCCAGGCTCAGTTCCAGGCTCTTCGTCAGGGGCGCCAGCAGTTCGGCGAATACGCCGTAGGTGGCGCGCTTCATGTCGTAGGCCGGCGGCAGCGAGAGGTTGTAGATGGTGCCCGCGTCGATGCCGGAGTCCGGCTTCTGCTCGTAGTGGTACTCGCGGTAGTCGCCGCCGAGGCCGAGGCTGGCGGCGCCGCCCGGCAGCTCGAAGACTTCGCGCGAACCGTGGGTGTCGACGCCGCGCAGGGTCGTCGAGGCGCTGCGGATCGCGCCATGGAAGAAGGAATCGTTGATCAGCGTCTGCATGTCCGGCGAGACGGCGCCGTGCGGCAGGAAGGGATTGAACAGCGGATTGGTGTAGAGCGCGTTCAATTGCGCCGTTTTCACGTAACCGCCGACATAGCTTTCCTCGATGGCGTTTTGCGACCAGGTCAGGCCGCTTTCAAAGTTCCAGCCGGCCACTTCGCCCTCGACGCCCAGCACCAGGTGCTTGGTGTCGGTGAGGGTGCGGCTGTCGCGGGTGCCCCAGTCGGCCATGCGGAAGTTGGCCGACACGGTCTTCATGTCGGCGATCTGCGCCGCCGTCAGATAGGGCGCGACGTAGGTGTTGTAGTAGCCCGGCAGCTTGATGGTGGGCTTGCTGGCGCCGGAGGCGGTGCTGACGATGGCGATCGGCACCGGGTTGGCGGCGATGCGGGCGGTCAGGTCGTAGCGCGACAGGGCCATCTCGGCGAAGGCGGTCAGGTTCTCCGACACCTTGAAGCTGCCCTTGGTGAACAGGCTGTCGCGTTTCGATTCCGGCACGATTTCCACGGTCGAACCCGAGTCGAAGCCGCAGATGTTCGTGTTGGCGTCGTTCTGGGTCGACGGGAAGTTGGTCGGCGCGCAATGGCCGCTGTTGATCAGGTAGGGATTGAAGCTGCGTCCCGGCGCCTTCGGATCCTTGAACGCGACGGCGACGTTGGCCGGCGCGGCCGAAGGGCTGGTGCGGTCGAAGACGTAGTTGTTGCCGTTGCGGCTGAAGGGCACGTAGGAGGAATTGGCGAAGGAACGGTCGGTCGCCTTGGTCTGGCTTTGCTCGTCGTGGCGGTAGGCGGCCATGATGTTGTAACGGTCCGCGTCCAGGTCGCCCAGGCCGTAGCTGATGTTGGTGTTCCAGTTCTTGCCGCCGCCGCTCATCTCCGGCGCGCCGTAGGTCGCCTCGAGGCTGCCGCCGCGCATGTTTTTCTTCAGGATGAAGTTGATCACGCCGGCGATCGCGTCCGAACCGTACAGGGCCGAGGCGCCGTCGGTGAGGATTTCGACGCGTTCGACCGCGCTCAGCGGGATCGCGTTCAAGTTCACCGAGGTGCCCGAACCCTGCGGCGCGATGCGCCGGCCGTTCAGCAGGACCAGGGTGTAGCTTTCGCCGATGTCATGGATCGAGGCGCTGGTGCGGCCGCCCGAGTTGGTGCCGGCCGCCGTGGCGCCGATGGTGAAGCCTTGCATGGCCGGCAGATTCTGGATCAGGTCGGCGACGGTGGTGGCGCCGGTGCGGGCGATGGCTTCCTGCGACAGGCGCTGGATAGGCAGCGCGCCTTCGACGGCGATGCGCTTGATGCTCGAACCGGTGATTTCGACTTTTTGCATGGCTTCTTCGGCCAGCGCGGGCGCGGCGACCAGAATTGTTCCCGCCAGTACGTGCATGGCCAGGCGAATCGCGCGTACGCCAATTTTTTCTTGTAATTGCATTGTTATCCCAAATAGATCATTGTTGTTGCGGTCGGCCAGCCGTGCCGTCTCCGGCGGCCCCGCCGGTCCGGTTTGGCGCGGAGCGGCGGGAATGACTGAATTGCCGACAGTAAATTATCAATAAGACAAAGTGACTAAAGCGATCAAATTGCCCAATGAGGGCGACATTATGTAGGCAGTTCGCGCTCGGCGGGGCGCGATAAATACCAATGTTAAGGAACTATCAAGTTAAATCGGGTTGGATATTGCGATGCGTTAAATCGACGGAATAATATTTTGCTCATGGCAATTATTCCGAATATTAAAGATCGCAACTGTATGTTTTCCGCAACGTTCCGCCGGCATATCTTGATGTCCGGCCCGCCTCCGGCCATGCGCGGGCGCCGGGATGCATGCGGCGCGGGCGCAATTCCCGGCTGCGCGCGGCGGCCTTTCATGCCATCATGGGTGATGGAATCGATCCCCTTATTTCCCCTCAACACGGTGCTGTTTCCGGGCGGCCACCTGCCTTTGCAAGTGTTCGAGCTGCGCTATCTGGACATGGTGGGCAAATGCATCGCCGCCGACCGGCCCTTCGGCGTCGTCGCGCTGCTCGACGGCGCCGAGGTGCGTCAGCCGGAGCGGCTGGAAACGCTGAGCGATGTCGGCACGCTGGCGCGCGTGCGCGACTGGGCCGCGCCGATGAGCGGGCTATTGCACGCCGAGTGCGTCGGCGAGCGGCGTTTCCGCGTGATCCGCAGCGAACGCCTGAAAAACGGCTTGTGGACGGCCGAGGTGGAGGTGCTGGAGCCGGATCAGGCGATCGCCATCCCCGTCGAACTGCAAGACACCGCCGACGCGCTGGGCGGACTGATACGCGCGCTGCAGGACGGGCCGCAGGGGGCGCAGGGCCTGCCGTTCGCGGCACCCCTGCTGCTCGACGAATGCGGTTGGGTGGCCAACCGCTGGTGCGAATTGTTGCCGATCGAGCGCGATCAGCGCCAGCGTCTGCTGATGCAGGACAATCCCGTGCTGCGCCTGGAATTGATCCAGGACATGCTGGCGGAGCGGGGCATGCTGGGCTAAGGGCCGCGGCGGCGCAGGGAATGCCGTTTTTTGTTGTGATAAAGTAATATTTGTGGAGAAAAACTTTACGTTTTTTCATCCCGTATATAAGATGGCAGAACTAAGTCAACCAAAGATAATGAGAAAAATGATAGGACGCGAACCCAAAGTCAGCGTTGAGCAAATCAACGCCGCCGCCGAGGCCATGCAGGCCGGCGGCACCAGGATCACGGCGCGCGCCGTGCGTGAACATTTGGGCAACATCGGTTGCCTGGGAACGATCAGCAAGCTGCTGCAGCGCCGCAAGGCCGGCGCGCAGCGCCAGGTGGCCGCCGTGGCCGAGCTGTCGCCGGTGCTGCAGCGGGCGATACTCGACTTCGTCGGCCAGGAGGTGGCGGCCAGCAGCGCCTTGCTGGAGGCCGAGATGGCCGAGCACCAGCAAGAGGCGTCCGACCTGGCGACGGAGAACGAGCGCCAGTTGGAGGCGATCGAAAACCAGACCGCCGAGCTGGAGACGGTGAAGGAGGAGCTGGAGCGCGAACGCGTGGTGGCCGGCCAGGCCCGCACCGAGCTGGCCAAGGCGCAGTTGCGCCTGGAAAGCCTACCGCGCCTGGAGGCGGCCGCCGAGCAGGCGCGCATGGATCTGGCCAAGGCGCAATTCAAGCTGGAGGACATTCCCCGCCTGGAGGAGGCCGCCGAGCAGGCGCGCGCCGAGCTGATCGAGGCGCAATTGCGCCTCGAAGGCATGACGCGGGTGGAGGCCGAGTTGCTGGCCATCAAGGCCCAGCTGGACGCCGAGCGCGAGGAAATGGCCGATGTGCGCGCCGAGCTCGACGAAGAGCGCGACTTGCGCATCAAGGCGCAGCAATTCATTGTCGACCCGATCTTCAAGAAGCAGGCCTGAGAGGGCCGCCGGTAGCGCCCCGGCCGGCGGAAAAGCGGCCGGCTTGGGCGCTCCGGGCCTGCCCCCGGGCGGTTTTTCAGGCGGCGCTCCAGTGGCCCAGGTAGGCGAAAGCGCTGGCGTTCAGCGCCACCGTGCACCAGAACTTGCGGCGGAAGGCCGGCTTGCTTGATTTGTGGCGCAGCCATTGCTGCGCCAGCAGCGCGCCCGGCCAGCCGCAGGCCAGTCCCAGCATCAGCAGCGTGCTTTCCGGCGTGCGGCGGCGTCCGCCGCGCGCCGCCGCCTTGTCGCGCGCGTAGGCGATGAAGCAGACGGCGCTGGCGCCCAGGTAGGCGGCGCCGATCCAGTGGGAAACGCCCCAAGCCAGCGTCGCGCCCAGATACAGCAGGGCGAAGGCGAAAATAGGTATGTATTGCATGGCATTCCAGTGCGGCCGGATGTGAAAAGGCCGACGCTGCCATACCGGCAGGCGTCGGCCCCGTGGCGATGGCGGGGCCGTGCGGCCCCGCGCGCGCAGACGCTCTTAGCGGTCGGCGGCGAACAGCTTGTCGTAGGCGGCCAGCAGGGTCTGGTGCATCGCGCTGCCCTCCATGTCGACGCCCAGCGTCTCGAGGCCGAAGAAGCGCTCGCTGCGGTCGAGCAGGGCTTCGGCCTGGCGCAGCGTTTCGGCGCCGTACAGCATGACCAGCGAACGGCGGTAGTTGGCGACATCGTCGATGTTGAGGATGCTGTCGATGCAGCGGTACACCAGGCGGCGCGCCGGAGCCAGATCCTTGAAGTGGTGGATCCAGTCGCAGCCTTCGCGGATCGCTTCCTCGTCGCCGACGGCCAGGGCCAGCAGGGTCTTCAGTTCGCCGATGCGCAATTGCTTCCAAGGCGTGCCGAGCGGAATGGCCAGACCCAGCACTTCCCACAGCGGGCGCTCGTCGTTCAGATTGGTGGTCTGCAGGTCGGCCAGCAATTCCTCCGCCTCCTCCTCGCTCAGATCGTGCAGGCGCACCAGTTGCGGGCGCAGGGCGTTGCCGATGCTGTTGTTTTCCCATTCCAGGTCTTCGACCGGGTAGATTTCCGACAGGCCCGGCACCAGGATGCGGCAGCTGTACGCGCCTTGCTCGCTGAAGTCGGCCACGTAGATGTCCTTGCCTTCGCCGTGGACGCAGTCGACCAGCCAGTTGTAGTCTTCCTCGGTGGTGTTGCTGAAGTTCCAGTCGGCGAAGGGGAAGTCCGGCGTGTCGCCCATGAAGTTCCAGCTGATGACGCCGCTCGAATCGACGAAGTGGATTTCCAGGTTGGCGACGGCGTTGATTTCGCTCATGTCGAAGCCCGGTTCCGGGAAGCCTTCCAGCGAGTCGAGGGCGCGGCCCTGCAGCAATTCCGTCATCGCCCGTTCCAGCGCGATTTCGAAGCGCGGATGCGCGCCGTAGCTGGAGAAGACGCCCTGATCCTTCGGATGCACCAGGGTGACGTTCATCACCGGATACTTGCCGCCCAGCGAGGCGTCCTTGACGAGGATGCCGAAGCCGGCCTTGCGCAGCCCGGCGATGCCGGCCTGGATGTTGGGGAAGCGGGCGATGACTTCGTCCGGCACTTCCGGCAGGCACAGGCCTTCGGCGATGATGCGGTACTTGATGGCGCGCTCGAAGATTTCCGACAGCGCCTGGGTGCGCGCCTCCATCAGCGTGTTGCCGGCGGCCATGCCGTTGCTGACGTACAGATTGCCGATGATGTTGACCGGGATGTAGGCCTGGCTGGCGTCGCGCAGCCGGGTGTAGGGCAGGGCGCAGATGCCGCGCCCGACGTTGCCCGAGTTCAGGTCGACCAGCACTTCACCGTCGATGTCGCCCTCGGGATTGTAGAAGGCGTGCAGTTCCGGGTTCAGCATCTCGGCCGGCCACTTGCCGTCCTCCGTCGGGGCGAACCAGCGTTCCTGCGGGTAATGCACGAAAGGACGGTTGGCGCGCGTCTCGCCGAGGTAGAAATGGGTCCAGAAATAATGCGTGCCGAGGCGCTCGAAGAATTCGCCGTAGGCGCTGGCGCGGGCGGCCAGTTCGGTCGCGCCCTTGCCGTTCGAGAACAGCATCGGACAATCGTTGTCCTTCATGTGGGTCGACCAGATGCCGTCCACCTCGTGCAGCAGCGACGATTCATTGAGCTTGAAACCGCGCGCGGCCAGCTTCTTCTGCATGGTGTCGATGGTCGATTCGAGGGCGGCGTCTTTGCCAATGATAAAAGTTTGCATGCGGAGTTCTCTGTGAATGGGGACGGGCGGGCCTGAAACGACAAAAGCCCTGGCGGAACCGGGTATTTTACCCGAGTCGGCCAAGGCGCACAGCATTGCCGGCGATTTAGAAGTAGCTCAGGCCCAGCGCCGCCTTGACTTCGTCGGCCGTCCGGGCGGCCACTTCGCGCGCCTTGTAGGTGCCTTCCTTGAGGATCTGCATAATGTAGCCGCGGTCCTTGGCGAGTTCCTCGCGGCGCGCGCGGATCGGCGCCAGCAGCTCCTGCAGGCAGGCTTCCAGGCGCACCTTGACGACGCTGTCGCCCAGGCCGCCGCGCTGATAGTGGGCCTTCATCTCCGCCAGGCCGGCCGGGTCGAGGTCGAAGGCGTCCAGATAGGTGAAGGCGATGTTGCCCTCGATGTGGCCGGGGTCCTGCACGCGCAGGTGCAGGGGATCGGTGTAGACCTTCTTGACGGCGGCGCGGATCTCGTCGGGCGTGGCGCCCAGGTTGATCGTGTTGCCCAGCGACTTGCTCATCTTGGCCTTGCCGTCGATACCCGGCAGGCGGCCGATTTCCGGCACCAGCGCCTTGCATTCGAGCAGCACGTCGCGGCTGACGATGCGGTTGAAGCGGCGCACGATTTCATTGGTCTGCTCGATCATCGGGATCTGGTCTTCGCCGACCGGCACCAGGGAGGCCTTGAAGGCGGTGATGTCGGCCGCCTGACTGGCCGGATAGGTGAGGAAGCCGGCCGGAATGTCGCGTTCGAAGCCGCGCAGGCGGATTTCCTCCTTGACGGTGGGATTGCGCTCCAGGCGCGCCACGGTGACCACGTTCAGGTAGTAGAAGGTCAGTTCGGCCAGTTCCGGGATTTGCGACTGGATCAGGATGGTCGACTTGGCCGGGTCGATGCCGACGGCCAGATAGTCGAGCGCCACCTCGACGACGTTGCGGTGCACCTTGCCGGTGTCCTCCATATTGTCGGTCAGGGCCTGGGCGTCGGCCAGCATGATGAATTGCTGGTAATCGTGCTGATAGGCGACGCGGTTGCGCAGGCTGCCGACGAAATGGCCCAGGTGCAGCGGGCCCGTCGGGCGGTCGCCGGTCAGGATGACGGGTGGGGTGGTAGGCTGGGTTGGCAAGCTCATCGAGGTTCCTTTCGGTCGCCCCCACCGAGCCGCGCGCATGAAAAACGCCGCCCAATCGAGGCGGCGTTGATAAAAATCACATCACTGTTAAGTGGCCGCGCGCTGTGTGCGGGGCCACCAATTCAAGCGAGCGCGATGTGATCCGATAAAATTCATGGCGGTATGGTTGCAGTTCGGCGCCGCCCTGTCAAGCGCCGGGCCAAGATCGTTGCGCCGCGGCGCCCGCCGGCGCGCGCCCTTCAGCGCGGACGGATGCTGGAAACGAGGATTTCCGGGCGGTGGAAGCGCTGGAAACTGTCGATCAGCGCGCCGGACCTGGCGGCCCGTTCGAACAAGTCGCGCAGCGTGGCCTGGTCCTCCGGCGTCAGCGAGGTGCGCGAGACGTAGACGCCGCTCATGCCCCAGGGCAGTTCCGGTAGCGCCTCCAAGCGCAGGTGTTCGGCCATGTCCTTGACGCGGGCGTCGCCCTGCAGCGTGCCGGAGAGGATGGTCGGGGCCATGATGGTGGCGTCGACGAAGCCGCCGTGCAGCAGGCGCGCCACGCTCAGCGCGTCGACTTCGAGGAAGAGGCGGCCCTGCTTGCTCAATTCCTGGCTCAGCGCCTGATAGGTGTCGCCGTAGTCGTAGCCGCGCACCAGGGCGACGCGCAACTCGCGCCGCTCGATCAGATCCTGCACGCTGAGGACGGGCGGGCGCGGGCTTTGCACGGAGATGAGCAGCGGACGGTTGCCCAGCAGCGGCACGAACAGGCCGTGCCGGTCGCGCCGCGGCGTGCCGGTGGCGGGGATGAGGATGTCGGCCTTGCCGGTTTCGAACATCGCCTCCATGCGCGCGCGCGGCACCGCCGACAGGACGAAGTTGCAACCGGCCTTGGCGCCCAGGCTGCGCAGCAGTTCGGGGTAGATGCCGCTGATGGCCGCGCCGCGCACGATGACGCTGACGCCGAGCGGCGCCACCGGCACGGCGATGTCGCGCGAACAGGCGGCCCAGGCGCACAGGGGCGTCGCCAGGCAGAGCGCCAGCAGGGCGCGCCAGCGTGGGGTGGGGGAGCGGAGTGTCATAGCGTGGCCGTCGTGCGCGTCGCGCGGGAGTGGCGACTGGTGTTGTCATTGTCACTTATTTGTTGCTGATCTCAAAGATCTTGCTGCGCCCCCTGTTGCGCCGACGCTAAGAAGTCAATTTCCACGCAGAACGGCATGGAGCCTCACGGCAGAAGGTGTTGCACTTGTCCCTGAAGAACGCCCTCTGTCCGTGAAAAGGCCTCAAATCCAAATATCATTCGGCGCGGTCCGGTCGTTTTCAGAGTCGCCGGTGTTCAGGACGCCGCGCGGCTCTATCAGTAGTATTTTCACTTCCTTCGCCGCATAGGGCTTGTGCTCGACGCCCTTCGGCACCACTGCCAGCTCGCCGGCGTTCAATACAATGGAACCGTCGCGGAAATCGATCCGCAACTCGCCTTCGAGCACAAGGAAGGTCTCATCCGTTTCGGCGTGCGCGTGCCATACAAAGTCGCCTTCGATCTTCACCACCTTGAACTGGTAGTCGTTCATCTGGGCGACAACGTGCGGTTGCCAATGTCCATCAATGCGACTGACCTTGTCGAGCAGATTGATCGCGATGCGCTGGCCGCAGGATGCCGGCATTGACTGGGGGGCCTCGTTCATGTGTTGCTCCGTTTGCAGTTGATGATGACAAAGAGCATACGGCCCCGCCAGAGCGGGGTCTTGAACGATTGTGCGTCAGGGCTCAATCAGTGTCCGCACCTCCCGCGATCCGCAGCCAGCGAGCCGGCGGGATGCCATATGTGTTTGTGAAATGCCGCGTCATATGGCTCTGGTCGGCGAATCCGGCGGCGGCGGCCACGTCGGCCAGCGCCGCGCCTTCCAGCATCATGCGGCGCGCGGCCTCGATGCGGCGCATGGTCAGATAGCGATATGGGCTGGTGCCAAAGAAGGTGCGGAAATCCCTGGACAGACTCCAGCGATCGCGCCCGGTCACAGCGGCAAGTTCATCCAGCGTGACGGTGCCTTGCCACGCGGCGTGCAAGTATTCGCGCGCAAGCCGGGCGCTGGCAAAGTCCGCCGAGACGGGCGCCAGCGGCGCATCGGACGCCGCGTTGAGCGCATACGCCAGTTCGACCAGCGCGTCGTCCTGTACGAGCGGATCAAGAGGGGAATGCATCTGGGCGAGGAGGGTCTCCGTTGCATTCAGAAGGCGGGCGTTCGCCGTCAAGCCTCCCTTGATGAACGGCAGCGCCTTGCCGCCCAGCACGGACTGGATCAGCGCGGGTTCGACATAGATCATCCGGTAGCGGAAACCCTCGTCGGTGCCGGCCTGGCCGTCATGCGGCTCGTCGGGGTGCAGAACCATCGTATGGCCGGGCAGGCTGTTACACATGCCGCCTCGATAATTGAAGCTTTGCACGCCGGTGAGAGTGCGGCCAATCGCGTAGGTATCGTGCCGATGCAGGGCATAGGCGTTGCCCTGAAAGAATGCTTCGATGCGTTCAATGCCCTGCACGGCTTCAGCCCGATGCATCCAGTCGGAGGTTTCAGGTTCGATTCCTTGCTTCATCGCACATCCCTCATTTTGGCGAAACGGATTTCCGCAACCGGCAGAACTTGCCTGTTCGGCAAAAAGCCGTGTGTTCGCGATCTCTGAGCATCCCATGCCCATGCATGTGCGCGGTGCTCCCGAAGTAACGAAAATAAACTACGACGAATCGCTTACTTGAGAGGGATTAGCCCTCGATGCACTTTTGCATGAACACACTGAGTGGGTCGTTCGTGTATGTTCCAAAGGGGCCCCGGCGCTCATAGCCACAGCTTGCATACAGATGCAGTGCGTCGGGTTGGCTAGGCCCGCTTTCAAGTTTGAGTAGTTTGCAGCCAAGCGACTTGGCCGTGGTCTCCAGCAAGGCAATAACTTTCTTTCCGACACCGGCGCCGCGACTCTGAGGGTGGACATACATGCGCTTGAGCTCACCATACTCAGCATTGACGACGACGGCTCCGCAAGCGATGGCTTTGCCAGAAACATCTCTGGCGACAACGAACACGACGTTTGCTTGTTTCAACGACATGAGATCAAGCGAGTGCCTGCTTTCGGGCGGGTACAGCGTGTCCTGGTACGCATCCAGTTCGGCAATGAGACTAATGACTTCAGGCTGATCCGGCGATTCGAGTGCGATGTGCATGGAATGTGCTAGGGTTAACTAAATGTAGACGTCCGAATCGTCGGAAAACGTTGCGCCAAGGGGACACGGCCGATCATTGTTCCGCAATCCTTGCTTCTCAATATCGACGACTTACTTGAGATTGGCACGCTTGAAGGCGACCGCAGCAACACACCTTCCCGCCTGAAATTCTATGCCCGTGCCAATGACCGCTGTTGGCTGTTTCCCGTCAATCATAGGTAAATCATCTGCCCTCAGAGACATGAAGGCCAGCAGCGAATCTTTTCAGTCGGTTGTACTCAAGCGGCACACCCAGCAAAGATACTCCCAACACCGATATCAAGCCGGACAGGAGCGCCATATCCAACAAGTCGACATCATGGACAAACCCTTTCCACAATGAAGTAAAAACTACTTGAGATAAAATAATTACGGCGGGAAGCCAGTAAAATTTTCGCCAGGTGTTTCTCAAAGCTAAAAATATCAAATTTTTCCTTGAATTTCATCAATGAACTAAATTATGCCTAATGAGCGATTTTGCTCGGGAGGCGGTGCCCAGCTAAACAAATTTACCACGGGCTTCGGACGTGGGATTCATCAGTTCAAGATTAATTTTATCGTAAATCTTCGCCAAAGCGTTTTTTTCATCCTCAACATTGTCTGGGTGAAGCGCCTTGGCAATATGACGAACCGTATCCGCAAGTATCGTTCCCCAAGCCGTTTCTTCTTCGATACCCATGCCATCCCTATACATGCCGACTTTTAATGAGCAATGGAGCTGTCTTTCGGCGATCCAGACACGCAGCATCTCCACTGATTCGGTATCACGCAAGGCGGATTCGGGAATCGGACGCTCATTCATACCGGTTCTTTCTTAAAATATTATGCACGCCTTGGTCTTTGGGGTGGTTGTTCCTGGCCGCCTGTCCACATTTCCGGTGGATGGACGGTAAGGTACGGTATACCCCAATCCACCCAAGTTAAGGAAATTATGTGCGATTAAATCATTTATTATCAATATTATTAAATATATACTTGACATTGTATTAAAAGCGCGGCCGTCAGTGTGGATTTTTACTCCCGCTGCCTGCCATGTCCGTTCTGA
>JANXSQ010000203.1 GCA_025356595.1 Janthinobacterium sp. | reverse complement strand
GGCGTCATCCTCGGCCTGCTGATCGCGCGCCGCCAGTAGTAGCGCCGCCGACGCGCGCCAGCGCGCGCGGCGACGAGCTGGGCGCCGCCGAGTGAAGCCGGGGCCGCGCGCCGGCCCGCGGCCGCGCCGGCCCGCCCGACCCTCGCCGCCGCGCGCGCTGGCGCGCGTCGGCGGCGCTACTACTGGCGGCGCGCGATCAGCAGGCCGAGGATGACGCCGACGGCGGCCCCCAGTCCCACCGATTGCCAGGGATGTTCCTGCACGTAGGCGTCGGTGGCCTGGGCCGCCAGCTTGGTCCTGGCCACCAGGTTCGCCTCCACTTTCAACAGGTCGGTCTTGGCCGTCTGCAGTGTGCTGGCGAAGTGCTCCTGGGCCGAGCGCAATTCCTCGCCGCCCTGCGCGGCGCCCGCCTTGAGCCAGTCCTCGGCGTCGTG
Organism: Janthinobacterium sp.; assembly: GCA_025356595.1. Taxonomy (GTDB): domain Bacteria; phylum Pseudomonadota; class Gammaproteobacteria; order Burkholderiales; family Burkholderiaceae_D; genus Janthinobacterium. Next base: position 28,944 of record JANXSQ010000203.1, on the reverse strand, counting down.
GATGACGTTTTTCATGTCCTGCATCAGTTTGTCGCGGGCCTCGAGGTCGCCGGCGCGCGCGCCCTGGCCGGCGCTGTCGCCGCCGTTGCTGTGGGTCGGGTTCATCTGCTTCCTTTTCATTCAGAGTGTCGCACCGGGAAAGCCTAGTGTAGGCAGCGGTCGGGGCGGCGCTTTGCGCCACCGCAAGCGCGCGCGGGCGCCTCAGCGCAGCGCGAAGTCGAGCGCCACGCCGCTGAAAACGGCGGCGCCCAGCCAGTTGTTGTGGCGGAAGGCGGCGAAGCAGGGCATGCGTTCGCGTCCCCGTATCAGCGTGTAGTGGTACAGGGCGCAGCCGGCGGCGACGGCCAGTCCGGCCAGGAACCAGCCGCGCAGGCCGAGTTGCCAGCCGCAGGCCAGCCAGATCAGGCCGCTCGCCAGATAGCAGGCCATGACGATGGCGACGTCGTGCCGGCCGAAGGTGATGGCCGAGGTGCGGATGCCGATCTTCAGGTCGTCGTCGCGGTCGACCATGGCGTATTCGGTGTCGTAGGCGACGGCCCACAATATATTGCCCAGCAAGAGCAGCCAGGCCAGCGGCGGCACCGTGTTCTGCACGGCGGCGAAGGCCATCGGGATGCCGAAGCCGTAGGCGACGCCGAGGTAGGCCTGCGGCACCGGGAAGAAGCGCTTGAAGTAGGGATAGCTGACGGCGATGGCGACGGCCAGCAGTGAGAGTCGCTTGCTCAGGGCGTTGAGCGGCTGGATCAGGGCGAAGGCCAGCAGGGTCAGCACGAGGGCCACGCCGAGCGCCTCCTTGCCGCTGATGCGCCCGCTGGTGACGGGCCGTCCGGCGGTGCGCTTGACGTGCTTGTCGATGTCGCGGTCGGCGTAGTCGTTGACGGCGCAACCGGCCGAGCGCATCAGGAAGGTGCCCAGCGTGAAGATGAGGATCAGGCGCCAGTCCGGCGCGCCGCCGGCGGCCAGCCACAGCGCGCACAGGGTGGGCCACAGCAGCAGCACGGTGCCGATCGGTTTGTCGAGCCGGATCAGGCTGAAATACAGCGCCAGTTTATTCTTCATGGGTTTGTCGCGTCGAAGGCAAAGCGGAATTATCGCAAATTATCGGCGCGCGCAGCGGCGCTTTAAGGCGCTGGGGCGCCCAGATGCGCCACGCCCGGCAACTGGCAGGCGGCGACGGCCTCGACGAGGGCGTCGATGGCGGCCTTGCGCGTGAAGCTCTTGCGCCAGACCATGACCACGCGGCGCGAGGGCACCGGGTTGTCGAAGGGGCGGAATTGCAGCAGGCCGTCGCGGCTCTGCATGTCCGGCACCGAGGCGCGCGGCAGCACGGTCAGGCCGATGCCGGAGGCCACCATGTGGCGGATGGTTTCCAGCGAGGAGCCCTCGAAGGTGCGCTGCATGCCGTTCTCGGTCGAGGAGAAGCGCGCCATTTCGGGGCAGACCTCCAGCACCTGGTCGCGGAAGCAGTGGCCGTTGCCCAGCAGGAGCATGTTTTCCGACTTCAGGTCGGCGGCCGGGATGCTGCGGCGCGCCGTCCACGGATGTTGTTTCGGCATCGCCACGACGAAGGGTTCGTCGTACAGGGGCAGCATGGACATGCCGTGCTCGGGCAGCGGCAGGGCCATGATGGCCACGTCGAGCTCGCCCTGGCGCAGCAGTTCGACCAGGCGCACGGTGAAGTTTTCCTGCAGGATCAGCGGCATTTGCGGCACTTTGGCGATCATCTGCGTCACCAGCGAGGGCAGCAGGTACGGGCCTATGGTGTAGATGACGCCCAGGCGCAGCGGGCCGGCCAGCGGGTCTTTGTTCTGCTTGGCCAATTCCTTGATGGCGGCCGTCTGCTCCAGCACGTGTTCGGCCTGGGCGATGATCTGCGCGCCCAGCGGCGTGACGGAGATTTCCGCGCCGCCCCGTTCGAAGAGCACGACGCCCAGCTCGTCCTCGAGCTTCTTGATGGCGACCGACAGCGTCGGCTGGGCGACGTGGCAGCGTTCGGCCGCGTGGCCGAAGTGTTTTTCCCGCGCGACAGCAACGATGTATTTGAGTTCGGTTAGTGTCATAAATCCATTGAAACACAGGCCATGCGGATGTGCAATGCTTGAAATTCAGCGAAAACGCCAAAGTGTGGCGCGGAAAGCGTATTGTAGCGAAATAGGGCGCTGGCCGGACCGGGGGGCGGCCGGCAACAGCCGGGTTTTCCGCCCCCATAACGGAAGAGGCGCGCATGGCATCCACGTTCGGCCACGAAGAGGCGCAGGCCTATCTGCACAAGCTGCTCAGGGCGATGCACCAGATGGGGGGATCGGACTTGTTCATCTCCGCCGATTTCCCGCCCAGCATCAAGGCGCAGGGCGCGATGAAGCCGCTCAGCCAGCAGCGGCTGACGGGCGAGGTGACGCGGGCGCTGGCCCTGTCGATCATGAACGCCAAGCAGAAACAGGAGTTCGAGCAGGAGATGGAGAGCAATTTCGCCATTTCCCTGCCCGAGGTGTGCCGCTTCCGCGTCAACGTTTACGTGCAGCAGCAGAACGTGGCGATGGTGATCCGCACCATCGCCTCGGAGATTCCGAATTTCGAGAAGCTCGAACTGCCCGAGGCGCTGAAGGACGTCATCATGAGCAAGCGCGGCCTGGTGCTGGTGGTGGGCGGCACCGGCTCGGGCAAGTCGACCACGCTGGCGGCGCTGATCGACTACCGCAACGCCAATTCGGCCGGCCACATCATCACCGTCGAGGACCCGGTCGAGTACGTGCACAAGAACAAGGGTTGCCTGATCACCCACCGCGAGGTCGGCGTCGACACCCTGTCCTGGCACAACGCGCTCAAGAACACCCTGCGCCAGGCGCCGGACGTGATACTGATCGGCGAGATCCGCGACACCGAGACGATGGAGCACGCCATCGCCTTCGCCGAGACGGGCCACCTGTGCCTGGGCACGCTGCACGCGAACAACTCGAACCAGACCATGGACCGCATCATCAATTTCTTCCCGGAGGAGCGCCGCGGCCAGTTGCTGATGGACCTGTCGTCGAACCTGCGCGCCATCGTCTCGCAGCGCCTGGTGCGCACCGAGGACGGCAGGGGGCGCAAGGCGGCCATCGAAATCCTGCTCAATACGCCGACCATCGCCGAGATGATCCTGAAGGGGAATTTCCAGGCCATCAAGGAAATCATGCACAAATCGCGCGAGCTGGGCATGTGCACCTTCGACCAGGCGCTGTATGAACTCTATAATAAGGGTTACATCGGCTACGACGAGGCGATCCGCAACGCCGATTCGGCCAACGGCCTGCGCTTGCAGATCAAGCTGCGCGGCGACCGCAAGGAGCCGGGCGGCGCCGCGGCGCCATCGGACACCCTCAGCATGCAGGTCGAGGCCGAGCCGGAGCCGGACGAGCCGGGCCATTAAGCCATGCCGGGCGCGGCGCCGGAGCGGTGACGCGCGGCGCCGCTTTTTCACCCTTCAACACACTATTCAACACTCTATATAAGACCATGCCCGAATTCGAAACCAAAATCTGCAGCCGCGCCCAATTGCAAGAGCGCGTGGCCGCGCTGCCCAAGCCGGTGGTCGTCACCAACGGCGTCTTCGACATCCTGCACCGCGGCCACGTCACCTATCTGGCGCAGGCGCGCGCGCTGGGCGCCTCTCTGGTGGTGGCGATCAACACCGACGCCTCCGTGAAGCGCCTGGGCAAGGGCGACGACCGGCCCCTGAACGGCTGCGACGACCGCATGGCCGTGCTGGCGGCGCTGGAGTCGGTCAGCCTGGTGGTGCCGTTCTCGGAGGACAGCGCGCTCGAGGTGGTGCAGGAAACCCGTCCGGAAATCTACGCCAAGGGCGGCGACTACGACATGACGGCGATCCCCGAGGGACAGGCCGTGCTGGCCTACGGCGGCCAGGCGGTGGCGATCGACTTCGCCCACGACCGCTCGACCAGCAAGCTGCTGAGCAAGGTGCGCGCCGGCTGACGGCGCAGTATGGGCCGCGGCGCCTCAGGCGCGCCGCCTCAGGCGCGTCGCCTCAGGCGCCGCCGGCGTAGCCGTTCTGGCGCCATGCCTCGTAGACGACCACGGCGACCGTGTTCGACAGGTTCAGGCTGCGGTTGTCCGGGCGCATGGGCAGGCGGATGCGGCGCGCCGGCGCGAACGATTCGCGCAGCGCCGGGGCTAGTCCCTTGGTCTCCGAGCCGAACACGAAGACGTCGCCGGGCTGGAAGGTGGCCTGGCCGAACGGCGCGGAGCCGTGCGTGGTCATGGCGAACATGCGCTCGCGGTCCGGCGCGACGGCGGCCATGAAGGCGTCCCAGTTGGCGTGCACGCGCATGGTCGCGTAGTCGTGGTAATCGAGGCCGGCGCGGCGCATCTTGGCGTCGTCGAGCGGGAAGCCGAGCGGCTCGATCAGGTGCAGTTGCGCGCCCGTGTTGGCGCACAGGCGTATGACGTTGCCGGTGTTGGGCGGGATCTCGGGTTCTACCAGGACGACGTGGAACAAATTGCTCTCCTTAATATATAAACGATAAAAATATGCTCAATGCGATGGTCAATGCGCCGCTCAATGCGGTGGCGTGCGCGCGAAGACCAGGTTGGTCACGCGCGCCGCGCCGCAGCGCTTGAGCGTGGCGGCCAGCTCGTCGAGCGTGCGGCCGCTGGTGATGACGTCGTCGACCACGCCGACGTGGCGCCCGCGCAGCGGCACGGCGGCGTCGACGACGAAGGCCAGGCGCAGATTGGCGGCGCGCTCGCGCGGCGCCAGCCGGGTCTGCGCGCGCGTCTCGCGGGCGCGCGCCGCCAGCGTCGGATGCAGGGCCACGCCCAGCGCGCGCGCCAGCGGCCGGGCGATTTCCAGAGCCTGGTTGAAGCCCCGCTCGGCCAGCCGCGCGGGGCCCAGCGGCACGGGGCAGAGCAGGGCGGGCAGGGCCAGCTCGGGGCGCTCGAGCACGGCGTCGCGCAGCAGTTGCGCGAACAGCGGCGCCAGCGCCAGGCGCGCGCCGAATTTCAATTGCAGCAGCAGCTGGTCGACGGGGGCGGCGTAGTCGGCCGCCACCAGCGTCGCGTCGAAGGCGGGCGGATCGGCCAGGCAGCGCCCGCACAGCGGCGCGGCGGCGTCGGCGAGCGGATTGGCGCACTGCCGGCAGCGCGGCCGGCGCAGCCCCAGGTATTCGGCCCGGCAGGGCGCGCACAGCGCGCCGGCGCAGCGCCCGCCGCACAGGGCGCAGGCGGCCGGCAGCGCGGCGCGCAACAGGGCCGGTCCGAGTTGACGCAGGCGCAGGGATAGACGCTCAGGCATCGCACTTGCCCTCTTCCATGTACACTGCCGGCATTATCTCACCTTCATCCGATTCAATTATGACTCCGCCTAAAATGAGCGCGCCTATCGATACGGTGCAAGTGCGGGCCTGCTTCGCGCGGCCGGCGCGTGTGCAGCCCTCCGATTTCCTGCGCCGCGAAATCGCCGCGCGCATGCACGAGCGCCTCGAGCTGGTGAAGATCGCGCCGCGCCGCGTGCTCGACGCCGGCTGCGGGCCGGGCGCCGACCTGGGGCTGCTGCAAAAGGACTTCCCGGCCGCGCAGATCGTCGGCCTCGACGGCGCCGAGGCGATGGTGCGCGCGGCGCGGACCCCGGCCTCGGCGCTGGCCAAGCTGAACCAGTTCCTCGGCAAGCTGCTGCCGGCCAAGGCCGGCGTCGACCTGCTGTGCGGCGACTTCGCCGACCTGCCGCTGGCGCCGAACACGCTCGACCTGGTCTGGTCGAACCTGGCGCTGCACTGGCATCCCCAGCCCGACCGCGTCTTCGCCGAATGGCGCCGCACGCTGCGGGTGGACGGCCTGCTGATGTTTTCCTGCTTCGGTCCCGACACCTTCAAGGAGATCCGCGCCGCCTTCGCCGAGGCCGACCTGGCGCCGCACGCGCTGCCCTTCGTCGACATGCACGATTTCGGCGACATGCTGGTCAACGTCGGCTTCTCCACCCCGGTGCTGGACATGGAGGCGATCACCGTCACCTATCCGACGGCGCGGGCGCTGCTGGCCGACGTGCGCGCCTGGGGCGGCAATCCGCTGGCGACGCGCCGCCGCGGCCTGATGGGCAGGGCCGCCTGGGCGCGCATGCTGGCCGCGCTGGAGAAGCTGCGCCGCCCGGACGGCACCCTGGGCCTGAGTTTCGAGATCATCTACGGCCACGCCTTCCGTCCGGCGCCGCGCGTGACGCAGGCCGGCGAGGCCATCATCCGCTTCGATTTGCCGCGCAAGCCGAAATAAGCGCCGCCGCTTTCCGGACGGGGCGCTACTATCGTTGCAAAGGGCGTAAAAGGGCGCACTTGCCGTTCCGGAAAGTGGATTATCCCTTGATGAAGTGTGGAATTCTTGATTATAATCGTTGACTAATTTTGTCGGCACCGCAAGCAGCCCGGAAATTCGGGCAAAACGGGGCCGGCAAACGGGCAAGGGTAAGTCAACGTACATGGGTGATATGGGTTCGCCGGTGTCGATGTCAAGGTTCCAGCCGGACTTTTTTGTGCGACGCAGTCTTCGTCGCGCAGGGCCGGCATGGGACCTGTAGGTGTTTAGCGCAAGCCGGCAAAATGGTCGCGGCGCAGGTTAAAGGAGCGGCGGCGGTTCGGTCAAACGGATCCCGGCGCCGTTTAAAAATATTTTTATTTTTGGGTGGTTGGGGAAAACATGAAACATGCAAAGCGACTTCAATCGTTGATGCTCGGACTGTCGTTGACAGTGGCGGGCATGCCGGCGTGGGCGGCCGATACCGCCGCGGCGGCGGGCCAGTATGCGGGCACAGGCGGTCCAGTTCCGTTTGAAATGAATCTGCAACCACCGGCGACGCAAATCGCCCACGAAATCTACGATCTGCACACGTGGATGATGATCATCTGCATGGTGATCTTCGTGGCCGTTTTCGGCGTGATGTTCTATTCGATCTTCAAGCACCGCAAATCGCTGGGCCACAAGCCGGCCACCTTCCACGAAAGCACCAGCGTGGAAATCGCCTGGACCGTCGTGCCCTTCCTGATCGTCATCGGCATGGCCCTGCCGGCCACGCGCACCGTCGTCGGCATGAAGGACACCTCGAACGCCGACATCACCATCAAGGCCACGGGCATGCAGTGGAAATGGGGCTACGACTACCTGAAGGGCGACGGCGAGGGCATCTCCTTCCTGTCCAACCTGTCGACCCCGCGCGCCCAGGTCGGCGCGCCCGGCCTGGCGCCGACGGAAAAACGCGGCGACAACTACCTGATCGAAGTCGACAACGAAGTCGTCGTGCCGGTCAACAAGAAGATCCGCATGGTGCTGACCGCCAACGACGTGATCCACGCCTGGTCGGTGCCGGCCTTCGGCGTCAAGCAGGATGCGATTCCCGGCTTCGTGCGCGACACCTGGTTCAAGTCCGACCACGTCGGCACCTTCCGCGGCAACTGCGCTGAACTGTGCGGCAAGGAACACGCCTTCATGCCCATCGTCGTCAAAGTCGTCTCGGCCGAGGACTATAAAGTCTGGGTGGACGGCAAGAAGAAGGAAATGGCCGCGCTGGCCGACGATCCAAGCAAGGTCTGGACCATCGATGAGCTGAAAACCAAGGGCGAAAAGGTCTACACTACCAACTGCATCGTCTGCCACCAGGCGAACGGCAAGGGCTTGCCGGGCGCGTTCGCCGCGCTGGACGGCTCGAAAGTGGTCACCGGTCCAAAGGCGGAACAGGTCAACGTTCTGTTGCACGGTAAGAAAAGCGGCGCCTTCCCTTCGGAAATGCCGGCTTGGAAGCAGTTGTCGGATACGGAAATTGCCGCGGTCATCACCTACACGCGCAATAACTGGTCGAACAAGGCCGAAGAAAACATCGTTCAACCAGCCGAAGTTCTGGCTGCACGCAAGTAATTAGGAGCTTCATATGAGCACAAGCACAGTGGATCACGCACACGACCACGACCACGCGCACGATCATCCGCACGGATGGCAGCGCTGGTTGTTCGCCACCAACCATAAAGACATCGGTACCCTGTACCTGTGGTTCTCCTTCGCCATGCTGATGTCGGGCGGCGTCCTGGCCCTGATGATACGCAGCGAGCTGTTCCAGCCCGGCCTGCAATTCTTCCAGCCGGAGTTCTTCAACCAGCTGACCACGATGCACGGTCTGGTGATGGTGTTCGGCGCCATCATGCCGGCCTTCGTCGGCTACGCCAACTGGATGATCCCGCTGCAAGTGGGCGCCTCCGACATGGCCTTCGCGCGCATGAACAACTTCTCGTTCTGGCTGCTGCCGCCGGCCGCGATCCTGCTGGCGACCTCCTTCCTGGTCCCCGGCGGCGCCACCGCCGCCGGCTGGACGCTGTACGCGCCGCTGTCGACGCAAATGGGCCCCGGCATGGACATGGCGATTTTCGCCATGCATCTGATGGGCGCCTCGTCGATCATGGGTTCGATCAACATCATCGTCACCATCCTGAACATGCGCGCTCCCGGCATGACCCTGATGAAAATGCCGATGTTCTGCTGGACCTGGCTGATCACCGCCTACCTGCTGATCGCCGTCATGCCAGTGTTGGCCGGCGCGATCACCATGACCCTGACCGACCGTCACTTCGGCACCTCGTTCTTTAACGCCGCCGGCGGCGGCGATCCGGTCATGTACCAGCACATCTTCTGGTTCTTCGGCCATCCTGAAGTCTACATCATGATTTTGCCCGCTTTCGGCATCGTCTCGCAGATCCTGCCGGCCTTCGCCCGCAAGCCGCTGTTCGGTTACGCCTCGATGGTCTACGCCACCGCGTCGATCGCCATCCTGTCCTTCATCGTCTGGGCGCATCACATGTTCACCACCGGCATGCCGGTGACCAGCCAGTTGTTCTTCATGTACGCGACGATGCTGATCGCCGTGCCGACCGGCGTCAAGGTGTTCAACTGGATCGCCACGATGTGGAAGGGTTCGATGACCTTCGAAACCCCGATGCTCTTCGCGGTCGGCTTCATCTTCGTCTTCACCATGGGCGGCTTCACCGGCCTGATCCTGGCGGTGACGCCGATCGACATCCAGCTGCAGGACACCTACTACGTGGTGGCCCACTTCCACTACGTGCTGGTGGCCGGTTCCCTGTTCGCCCTGTTCGCCGGCTTCTACTACTGGAGCCCGAAGTGGACCGGTCATATGTACAACGAACTGCGCGGCAAGATCCACTTCTGGGTGTCGCTGGTCACGTTCAACGTCACCTTCTTCCCGATGCACTTCCTGGGCCTGGCCGGCATGCCGCGCCGCTACGCCGATTACCCGGCGCAGTTCACCGACTTCAACATGCTGGCCACCATCGGCGCCTTCGGCTTCGGTCTGACCCAGGTGTACTTCCTGGTGTTCGTCGTCATCCCGACCATCCGTGGCGGCGCGAAAGCACCGGCCAAGCCATGGGACGGCGCCGAAGGCCTGGAATGGACCGTGCCTAGTCCAGCTCCGTTCCACACGTTTGAAACACCGCCGACAGTGAAGTAATGGCGTTGACGGGCCGGAGTGTCATCCGGCCCGCACTCGATTGAAAAGCCGCTCCCATGTCCGAACCGAAAAAACCGAATAATCTGAAGACCGGCCTGATCCTGGGCTCGGTCGCCCTGGTGTTCTTCCTCTCCGTCTTCATCAAACGCATCTGGCTGAGCTGACGTGAGCGATGAAGCGCAAGAGGTAAGGGGCTTGAACCGCAAGATGCTCGGCAAGTTGCTGGTCATCGCGGTCCTGATGTTCGGCTTCGGCTACGCCTTGATTCCCGTCTACAAGCAGATTTGCGAAGTGATGGGCGTGAATGTGCTGACGCAGAAGGACGGCACCGTCGAATTCGACAAGAACACGCAGGTCGACAAGACGCGCACGATCACCATCGACTTCGACGGCAACGCGCAGGGTCCTTGGCGCTTCCGTCCGGTGGTCAACAGCATGCAGGTGCATCCGGGCGAACTGGCCACGGTGATGTACGAAGTGGTCAACACCCAGGCGCGCACCGTCAACGCCCAGGCGATCCCCAGCTACACGCCGCAAAGCGCGACGCCGCACTTCAAGAAGGTCGAATGCTTCTGCTTCAAGCAGCAGACGCTGAAACCGAACGAGGCGCGGCAGATGCCGGTGGTGTTCTTCATCGATCCGGCCCTGCCGAGGGACGTGAAGACCATCACCCTGTCGTACACGTTTTTTGAAATCGCCGGCCTGAACCCGGCCGAAAAAGGATGACAGCATGAGCGAGTTGAAAAGCGAACCGAAGCAAGCGTCGTTTTTGTATTCCCTGAAGGCGGTGGTGTGGTCCTTCACGGGACTGCGCCGCAAGAGCGACTTCGATACGGATTCGCTCAAGATCAACCCGGTGCATATCGTCATCGCCGGCCTGCTGGTCGTGGCCTGCCTGATCGGCGTGCTGATCAGCATCGTCAAGTTTGTCGTATTAAAATAATTAGCAGTTCACCGAATACAGTTTGATTTAGGAGATGAAGATGAGTTCAACACACGCCGCCGCACCGTATTACTTCGTGCCAGGCCCATCCAAATGGCCTATGCTGGGCGGCCTGACCCTGCTCCTGACGATGATCGGCGCCTCGGCGTGGGTCAACGACATCGCCTGGGGTCCCTACGTGAATTTCGTCGGCTTGGCCGGCATCATCGCGGTGTTGTACTTCTGGTTCGGCGACGCCATCGGCGAATCCGAAAAAGGCCTGTACAGCCAGCGCATCGATTACTCCTACCGTTGGAGCATGAGCTGGTTCATCTTCTCCGAGGTGATGTTCTTCGGCGCGTTCTTCGGCGCCCTGTTCTATGCCCGCAGCATTTCGATGCCGTGGTTGGGCGACCTGGACCACAAAGTCATCTGGCCCGACTTCGCCGCCCACTGGGGCAACACCGGCCCGGCCGGCACGGTGCAGGAATTCAAGACCATGGGTCCTTTCCCGATCCCGACGCTGAACACCGCGCTGCTGCTGCTGTCCGGCGTCACGCTGACCATCTCGCACCACGCGCTGCGCGAAGGCCACCGCGCCAAGACGGCCCTGTTCCTGGCCGCCACCGTGCTGCTGGGCGCGACCTTCATGGGCTTCCAGGTGTATGAATACATGCACGCATACAGCGAGCTGAACCTGAAACTGACCTCCGGCATCTACGGTTCGACCTTCTTCATGCTGACCGGCTTCCACGGTTTCCACGTCACGCTGGGCGCGATCATGCTGTCGGTGATCCTCTACCGCGTCATGAAGGGCCACTTCACGCCCGACCAGCATTTCGGTTTCGAAGGCGCGGCCTGGTACTGGCACTTTGTCGACGTCGTCTGGCTCGGCCTGTACGTCGTCGTATATTGGTTATAATTCGCGGCGGGCGACCGCCACGTTGAAAAGCCGCACGCGGGAGACCCTGCGTGCGGCTTTTTTCGTGGCCCGCTGTTTTGTTGTCAAGTCAACAGCAGCGCGCCGCGGCGGGGAATCGGGCCGGCGGCGCGGCGCCGGCGGCGGATCCCCGCTGTTGCTGGAGCCCGGCTCAGCGGATGCCGGTCGGCGTGATGTAGCCGAGTTTGTAGCCGAGCAGGATCAGCAGGAACAGCGCGATCGAAAAGCCGACCCGCATGGCCAGCGCCTGCACCGTGCGGTTGCTCTTGCCCTTGTCGCGCATCAGGTAGAACAGGGCGGAGCCCAGGCTGCCGAGTATCAGGATGAAGGCGATGGCGACGACGATTTTCATGGATGGCAAACTGTTATTTAGATGAAGGCTCCATTGTAATGCGTATCCGCTTCCGTTTTAGATGGATTCCCTTCGTCGCCACCGTGCTGCTGGTGGCGCTGGGCGTGTCGCTGGGCCAGTGGCAGGACAGGCGCGCCGCGCAAAAAATGGCGCTGGAGGCGAAGCTGGCCGCCGGCAACGCCGCCGCGCCGCTGGCGCTGGGCGCGCGGGCGCTGGCGCCCGAGGCGGTCGAGCTGCGCCGCGTCGCCGTCACCGGCCAGTTCGTGCCGGGCTGGGCGCTGTACCTGGACAACCGGCCTTACCAGGGCCGCGCCGGCTTCTATCTGCTGATGCCCTTCCGGATCGAGGGCTCGAACATGCACGTGCTGGTCGAGCGCGGCTGGTTGCCGCGCAACACGGCGCAGCGCGAGCGCCTGCCCGACTACACGACCCCGGCCGGCACGGTGACCATCCAGGGCATCGCCCGCCTGAACGCCGGCCATGTGATGCAACTGGGCAGCGCGCCGCCGCTGCGCCCGAACGCCATCGTGCAGAACGCCGACGTGGCCCAGGTGAGCGCGGCCAGCGGCCTGGCGCTGCAGGGCTTCGTCATCGAGCAGACGGGCGCCGGGGCCGAGGCCGGCGGCGCCCTGGTGCGCGACTGGCCGGCGCCCGCGCTGGGCGTGGAAAAACACCGCGGCTACGCGTTCCAGTGGTATGCGCTGGCGCTGATGGCCCTCTTATTTTTTGTCTTTACAGGATTTCGACGTGGAACAAACTAAACCGGCAACACCGCAGGACATGGACAAACAGCAAAAGAGCGGCCGCGTGAAGCTGCTGCTGGTGCTGGCCGTGTGCGCCTTTCCCATGGTCGCCTCGTATTTCACGTACTACGTGATCAAGCCGAGCGGACGCACCAACTACGGCGAAATCATCGACCCGCGCAACTACCCGATCCCGGCGGCGCTGGGCGTGACCACGCTGGAGGGCAAACCGAGCGGCCTGGACGCCTACAAGGGCAAGTGGATCATGCTGCTGAGCGGCCCGGCCGACTGCCAGGAAGCGTGCAAGAAGCAATTGTTCGCGATGCGCCAGTTGCGCCTGATGCAGGGCAAGGAAATGGAGCGCATCGAGCGCGTCTGGCTGGTCACGGACGCGCAGCCGCTCGACACCACCGTCATGCGCGAATTCGACGGCACCGAGATCTTGCGCGTGCCGGAGGCGGCGCTGAAGGCCTGGTTGCCGGTCGAGGAGGGCGGCAAGGCCTCCGAGCATATGTACCTGATCGACCCGCTGGGCAATCTGATGATGCGCTTCCCGAAAGACGCCGACCCGTCGAAGGTGAAGAAGGACATCGGCAAGCTGCTTAAAGCGTCCGCGATAGGCTAGGCCATGCATCTGACCCTGGCCCAACTGGCCGTCACCGGCCTGCTGATCGCGCTGCTGCCGCTGGCGATGGTGTGGACATCCTCGGACGCGAACAAATACCGCAAGCTGGTCTGGGTGGCGGTCTTCCTGACGTTCGACCTGATCATGTTCGGCGCCTTCACGCGCCTGACCGATTCCGGCCTCGGTTGCCCCGACTGGCCCGGTTGCTACGGCCTGGCCAATCCCTTCCTGGCGCACGCCGACATCAAGGCCGCCGAGGCCCTGATGCCGAGCGGCCCGGTGACGCTGGCCAAGGCGTGGATCGAGATGATCCACCGCTACCTGGCGATGGCCATCGGCGTGCTGACCGTGGCCTTGATGGCGCAGGCCTGGCGCCAGTGGCGCGCCGGCCGCCGCGGCGACGGCCGCCGCGGCGAATTCGCGCCGGCTCTGCCGACGGCGCTGTTCCTCTTCATCTGCCTGCAGGGCGCGTTCGGCGCCTGGACCGTGACGCTCAAGCTGCAGCCGGTCATCGTCACCATCCACCTGCTGCTCGGCATGGGCCTGTTGTCCATGCTGGTCTGGCTGGGGGCGCGCCAGGACACGGCGCTGGCGCCGCCGCCGCAACGCAGCGGCCCGCTGCCGGTGATGCGCCGCATCCGCCTGCTGGCCCTGTGCTCGGCGCTGCTGCTGCTGGCGCAGATCGCCCTGGGCGGCTGGGTCAGCACCAACTACGCGACGTTGGCCTGCACCGACTTCCCGCTGTGTAACGGCGCGCTGCTGCCGGAGATGGACTTCGAGCACGGCTTCGCGCTGTGGCGCGAACTGGGCAAGACGGCCGCCGGCCACTACCTGCCGTTCGCCGCGCTGACGGCGATCCACTGGGTGCACCGCAGCTTCGCCCTGGTGGTCGTCGCCGGCATCGGCTACACCGCCTGGCGCGCCTGGGAGCAGCCGACCCTGCACAAGCTGGCGCGCGGCATCGCCATCGTCCTGGCGCTGCAGGCCTGCACCGGCCTGGCGACGATTTTCCTCAACTGGCCGCTGGCCATCGCGGTGCTGCACAACGGCGGCGCCGCGCTGCTGGTGCTCTTGCTCACCATGTTAAACTACCGGGCCAAGCTGCAACTCGACATTGCGCGGCGCGCCGCGTCCGGCACGGCCTCCACGCACTCTTCGCCTCTGAAACACCACCAATGACGACCCACACCGCAACCCGTAAAACCCCCCGCATCGCCCAGTACTGGGCCCTGACCAAACCGCGCGTCACCCAGTTGGCGGTGTTCTGCGCCGTCATCGGCATGTTCCTGGCGACCGACGAGCTGCCCGACTGGCGCGTCGTGGTCGCCGCCACGCTCGGCATCTGGCTGCTGGCCGGCGCGGCCTTCGCCGTCAACTGCCTGGCCGAACGCGAGATCGACGCGCGCATGGCGCGCACCGCGCGCCGGCCGATGGCGATGGGCGACATCTCGGTGACGCAGACGGCGGTCTTCTCGGCCGTCATCGGCGGCGCCGGCATGTGGATACTCTACGCCCTGGTGAATCCGCTGACGATGTGGTTGACCTTCGTCACCTTCGTCGGCTACGCCGTCATCTACACGATGATACTCAAGCCGGCCACGCCGCAGAACATCGTCATCGGCGGCCTGTCGGGGGCGATGCCGCCGGCGCTGGGCTGGGCCGCCGTCGCCAACGACGTGCCGATGCAGGCCTGGTTGCTGGTGCTGATCATCTTCGTCTGGACGCCGCCGCACTTCTGGGCGCTGGCCATGTACCGGCGTGACGACTACGCCAAGTCCGGCCTGCCGATGCTGCCCGTCACGCACGGCATGCCCTTCACCCAGTTCCACGTCTGGTTGTATTCGATCGCGCTGGCCGCCACCACCTTGCTGCCCTTCGCGGTGCACATGAGCGGCATGATCTACCTGGTTTCGGCGGTGCTGCTGAACGCCGTGTTCCTGCGCCACGCCTGGAAAATCTACCGCCATTACACCGACCTGATCGCCCGCAAGGCCTTCACCTGGTCGATCATCTACCTGTCGCTGCTGTTCGCGGCCCTGTTGCTGGACCACTACGTCAAACTGTAAACCATGAAAAAACTCCTTTCCCTGCTGGCCTTCGCGCTGCTGCTGGCCGGCTGCGGCCAGCAAAGCGCCGCGCCCAAGCTGGAATTCAAGAACACCGACCTGACCGGCCTCGATTACGCCCGCGACTTCGCCCTGACCGACCACACCGGCAAGGCGCGCACCCTGGCCGACTTCAAGGGCAAGCTGGTGGTGATGTTCTTCGGCTATACACAATGCCCGGACGTGTGTCCGACGACGATGGCCGAAATGGCCGCCGTGATGAAGGAGCTGGGACCCTTGGCCGAGCAGGTGCAGGTGGCCTTCGTCACCGTCGACCCGGAGCGCGACACCCAGGCGCTGCTGGCGCAGTACGTGCCGGCTTTCGACGCCCGCTTCATCGGCCTGTACGGCGACGCCGCCGCCACCGCCAAGGTGGCCAAGGAGTTCAAGGTCTTCTACGCCAAGGTGCCGGGCAAGACGGCGGGCAGTTACACGGTCGACCATACGGCCGGCAGCTATGTCTTCGACCGCAAGGGCAAGATACGCCTGTTCATCCGCCACGGCCAGGGCACGGCGCCCATCGTCCACGATCTGAAACAACTGTTGTCCTGAGTCGCGCGCGGCAAGCGGCGGCGCCCGGCCGGGCCCGGAGCCCATGCTTCCGGGCCCGGCTTGCGCCCGTGGTTCGGATCTGAAAGGGAGTCGCAAGAATGGATAAACGCTACGAGCCGGCCGTGCGCCTGGCGGCCATCGTCTTTTTGCTGATCGGCTGTTTTTACGTGCTGCAACCCTTCCTGGCGGCGGTCCTGTTCGCCGCCTGCGTCAGCGTCTCCAGCTGGCCGCTGTACCTGATGCTGCTGCGCCGCCTGAAGGGGCGGCGCAACCTGGCCGCCGCCCTCATGACGCTGTCGCTGGTGTTGCTGATCGTCGTGCCGCTGACCCTGGTCACCTACAATCTGGCCGACAACGTCGGGCGCATCTACGAGCAGGTCCGCCTGGCCCTCGACTCCGGTGCGCTGGCGGCGCCGGCCTGGCTGAAGGAGCTGCCCGTGGTCGGCGCCACGCTGGACGGCTACGTCAGCCGCATCATCGGCAGCAAGACGGAGATGCTGGAACTGGCCAAGAACCTGCTGGAGCCGGCGCGCCGCTTCCTGCTGGCCGGCGGCCTGCTGCTGGGCAGCGGCGTGGCGCAGACCAGCCTGGCCGTGTTCGTCAGCTTCTTCCTCTACCGCGACGGCCAGGCCCTGGCGGCGGCGCTGGCCTCCGGCCTGCAGCGCCTGATCGGCGCCAGCGCGCCGGAGGTGGCGCAAACCGTCAGCCGCACCGTGCGCGGCGTCATGTACGGCCTGCTCGGCACCGCGCTGGCGCAGGCCCTGGTGGCGGTCGTCGGTTTCCTCATCGCCGGCGTGCCCGCGGTGGCCCTGCTGGGCATCGTCACCTTCGTGTTTTCGCTGATACCGGTCGGCCCGCCCCTGATCTGGGGCGGCGCGGCGATCTGGCTGTTCAACGACGGCCAGACGGGATGGGGCATCTTCATGCTGGTGTGGGGCTTCTTCCTGATCAGCGGCGTCGACAACGTCGTCAAGCCCATGCTCATCAGCCGCGGCAGCAGCCTGCCCTTCCTGTTGGTCTTGCTCGGCGTGCTGGGCGGCGTGTTGGCCTTCGGCTTCGTCGGCCTGTTCATCGGCCCGACCCTGCTGGCCGTCCTGTATGGCCTGCTGCGCAACTGGAGCGGCACGCCGCCGGAACCGCTGTAGGCAAGGCGGCGGGCGGCGGTGCTTCAGCCTCTCAGTCGTGCTGGCCGGCCTCGGAGTCGCTCGGGTAGTTCAGCAGGCCGCCGGCCAGTTCGGCGCCGACGTGGCGCTCGAAGATGCGTTTCAGGGTGCCGTCGGCGCGCATCTCGCGCATGCTCTTGTCGAAGGCGGCCACCGTCGCCGCCGTGACGTTGCGGCGCGACAGCACCAGCGCGCCCACCACCACGTCTTTGGGCGCCCAGTCGAGAGCGCGGAAATCCTCGTTCAACAAGCCGTTTTTGAAGCTCGGCGTCCAACTGGTGGGCAGGCTCAGGATGGCTTGCACGCGGCCGATCCTGAGCAGGCGCATCAAGGCCGTGTAGTCGGCCGTTTCGTAGACGCGGCCCTGGGAGCGCAGCTTGTCGAGCCAGGCGTCGTAGGTCGCGCCGTGCCGGAAGCTTTTGACGACGGCGATCTTGTAGCCGGGATCGGCGAGGAAGTCGTCCAGGCTGTGCACCTTGGCGGCGATGGCGCGCGGCAGCAGCACGTAGTTGCGCGTCGCCATATACGGCACGAAGCGGGCGAAGGCGCGCCGCTCGGGGGTGGGGATGGCGGACACCGACATATCCAGGGTGCCGGCGCGCAGCATGCTCCAGATGCGCACGCGCGACTCGGTCGTGCTGTGGAAGCGGCAGCCGTTGCGGCGCGCCAGTTCGGCGACCACATCCTTGTCGATGCCGGTCCAGGCGCCGTCGGCGCCACGGTAATACAGGGCGCCGTGGTCGTAGAAGGCCACGCTCAGCGGCGGGCAGGCGGGGGCGCCGCCCTGGCGCGCCGAGGCCGCGCCAAAGTTAAGTAGCATGCAACACAGGATGAGGCGCGTCAGCACGGCGTTTTCCTCCGGATATGGCTGTCACTCTAGCAGATTCGCGCCCGCCGATGAAAAGATTCGACCGGCCTCAGTCCTGTTCGTCCGGGCCGCCCAGGCTTTCGGTTTGCGGAATCACCTTGACCAGCACGATGCGCGGTCCGTTCATCTTCTTGACGACGATCTCGAAGTCGGCGAAGGTGATGCGCTGACCCTGTTTCGGGATGTCGCCCAGCTTCACCATGATCAGGCCGCCGACCGATTCGACGTCCTCCAGGCCCAGTTCCTCGTTCTCGATGTCGATGCCGAGGATGCGCTCGAGCGAGAAGATCGGCAGGCTGGCCTTGCCGACCAGGGTGCCGTCGGGCTGGCGCAGCCAGTCGTTCTCGTTGAGGCGGAATTCGTCGTGGATTTCGCCCACCATCGCGCCGAGCAGGTTGTCGAGCGTGATGAAGCCCAGCGGGCGCTTGCCTTTTTCGCCGATCAGGGCGAAATGCGGGGCGCCGTCGCGGAAGCGGCGGAACAGTTCCAGCGCCGGGGTGCGCGCCGAGATGATCTCGAGCGGGCGCAGGAAGGGCAGCATGGAGGTGATGGGCTTGCCGGCCTGCTGGGCGAAGAACAAGTCCTTCAGGTGGATCACGCCGAGCACGTCGTCGCCGTTGTGGTCGAAATACGGATAGCGGCTGAAGCGGTTGCGCAGCACCGTCTGCAGGTTCTCTTCCAGCGATTTGGCGGCGTGCAGGGCGATCACCTCGTTGATCGGGCGCATCAGGTCGGACACCGCGAGTTGCTCGAATTCGAGCGACTGGGCCAGGATGTTGCGCTCGTCGCGGGTGAATTTCTCGCCCGGCTGGCTGGTGCGCAGGATCAGCTTCAATTCATCGGTCGAGTAGTGCGAGTCGTGGCCGCCGCCGCCGGACAGGCCGGCCGCGCGCAGCACCGCGTTGGCG
Organism: Janthinobacterium sp.; assembly: GCA_025356595.1. Lineage (GTDB taxonomy): Bacteria > Pseudomonadota > Gammaproteobacteria > Burkholderiales > Burkholderiaceae_D > Janthinobacterium. The sequence goes on along the minus strand of JANXSQ010000203.1, from coordinate 10,270 downwards.
CTGGCGTTGAGCACCCAGATGGCGGGAAACATGGTCCAGTAAAAACCGTACAGGGGGATCGCGCTCCACAGGCCGATCACCTCCGGGTTGCGGATCGCCAGCGACTTCGGCGCCAGTTCGCCGACGACGATGTGCAGGAAGGAGATGACGAGGAAGGCGAAGGCGAAGGAGACGCCGTGGATGAGTTGCGGCGAGGTCACGCCGAGCACGCCGAAGAGCGGTTCGAGGAGGCTGGCGAAGGCCGGTTCGCCGACCCAGCCCAGGCCCAGCGAGGCGAGGGTGATGCCGAGCTGGCAGGCCGACAGGTAGGAATCGAGTTCGCCGTGCACCTTGGCCAGCGTGCGCCCGCGCAGACCCTGGGTTTTCGCGATGGCGCGGATGCGCGTGCGGCGCAGCGTGACGATGCCGAATTCGGCGGCCACGAAAAAGCCGTTGAGGACGACCAGGAAGAGGGCGAGCAGGACCAGCAAGACGTTGTGCATAGATGCCGATATGGCTGTTAAAACAAGCATCATAAACGACGGCGCCGCGGCGGCGCGCGATTTTCCTGTCGGACGGGGCGCCGCGCCGGCCTATTTGGCGGCGCCGGCCGCGAGCGGCGGGTTGGGGCGGATGCCGGGCGGGGCCTCGCCCGGCAACCACTTGGCGTACAGGGCGGCGAAGCTGCCGTCGCGCTTCATGTCGTCCAGGCTGGACTGCCATTGCTGCACCAGGGCGTCCGGCAACTGGCGTGAAAAGGCGATGTAGTACTGCGATTCCATCAAGGTGTAGAGCGGCTCGGCGTCGCCAGGCTTGGCGCCGACGCTGAGCAGCAGCGGGCCCATGGTCAGGTTGTCGCCGACCATCAGGGCGCTGCGTCCGGCCATCAGCATGCGCACCATGATGTCGGGACGGGTGACCGGCTGCAGGTTGCTGAAACCCAGTTGCGCCAGCATTTGGTGGGAATAGTATTCGCGCGGCACGAGGATGTCGGACGCCGCCTTGGCCTCGGCCAGGCTGGCCAGATGGCGGCCGTCGCCGCGCCGGGCGTAGAAGCTGGTCTTGACGGTGGCGATCGGCCCGACCCATTTGAACTGCGGCTCGCGCTCGGCGGTGCGCATGGTGGCGAACAGCACCACATTCGGCTCCTGCTGCAGCATGCCGTAGGCGCGCGCCCAGGGCAGCACCTGCGGCGCAAAGTGGTTCTTCAGGCGCTGCTGGATCTTGTTGACGAGCTCAGTGCCCAGGCCGCCCGCCTTGCCGTTTTCGCTGAAGGAGATCGGTGGGTTTTCTTCGGTCAGCACTTGCAGATCGGTGGCGCGGGCCGGGCCGGCGCACAGCAGCGCGGCCGCGCACAGGCAGGTGAGGGGGAAACGCCGCCAGATCTTGTCCATCATCGTACGCTCCCCATCCCGCCTTGCCGCGCCCCGAGCGGGGCGGTCCATTGAAAAAAATTATACCTTCAATGTTTCCTGGCGGGGAGCAAACTTGCCCGGCGCGCGGCCGGGGGGCGGCTGGCGCGAAGCGGCGCCGCCGTCTGGCCCCGGATTGCCGTCCGCGCGCCGTCTCAGGCAGTGACGCCTTGCCCGCGCGCGCCGCCGGGTGCCGGCCGCGCCATGCCCCACACCATCAGCGCCGAGACGACGGCGGGGATCGCCACCACCAGGAAGATGGCGCTGTTGGGCCAGTTCAGGCGTATCAGTTCGCCGCCCAGCACCGGGCCGATGATGGAGCCGATGCGGCCCACGCCCAGGCTCCAGCCGATGCCGGTCGAGCGCAGCGTGGTCGGGTAGTAGCTGGCGGCGAGGGCGTTGACGGCCGGCTGGCCGCCGACCACGCAGAAGCCGGCCACGCAGATGGTGACGAAGAGGAAGGCCAGCGAGACGTCCGGGCGGCCGATCAGGGCGATGGCGACGGCGCCCACCAGGAAGCAGGGCAGCAGCACGCGGCGGAAGCTGGAGCGGTCGATCAACTGGCCCATGACGATGGTGCCGATGGTGCCGCCCACCTGCAGCGCGGTGCCGGCCAGCACGGCGTTGGCGGTCGACAGGCCGGCGTCCTTGGCGATGGTCGGCAGCCAGTTGGAGAGGAAGTAGAGATTGAGCAGGTTCATGAAGTTGATGACCCACAGCAGGATGGTCATCCTGGCGCGGCCCTCGCGGAACAGTTGCAGCACGGGCGCGCCGCGGTGTTCCTTCTCCTGCACGACGAAGTTGCTGTCGTGCTCGATGCTCAGGCCAGGCGCGATGCGTTTCAGCCAGAGGGCCACGCGGTCGAGGTTTTTCTTGCGCAGCACGAGGAATTGCATCGATTCGGGCAGCAGGAAGAACATCAGCACGCCGATGATCAGCGGCACGACGCCGCCGACGTAGAACACGGATTGCCAGCCGTAGCGGGGAATCAGCGCGGCCGACAGCAGGCCGCCCAGCACGGCGCCGACGGTGAAGCCGCAGGAGACCAGCATCATCAGGGTCACTTTCTTGCGCAGCGGGCTGTATTCGCCGGCCAGGGCCATCGCGTTCGGCATCACGGCGCCCAGGCCGAGGCCGGTGATGAAGCGGATCAGCTGCAATTGCTCGATGCTGGTGGCCAGCGGCGTGAGCAGCATGCAGACGGCGAAGAAGAGCGTCGAGCCGATCAGCACCGGGCGGCGGCCGATCTTGTCGGCGACGACGCTGAAGAGCAGCGAGCCGACCAGCATGCCGAGCAGGCCGGCGCCGAACACGGGGCCGAGGTTGGCCTTGCTGACGTGCCAGTCGGCGATGATGGCCGGCGCCACATACCCCATCGCCTGCACGTCGAAGCCGTCCATGATGACGCACAGGCCGCACAGGACCAGCATGCCGATCTGGAAGCCGCCGATCTTGCTGTTGTTGATCAGATCGGGGATGTCGATCGTCTTGCTCATAGTATTGGCTCCTGGTTTTTATAAGTATGGGCTGGGAGCGGCGCTTGTGGGCGGGCGCCTCCAGCACAGTCATTAAAGGCCAGTTCCATCTATTATTCAAACGGTATTTTCGAATGGATTTATTAGTCTTCCTGATGAATCGCGGGGCGCGCTTATCTCGCCGCGCATATAGCGATCATCATTCCGGCCTTGCCCGGGGCGCGTCCGGACGGGATAAGGTGGCGGCAACGCACGCACCGTGCGCGGCAATCCGAAAAAAGCCGCCAATCCGGCCGGCAATGATGATGGAGAATTGATGAAATTTGCTTCGCTGTATGAACCCACCGACGTGGCCGCCGCCATCCTGCCCCTGTGCGCCGAAGTGGCGGCGGCGCGCGCGCCGATCGACAACTACCTGCTCGGCCATGCCACCGGCCAGGCCGCCTACATGCGCGCGGCCTTCCATGCCGACGCCAGGATCATGTCCTTCCGCGACGGCCAGTTGCACGCGCTGACGGTGGACGAATTCTCCGCCCGCTTCCAGGGCGAGCCGGCGGCCGACGAAGCCCGGCGCGCGCGGCGCATCGAGTTTTTCGAAGTCAGCGGCAACGCCGCGACGGCCAAGGTGGTGCTCGACTATCCGGAAGTGTGCTTCACCGATTACATGCTGCTGCTGCAGATCGACGGCGTGTGGAAGATCACCAACAAGACCTTCAGCGCCGCGCCGCGCGGGTAAAGAAAGCCGGGCGGCGCTTCAGGCGCCGATGGCGAAGCGGCCCTGGTGCACGGCCGACAGGATCGCCTCGACGGCCGGGTGCTTGATCTTGCGCTCGGCCGAGATGGCGTAGAACTGCTCGCGCAGCTCGGGCACGTCGCCCACCAGCACGGCGTTGAATTGCTCCTCGATGTCGCGCTCCAGCGCGGCCGGTGCGAAGAACAGGCCGAAGCCGTTGCGCCCGAAGGTGTTGAGCATCGCGTTGTCCTCGAATTCCCCCACCACGTCCGGGCGCACGCCGCGCTTGACCAGCCATTCGTCGATGCGTCCGCGCAGCGCGTTGTTGCGCGTCGGCAGTAGCAGCGGCGCGCCGTTCAGGCTGGCCGGAAAGCCGGCGCGGTAACGCTCGGCCAGTTCCGGCACGCCGAACAACTTCATCGCGCTTTCCCCCAGCAGGTGGCTGAACACGCGCAGGCTGGCGCCGGCGCGCACCGAGCGGTCGGTCAGCACGACGTCGAGCTTGTGCAGGGCCAGGTCGGCCAGCAAGGACTCGAATTCATCCTCGTAGCAGGCCAGCTTGACCTGCATCGGCAAGTGCCGCGTCACCTCCAGCAGGCGGTAGGCGACCAGCTTGGGCAGGGAGTCGGAGATGCCCACCGTCAGGCGCATCTTGTCGGCGTCGGTGGCGTCCAGGGCCTCCTGCAACTGCTCGCCGAGCAGGAAGATCTGGTCGGCGTAGCCCAGCGCCAGGCGGCCCGCCTCGGTCGGCACCAGGCGCCGTCCCTGCGGCGCCAGCAGCGATTTCCCCACCGCCTGTTCCAGCAGCGCCAACTGGCTGCTGATGGTCTGCACCGCCAGCCCGAGCCGCTCGGCGGCGCGCGTGACGCCGCCCTCTTTGGCGACGACCCAGAAAAAATACAGGTGTCGCAAGTTCAGTCCAGTTGTCTTCATCTTCTGTTTTTCCGCAGTAATACTTCCATTATCTCCTGTTTTTAAATGTTTTGATGTTGCGTACACTGTGCCACATCGAATTACCAATAAAAGAGGATATTGATGAAGCATTTCAGAGTGTCATTCATAGTCACGCTGCTCTGCCTGGCGGGCGCGGGCTGGTGGGGCTACAGCCACAGCGGCGTCGCCGGGGCGCTGTCGGCGGTCGGCATCGCCGTCATCCTGGGCGTGATGGAGGTGTCGCTGTCGTTCGACAACGCGGTCGTCAACGCCTCGGTCCTGAAGACCTGGGACAAGTTCTGGCAGTCGCTGTTCCTGGGCGTCGGCATCATCATCGCCGTGTTCGGCATGCGGTTATTGTTCCCCTTGGTCATCGTGGCGCAAGCCGCCGATCTGGGTTTGATGGAAGTATGGAACCTGGCGCTGAACGATCCCAACGCTTACTCGATGCACCTGACCAACCACCACGCGGAAGTGGCGGCCTTCGGCGGTATCTTCCTGCTGCTGGTCTTCCTGAACTTCCTGCTTGATTCGGAAAAAGAATTGCATTGGCTGGGTCGCCTGGAGGAAAAACTGGGCGCGCTGGGCAAGATTTCCTCGGTGTCCGTGATGCTCGCCCTGGGTACCTTGATGGCCAGCCTGAGCATGGTGGACGAGGGTCAGAAGCTGGTCGTGCTGACGGCCGGTCTGTGGGGTGTCCTGACCTACGTCGGCGTCGATGTGGTGAGTGGTTTGTTGGAGAGCAATGAGGGCGGCGCGAATGTCGGCGACCTGGTCAAGCGCGGCGGTATCGGCGGTTTCCTGTACCTGGAAGTGCTCGACGCATCGTTCTCCTTCGACGGCGTGATCGGCGCGTTCGCCATCACCAAGGACGTGGTCATCATCATGCTGGGCCTGGCGATCGGCGCGATGTTCGTGCGTTCGATGACGGTCTTCCTGGTGCAGAAGGGGACCCTGGACGAGTTCGTATTCCTGGAGCACGGCGCCCACTACGCCATCGGCATCCTGGCGCTGATTATGTTGGCGAGCATGAAGTTCCACATCCCGGAACTGTTCACCGGTCTGATCGGCGTGGCCTTCATCCTGGCGTCGCTGTGGTCCTCGGTGCGCTACAAACGCAAGCATGCGGCGCTGGAACTGGCGGCCGGATAAACAAGAATAGGGCGGTGAACCTTGGGCACCGGTTCACCGCCGGCAGTACCAGGCGCCAGTGCCGGCTCCGCTTGAGCGGAACGGCGGCGGCGCCAGGTGTTCATGAAGCAAGCAGTACTTTCTTATCACATAGGAGAAACACATCATGGCTATCAATCTGCAAAAAGGCGGCAACGTCAATCTGAGCAAAGAAGCTCCTGGTCTGTCGAAAATGATGCTGGGTCTGGGTTGGGACGCCCGCGCCACCGACGGCGCCGCGTTCGACATCGACGGCTCGGCCTTCCTGTTGAAAGTCGACGGCAAGGTGCGCGCCGACCTCGACATGATTTTCTATAACAACCTGAAATCGAGCGACGGCGCCGTCACCCACTCGGGCGACAACCGCACCGGCGCCGGCGACGGCGACGACGAAACCGTGACGGTCGACCTGGCGATGGTGCCGGCCGAGGTGGACAAGATCTCGGTGTGCGTGACGATCCACGACGCCGAGGCGCGCAAGCAAAACTTCGGCATGGTGCAAAAGGCCTATGTGCGCTGCGTCAACGCCAACGGCAACACGGAAATCGCCCGCTTCGACCTGTCGGAAGACGGTTCGGCGGAAACGGCGATGGTCTTCGGCGAGATCTACCGCAACGGCGCCGATTGGAAATTCAAGGCCATCGGCCAGGGTTTCAAGGGCGGCCTGGGACCTCTGGCCGCGTCCTTCGGCGTCGGCGTGTAAGTTTCAAGGGCGGCCCGACGGTCGGGCCGCCTCCATCCATTCCTTACAGGAGAGAAGCAGATGCCGGTATTTAGCGTAACAGGGGATGTGGACCCGTTTCTGCACGTCGCGCTGGCGCAGGGCGAGAAAATCTACTGCGAGTCCGGCGCGATGGTGATGATGGAGGCGAACCTGGACTTGAAGGGCAAGATGAGCGGCGGCATAGGCAGCGCCATCATGCGCCGCTTCGCCAACGGCGAATCGTTCTTCCAGCAGCACATCGAGGCGCTGCGCGGCGACGGCGATTGCCTGCTGTCGCCGACCCTGCCCGGCGCGCTGCGCATGGTCGAGGTCGGCGCTAGCCAGTACATGCTCAGCGACGGCGCCTTCGTCGCCGCCAGTTCCGGCGTCGAGCTGAAGGTGCGCACTCAAAGCCTGGGCAACGCCCTGTTCGCGCAGAGCGGCGGTTTCTTCATCACCGAGACCTCGGGCAGCGGCCAGGTGGCCGTGTCCGGCTTCGGCTCGATGTCGGAGCTGGAGGTGACGCCGGGCAAGGAAGTCGTCATCGACAATTCCCACGTGGTGTGCTGGGACAGCAAGTTGCGGTACGAAATATCCATGACGACCGCCGCCAGCGGCGGTTTCCTCGGCAATCTGGTGAACAGCCAGACCAGCGGCGAGGGCGTGGTGCTGAAGTTTTCCGGCCAGGGCAAGGTGCTGGTGTGTTCGCGCAACCGCGACGCGTTCCTGAGCTGGACCCAGCGCAAGCCGGCCTAATCAACCAACAATCAAGGAGTGTATATGTCAGTCAATTTGAGTAAGGGCCAGAAAATTTCTCTGGACAAGGAAGCGGGTACGTCGCTGAGCAAGATCACCATGGGCCTGGGCTGGGATTCGATCAAGACCAAGGGTTTCTTCGGCTTCGGCGCGAAGACCGAGGCGATCGACCTGGACGCGTCCTGCGTGATGTTCGACGAAAGCAACAACACGGCCGATATCGTCTGGTTCCGCCAGCTGAAGAGCCGTGACGGCAGCGTCGTCCACACCGGCGACAACCGCACCGGCGCGGGCGACGGCGACGACGAGCAAATCAACGTCGAGCTGGGCAAGGTGCCGGCCAACGTGAAGAGCCTGGTGTTCACCGTGAACAGTTTCACGGGCCAGAATTTTTCGCAGGTGAAAAACGCCTACTGCCGTATCGTCAACGCCAGCAACAACCAGGAAATCGCCCGCTTCAACCTGTCCGTGCAGGGCGCGCACACGGCGCAAATCATGGCCAAGCTGTACCGCCACAACGGCGAATGGAAGATGCACGCGATCGGCGAGAACGGCAACGGCCGCACCTTCGACGATCTGATGCCGCAGATTACGCCTCACCTGTAGGGAAACGGCGCGGCGGTACCGGCCGCCGCGGCGCGAGGGGACAGAGCAGGATGGTTGGGAACGCGTCCCGACCATCGTGCTCTGTCCCCTCGGTCGTTTACGGCGGGTTTACAGCGGCATCCAGCGCGTCACGAACAGCCAAATCCACTGCGCGGCGATGCCGATCTGGAGGGTGAACATGGCGAAGCGCAGCAGGCAGGCGAAGCTGCCGCCCGAGGCCAGGTGGAGGATCGACTGGGCCAGGCGGGCGGCCAGCATCAGCATGGCCAGCGGGTCGGTGAGCTTGCTCTGCCAGGTGGCCAGGCCGAGCAGCAGCAGGCCGCCCAGGATGGGGAAACTCTCGTAGCAGTTGGCGTGGGCGCGCGCCAGGCGCTGCGCGAAGGGCGACACGTCGGCGCCGTCGGCGGCGAAGCTGTTGGGCGCGCGGCGCCCGCGCAGCACCAGCGACAGGCGCACCGCCGCCGTGGCGAGGAGCAGCAGGATCATCCAGGTGGTGTAGCCAAGCAGGGCAAGCGCGGACAAACTCATGTATTTCCTTATCGTGAAGACGGCGGTGCGGCGGATTATACGTGCTGCGCCCGGCGCGCGGATGGCGCAGCCGTGCGCAAAAGAAGCGCGGCGGCGGCGGCCGCGTCCCCCTGCGCGCGCGCGCCGCCGGCGTCGAGTGTTGCAACGCCGCCCCACTGGCGCGGGGATACGGGAAATTGGCTCGCTGGGGCATGATGTTTTTTGCTAAAAAAACACATATTCTGTTCTAATTATTCCATTCGGCCGGACCCACCCGTCCCGCCCGCATGCCTCGGCGGCGCCGCGATCCGGACGCGCCGTCCTCCTCGCGCCCCGGCGCGACCGTAACATCATCTGTCTATTGGAAAAATTATGCACAAAGCTGCGGGAATACTCACGCTGGTACTGATGCTCTGCGCCGCGCCGGCGCCGGCCATGGAGGCGTTGGCGCCGGCCGCGATGGACGAGTCGCACGTGTTCACGGTCGAGGTGCTGCAGGTCACCGACATCGAGCCCTACCAGGAGGCGCTGGACGGATTCCTGGCGGCGCTGCGCGGCAAGGGCATCGTGGCGGGGAAAAACCTGCGCCTGAACCGCGTGAAGATCGATTTCGACGTCGAGAACGGCGGTTTCTGGAGCCGCCTGGGCGTGTTGATGCGCATCCGCGAGGAGGCCGGCCGCATCGCCGCCGCCAAGCCGGACCTGGTCCTGACCATCGGCACGCCGGCCACCCGCTACGCCCGCGCCATCCTGGAGGACGCGCACATTCCGCTGGTCTTCACGGCCGTGGCCGATCCGAAGGAGGCCGGCTGCGTCTCGCTGCTCGACGGCGGCGAGGGCGTGACGGGCGCCACCCTGTACACCGAGATGAGCGAATCGGTGAAGGTGGTGCAGCAGATCTTCCCGGCCGTGCGGCGCATCGGCATGGTGCACACCGACGATGAAAACGGCGTCGCCAACGTCGCCGCGGCGAGCGCCAGCGCCGGCCTGCTGGGCATCAGCGTCTCGGCGCGGCTGGTGGGCAAGAGCGACAGCATCATCCCCGCGCTGAAGCAGTTGCACCGGCAGGGCGGCGTGCAGATGTTCGCCGTCCCGCTCGACACCTATTATGGCTTGCGCAAGTTCGAGCCGGCCATCGACCTGGGCGACTTCGGCGTCGAAAACAAGCTGCCGGTGGTGACGCTGGCGCTGGTGCGCATGCCCGGCGCGGTGCTGTACGTGGGCGCCGACTTCGGCTATGTCGGCGGCCTGTCGGGGGAGCAGGCGGCGCGCATCCTGCAGCGCCGCGTCAAGCCGGACGTGATGCCGATCCTGAAGCAGGACACGCCGACGGTGCTGATCGATCCGGAGCGCCTGGCGGCGCTGAACGTGGCGCTGCCGGCGGCGCTGCAGCGGCGCATGGCGCCCGGCAAGGACGGCTTCTGGCAGCTCGAAGCGGCCAGGTAGGCGCGCGGCGGGGAAAGCGCGGGCGCGCGCCGGGCCGGGCGGCCGGCCCTGGACGCCGCGCGGTTCAGCCGGCGCGGCGGAGGACGGGGTTGGCCGGGTCGCGGCTCCATTCGCACCAGCCGCCGTCGTAGACGCTGATGCGCGGCCAGGCCATCAACCAGGCGTAATAGAAGGCCAGCGAGGCGCGCCAGCCCGTGCCGCAGTAGAAGGCGCTGTGCTGGCCGGGGTGGATGCCGGCCGCGCTCCACAATTGGCTGATCTCCGCCGCCGCGCGCATGCCGCCGTCGGCGCGGTGGAACTCGCTCATGCTGTTGACGTCGTCGTCGGCGCCGGCGCGGCCCCAGAGCGCGCCGGGGATGTCGCCGCGCGCGTCGATGTAGGCGTAGCCCGAGGTCAGGCCGATGTATTCGTTCCAGGTGCGCGTGCTGACCAGGGCGCCGTCCGGCCGGCGCAGCAGACGCCGCACGCCGGCCGTGTCGATCAGGTAGTCGGGGCGGACGGGGAAGGCGGCGCCGAAGACGGCCACGGCGGCGTGGCGGCGCGGCGCGGC
>JANXSQ010000197.1 GCA_025356595.1 Janthinobacterium sp. | reverse complement strand
CAGCGCGGTCTCGCGCAGGCTGGCGCCGCCGTCCTTCGGCTTGAGGTCCATGCCTGCGAACCACTGCGACGTGGCGCGGTAGATGATCGGCGATTTATGGCGCCAGCAGTGCATGTAGCTGAGGTCAAGATGTTCGACCACAGCTACATGCACTGCTGGCGCCACAAGACGCCGATCATCTACCGCGCCACCTCGCAGTGGTTCGCCGGCATGGATGTCAAGCCGAAGGACGGCGGCCACACGCTGCGCGAAACCGCGCTCAAAGGCATCGACGAGACCAAGTTCTTCCCGGACTGGGGCAAGGCGCGCCTGCACGGCATGATCGCCAACCGTCCCGACTGGACCCTGTCGCGCCAGCGCCAGTGGGGCGTGCCGATGGCCTTCATCGTCCACAAGGAAACCGGCGCGCTGCATCCGCGCACCCCGGAGCTGCTGGAGCAAGTGGCCAAGCTGATCGAAAAGAGCGGCATCGACGCCTGGCTGGCGCTGGACCTGAAAGACCTGATCGGCGACGAAGCGGCAAGCTACGAAAAGAACAAGGACACGCTGGACGTCTGGTTCGATTCCGGCTCGACCCACCAGACCGTGCTGCGCGGCTCGCACAAGGAGCAGTCGGCCTTCCCGGCCGACCTGTACCTGGAAGGCTCGGACCAGCACCGCGGCTGGTTCCACTCGTCGCTGCTGACGTCCTCGATGCTCAACGGCGCGCCGCCGTACAAAGCCCTCTTGACCCACGGCTTCGTGGTCGACGGCGAAGGCAAGAAGATGTCCAAATCGGTCGGCAACACCGTCGCCCCGCAGGACGTCTGGAACAAGCTGGGCGCCGACATGCTGCGCCTGTGGGTGGCCACCACCGACTACACCGGCGAACTGTCGATCTCCGACGAGATCCTCAAGCGCGTCACGGAATCCTACCGGCGCATCCGCAACACCCTGCGCTTCCTGCTGGCCAACACCTCCGACTTCGATCCGGCCAAGGACGCGCTGCCGATCAACGAGCTGTTCGAGATCGACCGCTACGCCATCGCCAACATGGCGGCGCTGCAGGAACAGATCCTGAAGAACTACGAGGGCTACGAGTTCCACCCCATCGTCTCCAAGCTGCAGACCTACTGCTCGGAGGATTTGGGCGGCTTCTACCTCGACATCCTCAAGGACCGCCTGTACACCAGCGCCCTGACGTCGCCGGCGCGCCGCTCGGCGCAGACGGCGCTGTGGCACATCACGCACAGCCTGCTGCGCGTGATGGCGCCGGCGCTCTCCTTCACGGCCGAGGAGGCCTGGGCCGTGTTCGCCACGCCCGAGGCCTACGCCGCCAGCGACGAGACCATCTTCACGCAGACCTACTGGGAACTGCCGACGGTGGCCGACGGCGCCGCCCTGCTGGAGAAATACGCGGCCCTGCGCGCCGTGCGCACCGACGTCACCAAGCAGTTGGAGGACCTGCGCACCTCGGGCGCCATCGGCTCCTCGCTGCAGGCCGAGCTGACCATCAAGGCTTCGGCGGCCAAGTACCGCCTGCTGTCCAGCCTGGACGATGACCTGAAGTTCGTCTTCATCACCTCGCAGGCGACGCTGGTCGAAGTCGAGTCCGAGGCCGACGAGGGCGTCGCCGTCGCCGCCTCGGCCGCCGCCAAGTGCGAGCGCTGCTGGCACTACCGCGCCGACGTCGGCGCCCACGCCGAGCATCCGACCCTGTGCGGACGCTGCCACAGCAATCTGTTCGGTGCGGGCGAAAAACGCAAGTTCGCGTAAGCTCCGTGCAGCATTCCGCCACCGCGCAGCCGCGCGGTGGCGGCCACGAATCCACTACACATCTATGGCCACCAAAAACCGCTTCCCGACCAAATCGTCCTCGTCCCTGCTGCCATGGCTGGGCATCGCCGCCATCGTCATCCTGCTCGACCAAGTCTCGAAAATCACCGTCAGCCGCCTCTTCGCCTACGCCGAGGAGCGCGTCGTCACCTCCTTCTTCAATCTGACCCTGATCCACAACCCGGGCGCCGCCTTCAGCTTCCTGCGCGACGCCGGCGGCTGGCAGCGCTACTTCTTCACCGCCATCGGCGTCGCCGCCGCGCTGGTCATCGTCTTCATGCTCAAGAAGCACGCCGGGCAGCGCCTGTTCTGCTGGTCGCTGGCCCTGATCATGGGCGGCGCCATCGGCAACGTCGTCGACCGCGTCATGTACGGCCACGTCATCGACTTCCTCGATTTCCACCTCAAGAACTGGGGCCACTTCCCCGCCTTCAATCTGGCCGATTCGGCCATTTTCCTCGGCGTGGCCCTGTTTATCCTCGATGAACTGCGGCGCGTGAACAAATAAGCGGCTGGGAGCACACACATGGAATTGTCCGGTAAAAAAATCATCCTCGGCCTGTCCGGCGGCGTCGCCTGCTACAAGGCGGCCGAACTGTGCCGCGCCCTGAGCAAGGCCGGCGCCCAGGTGCAGGTCGTCATGACCGACGCCGCCACGCACTTCATCACGGCCGTGACCATGCAGGCCCTGTCCGGCCACCCGGTGCACAGCAGCCAGTGGGACGCGCGCATCGACAACAATATGGCGCACATCGACCTGACGCGCGGCGCCGACGCGATCCTCGTCGCGCCCTGCTCGGCCGACTTCATGTTCAAGCTGGCGCACGGCGTCTGCGACGACCTGCTGTCGACGCTGTGCCTGGCGCGGCCGAAGCAGTTGCCGCTGCTGGTGGCGCCGGCCATGAACGTCGAGATGTGGCAGAACCCGGCCACCCAGCGCAACGCCGCCCAGTTGCGCGAGGACGGCGTCGCGCTGTTCGGCCCGGCCGCCGGCGAGCAGGCCTGCGGCGAGGTGGGCCTCGGGCGCATGCTCGAACCGGAGCAACTGCTGGAGGAGCTGATCGCCGCCTTCCAGCCCAAGGTGCTGGCCGGCAAGCGCGTCCTGATCACCGCCGGGCCCACCTTCGAGGCCATCGACCCGGTGCGCGGCATCACCAATCTGTCCTCCGGCAAGATGGGTTACGCGGTGGCGCGCGCGGCGCGCGAGGCGGGCGCCGAGGTGACCCTGATCTCCGGCCCGACCGCGCTGGCCGCGCCCTTCGGCGTGCGCCGCATCGACGTGCAGAGCGCGCGCCAGATGCACGACGCCGTGATGGAACAGCTCGACGGCCAGAGCGTCTTCATCGCCGTGGCCGCCGTGGCCGACTGGCGCGTGCAGAACGCCAGCGCGCAGAAGATGAAGAAGCAGGCCGACGGCTCCGTGCCGGAGCTGAAGTTCGAGCAGAACCCGGACATCCTGGCCGCCGTCGCGGCGCGCACCAACCTGGCCGGCCAGCCCTACTGCGTCGGCTTCGCCGCCGAGTCGGAGAACCTGATCGCCTTCGGCGCCAGCAAACGCGAGAAAAAAGGCATCCCCCTGTTGGTCGGCAACATCGGCCACCACACCTTCGGCCAGGACGACAACACCATCATCCTGTTCGACGAGCACGGCCACACCGTCCTGCCGCGCGCCGGCAAGCTGGCACTGGCGCGTCAACTCATTTCCGAAATCTCCAAGCGACTGGCCCTGACCTCATTGTTCCAGTGAGGCCGGCGCCGCCCGCCACCACCCAAGAAACCGCACATGAAAACCATAGACGTCAAAATCCTCGACCCGCGCATGCAAGAACAGATGCCGGCCTACGCCACGCCGGGCAGCGCCGGACTCGATCTGCGCGCCTGCATCGACGCGCCGATCACCATCGAAGCCGGCCAGACGGTGCTCATTCCGACCGGCCTGGCGATCCATATCGGCGACCCGTCCTACGCGGCGATGATACTGCCGCGCAGCGGCATGGGCCACAAGAACGGCATTGTGCTGGGGAATCTGGTAGGCTTGATCGACTCTGATTATCAGGGCCAGTTGATGGTCTCCACCTGGAACCGCGGCCACAGCGCCTTCACCCTGAATCCGATGGAGCGCCTGGCGCAATTGATCATCGTGCCGGTGCTGCAGGTGGGCTTCAACATCATCGAGGATTTCGACACGAGCGAACGCGGTGCCGGCGGTTTCGGCAGCACCGGGAAACATTAAGGAAGCATATGCCTGGTAGCGCCGACGTCGTACGAAACCGTTTCCAGGCATGCCGCGCCGCCCGCGTGGGCGCCCTGCTGCTGCCGCTGCTGCTGCTGGCCGCCTGTTCCAGCCCGCCCGTGTACACCACGCAGCGCCCGGCGGCGCCCGACGGCGCGCCGGCGCCGCAGCAGACGCAGCGCATGAGCGCGGCGCAAAACAGCATCGCCCGGATGGTCGGCCTGCAGGACCGCCTGTACCGCGTCGCGGCGCCGCTGCTGATCAACAACGCCGACCTGTGCAAGAGCCAGGCGCGCAACCTGCTCGGCTTCACGGCCAAGAACAAATACTCCTATCCGGGCGAATTCGCCGACGCGGCGCAGACCGCGCTGGGCTACAACGAACATCTGCAGGTGTCGGGCGTGCTGGCGGGCAGCGGCGCCGCGCGCGCCGGCCTGCGCAAGGGCGACACCCTGGTGGCCGCCGACGGCAAGCTGCTGCCGCGCGGCGCCAACGCGGAAACCCAGGCGGCCGCCATCTTCGGCCCGCTGGTGGCGAGCCGCGCCACGCTGAGCATGACCATAGGCCGCGCCGGGGTGGACCAGAAGCTGAACGTCCCGGTCACCCGCGCCTGCGCCTTCCGCGTCGACCTGGGCAACGCCGACAACATCAATTCCTACGCCGACGGACAGCGCGTCATGCTCACCCGCGGCATGATCAACTACGCCCAGAACGACGAAGCCATCGCCTACGTGATGGCCAAGGACATGGCGCACAACATCCTCGGCCACGCCACCGCGCAGCGCTCCACGGCCACCCTGGGCAGCGTCATCGACAACCTCAGCGACGTCGAGCCGGACCTGTCGATGCTGATCGGCAGTGCCGGCATCAAGGCCATGCCGCAGGAGCTCGACGCCGCCGCCGACACGCTGGCGCTGTACCTGTTGGCGCGCGCCGGCTACGGCATCGACAACGCGGCGCGCTTCTGGCAGCGCCTGGCGACCAGCTACCCGGCCAGCGTCCTGAACGGCTACACGGCCAACCATCCGGGCATCGCCCACCGCGTCGCGGCGATCAACAAGGGCGTCGCCGAGATCAAGGCCAAGCAGGCCGGCAAGAAGCCGCTGCTGCCGTAAGCCGAAACGGGGCGCGGCCGCGGCAGGTCCGCGCGGCCCGCCCGGCGCCTAGAAATTCGGGAAATTCGGGAAGATCGCCCCCATCACCCAGGTCAGGGCGACGCAAAACACCACGGCGGCGAACAGCACAATGAGCAGGCGGCCGAACTTCGGATTGCCGTCGTCTTCGGGATCGGTATTCTGTGGCATGTTTACTCTCAGCGGGCTTTTGGAGCGCGTAGTATATTCCATGCTTCGCCGCCCGGCGCGGCAGGGAGCATATTAGGCCATGGACAGCATCGACCTCGAAGTGTTAAAGACCAGCGCGGCCTGGATCGCCGCCGGGCGCGCCTGCGCACTGGTCACCGTGACGCGCACCTGGGGCTCCAGTCCGCGCCCGGTCGGCGCCACCCTGGCCATCTGCGCCGACGGCAGCGTGGTCGGCTCCGTCTCCGGCGGCTGCATCGAGGACGAGCTGATCGCGCGCGTGCGCCGCGAGGGCATCGGCCGCGGCCTGCCCGAGCTGCTCAGCTACGGCGTCACGGCCGACGAGGCGCGGCGCTTCGGCCTGCCCTGCGGCGGCACCATCGAACTGGCCATCGAAGCGCTTTCGCCGCGCAGCGGCATCGCCGAACTGCTGCGGGGACTGGAGCGCCACGAACTGCTGGCGCGCCGCCTCGACCTGACCAGCGGCGCCGTCACGCTGGGGCCGGCCGCGCCCGGCGCCGCGCTGCTGCTGGCCGACGGCGCGCTGACCACCGTGCACGGGCCGCGCTGGCGCCTGCTGATCATCGGCGCCGGCCAGCTGTCGCGCTTCGTCGCGCAGATCGCCACGGCCATGGACTACCACGTCATCGTCTGCGACCCGCGCGAGGAATACCGCGGCGGCTGGAACCTGCCCGGCGTCGCACTGCTGCACGCCATGCCGGACGAGCTGGTGCTGGAGCTGCGCCTGGACCGGCGCAGCGCCGTCATCGCCCTGAGCCACGACCCCAAGCTGGACGACCTGGCGCTGATGGAAGCGCTGAAATCGGAGGCCTTCTACGTCGGCGCAATCGGCTCGCGCCTGAACAACGGCAAGCGCCGCGAACGGCTGCTGGAGTTCGACGTCAGCGCCGCCCAAGTGGCGCGCCTGCACGGCCCGATCGGCCTTTACATCGGCAGCAAGACGCCGGCCGAAATCGCCGTCTCCATCCTGGCCGAAATGACGGCGGTGAAGAACGGCGTGCCGGCGGCGCTGCGCGTCGGCCACGCCGCCGCGCCGGAGCGGCCGGGCGAGACGCCCTGCGCGCGCGTCCACACGCAAGCAATACAAGAGCAAGATCCGGCTAGCCACGCGGCGCCGTCCATTCCATCATCCCAGTTTGGCATTTGAAAGCACACACATGAAAGCAGCCGACTTCCTCAGGCTTATCCTGCTGGCCGCGATATGGGGCGCCTCCTTCCTCTTCATGCGCATCGGCGCGCCGGTGCTGGGGCCGGCCGTGCTGATCGAATACCGGGTCGGCTTCGCCGCCCTGTTCCTGGCCATCGTCGGCCTCGTCCTGAAAAAGCCGCTGGGCCTGCGCCGCCACTGGAAGCACTTCCTGATCCTCGGCTTCTTCAACTCGACCCTGCCCTTCATGCTGTACGCCTTCGCCGCCAAGAGCCTGTCGGCCTCGCTGCTGTCGGTGCTCAACGCCACCGCGCCGATCTGGAGCGCGCTGATCGCCGCCGTCTGGATGCGCAAGGCGATGGCGCCGCGCACCGTGCTGGGACTGTTGCTGGGCATGGGCGGCGTGGCCCTGCTGGTCGGCTTCGACAAGGTCAGCAGCCAGGCCGGCGCCGGCCTGGCGATCGGCGCCGGCCTGCTGGCCGCCTTCAGCTACGGCATCGCCACCACCTACGCGCGCTCGGCGCCGGCCGTCGAACCCTTCGCCAACGCCCACGGCAGCATGTGGGCGGCCGCCCTGATGGTGCTGCCGGCGCTGCCCTTCTTCCCGGCCCCGGCCAGCCCCAGCCTGGGCGTGATGGCCGCCGTGCTGGCGCTCGGCGTGCTGTGCAGCGGGGTCGCCTTCCTGCTCTACTTCCGCCTGATCCACGACGTCGGCGCCACCTCGGCGCTGACGGTGACCTTCATGATCCCCGTCTTCGGCATCCTGTGGGGCTGCGTCTTCCTGGGCGAAACGATAGGCTGGTACACCATCGCCGGCTCGGCCATCGTCATCGTCGGCACCGCGCTGGTGACGGGTTTCCGGCCCGGCCTGGGCCGCTTCGGCAAGTCCGCCTCGGCATGAGCGCGACGCGCCT
Organism: Janthinobacterium sp.; assembly: GCA_025356595.1. Classification (GTDB taxonomy): domain Bacteria; phylum Pseudomonadota; class Gammaproteobacteria; order Burkholderiales; family Burkholderiaceae_D; genus Janthinobacterium. Next base: position 14,222 of record JANXSQ010000197.1, on the reverse strand, counting down.
GGTCGAGATCGCCCTGCCGCCGGGCTACCGGCGCGCCGACGTCCTCGCCTTCCACGGCCGCGACACGGAAAGCGTCGCCGAACAGATCGGCCCGCGGCGCCTGCGCAAGGGCGTGCTGCTGGACGGCGTCGCCATCGAACTCGACATCGCCTTCGACGCGCAGCGGGCCGCCTGCAGCGTGCGCGCCGACGCCGCGCCGTCGGCGCGCGCCGACGCGCAGGTGGACGCCGCGCTGCAGAACATCCTCGGCCTGCGCATCGATCCGCAGCCCTTCGCCGACTTCAGCCGCGCCGATCCACTCCTGGCGCCGCTGGTGGCGGCCCAGCCCGGCCTGCGCATCGTGCAATCGGCCAGCGCCTTCGAAGCGCTGACCTGGGCCATCATCGGCCAGCAAATCAATCTGCCCTTCGCCATCGCGCTGCGCCGCACCTTCATCCTGCAGGCCGGCCGCCGCCACAGCGGCGGCCTGTGGTGCTACCCCGAGGCGGCCGACGTCGCGCGCCTGGACGTGGAGGAACTGTGCGCCCGCAAATTCTCGCGCGCCAAGGCCGAGACGCTGCTGCGCCTGGCCGGCCTGGTCAATGAGGGGAAACTGGACCTGGCGCTGCCGGCCGACGGCGACGTCGGCCCGGTCTCGGCCGCCCTGCTGGCCGTCAAGGGCATCGGCCCGTGGACCGTCAACTACGCCCTGCTGCGCGGCTACGGCTACGCCGACTGCTCGCTGCACGGCGACGTCGCCATCCGCGCCGCGCTGCAGCAGCTGCTGGGCGAGGAGACGAAGCCGGACATGGCGCGCACCGAGCGCTGGTTGGCGCAATACCGCCCGCACCGAACGATGCTCGCCGCCCACCTGTGGGCCAGCCTGCACCAGCGCCCGCACGAATAGGCACATAGACGCCGCACTGAAAGCGCGCGCCGCAAAAACCAAAAAGCCGCTGTTCTTTTCCAAGAACAGCGGCTTTACCTATTTGGTTGCGGGGACAGGATTTGAACCTGTGACCTTCGGGTTATGAGCCCGACGAGCTGCCAGACTGCTCCACCCCGCAGACGCATTATATAGGGCATTGTTGCAATGCGCAATGGCCATCGCAAAAGGGGTTGCCGCCAAGTAGTAGCCGCCGGCCTTGTTGAATCGCGCGCCACGCAGATACCGGCCGCAAAAACCAAAAAGCCGCTGCTCTTTTCCAAGAGCAGCGGCTTTACACATTTGGTTGCGGGGACAGGATTTGAACCTGTGACCTTCGGGTTATGAGCCCGACGAGCTGCCAGACTGCTCCACCCCGCACAAGAATTATATGACAGATCTGAAACTTAGGCAATATCTATCTGAAAATCGTCCGCAATAGTGACGATCGCCAGGGCGCGGCGGTGCCGGCAGGCATGATGCGGCGCATGGCGTCCTCCCGAATGCGCCGCAGGCCGCGCAATCGGTGTAAAGTAAGCACTAAACTTACTTTTACCCATGCCCCATGAAATTTTGCTCCGAATGCGCCCACCCCGTTGAACTGTCGATCCCGGCCGGCGACAACCGTCCGCGTTACGTCTGCTCCAACTGCGCCACCATCCATTACCAGAATCCCAAGATGGTGATCGGCTCGATTCCCGTCTGGGAAGAGGACGGCAAGTTGCAGGTCCTGCTGTGCAAGCGCGCGATCGAACCGCGCTACGGCTATTGGACCCTGCCGGCCGGCTTCATGGAGAACAATGAGACGACGGCCGACGCGGCGCTGCGCGAGACGGTCGAGGAGGCCGGCGCGCATATCGAACTGGGCAAGCTGTTCAGCCTGCTCAACGTGGCGCCGGTGCACCAGGTCCATATGTTTTACCTGGCCCGCCTGCGCGATCTCGACTTCGCGCCCGGCATCGAAAGCCTGGACGTGCAAATGTTCAGCGAGGCCGATATTCCGTGGGAAGACCTGGCCTTCCCGACCATCCGCACCACCCTGGAACTGTTCTTCGCCGACCGGGTCAAAATGCGTGAGGGCGGCAGCTACGGCTTCCACACCCACGACATCGACCGGCCGATGCGCGCCGGTTAAGCGTCCCCAACCGACAGCGCGCGCCGATGATCCCCTGGCTCGATTCCCACACGCCCTTCCCCGACGTTTCGCAGGCGCTCACCAGCGACGCGCCCGGCCTGTTGGCGGCCGGCGCCGACCTGTCGCCGCAGCGCCTGCTGGCGGCCTACCGGCGCGGCATCTTCCCCTGGTTTTCCGAAGGCCAGCCCATCCTGTGGTGGAGCACCGACCCGCGCATGGTGCTGATGACGGCCGAGCTGCGCGTCTCCGACAGCCTGAAGAAGGCGCTGCGCAAGGTGGCGCGCAGCGCCGCCGGCGACGGCCGCTGGCAGGTGCGCTTCGACAGCGACTTCGAGGCCGTCATGCGCGCCTGCGCGGCGCCGCGCCGGGACGGCCCCGGCACCTGGATTTCCGACGAGATCATCGCCGGCTACACGGGCTTGCACCGGCTCGGCTACGCCCATTCCTCGGAACTGTGGTTGGACGGCGAACTGGTCGGCGGCGCCTACGGCGTCTCGATCGGCCGCATGTTCTACGGCGAATCGATGTTCGCCCGCGTCACCGACGGCTCCAAGATCGCGCTGGCCTACCTGGTCCACTTCCTGCGCGGCCAGGGCGTGACGATGATCGACTGCCAGCAGGAAACGGCGCACCTGGCCTCGCTGGGCGCCGCGCCGATCAGCCGGAAACGATTTCTGGCCCATCTGGCGGCGACCATTGAACAAACACAAATAAGCGTCTGGCAGCCCGTCGCCCCCTGTCCCCCCGTGATATAAATTCGCTGTGGGGGCGCCGCGAGCGCGCCAACGCGCTATGATGCAAAATAGAATATTGACCGCTGTCGCAAGCGCACAGAGAGGACGTGCATGACGCACCTGAATGATCTGCCCTTCTCGACCCTGCAGTTCTACACCACTGCGCCCTACCCCTGCAGCTACCTCGACGCGCGCCAGGCGCGCTCGCAAGTGGCGACGCCCTCGCACCTGATCAACGCCGACGTCTACTCCGAACTGGTCCAGAACGGCTTCCGGCGCAGCGGCATCTTCACCTACCGGCCGTATTGCGACGGCTGCCAGGCCTGCATCCCGGTGCGCGTCGTCGTCGACCAGTTCAGCCCCAGCCGCACGCAGCGCCGCGCCTGGGTCAGGCACGCCCAGTTGCGCGCCGGCGTCGCCACGCTGGCCTTCCTCGACGAGCACTACGCCCTGTACCTGCGCTACCAGAGCGCGCGCCACGCCGGCGGCGGGATGGACCAGGACAGCCGCGACCAGTACGCGCAATTCCTGCTGCAAAGCCGCGTCAACACGCGCCTGGTCGAATTCCGCGAACCCGACGGCACGCTGCGCATGGTCAGCATCATCGACGTGCTGTCCGACGGCCTGTCCTCGGTCTACACCTTCTTCGACCCGGACGTGGCCGGCGCCTCCTACGGCACCTTCAACGTGCTGTGGCAGATCGAGCAGACGCGCGAACTGCAACTGCCCTACGTCTACCTCGGCTACTGGATCGCGGAGAGCCCGAAAATGGCCTACAAGATCAACTTCGCGCCCCTGGAGGCGCGCATCAAGGGCGGGTGGAGCCGCCTGGAGCGCAAGTAAAAACCTGGGCGCGAAGCCGCCCGGCATGCCGCCGCGGCGCCGCGCCGGCGCCTGAAATGCGGACGCCGGCCCGCCGCCTCGCGCAAGCCCGGCGTCCCCTGTAAAATATCGCCAATTCCACGGCGGGCCGGCAGCACCCCACGCGCCACGCGCACGCGGCCCCGCATCAACCTAAAGCGCCCCATGTCCGAAAAATTCCTGTATTCCCTCGCCCGCCCCCTGCTGTTCGCCATGGACGCCGAAGCCGCCCACCACCTGACCCTGCCCGCCATGAAGCGCGCCGCCGCGCTGGGCCTGACCCGCCTGCTGAAAAAGCCCCAGGCCGATCCCCGCACCGTCATGGGCATCAGCTTCCCCAATCCGGTCGGCCTGGCCGCCGGCCTGGACAAGGACGGCGCCTTCATCGACGCGCTGGCCGACCTCGGCTTCGGCTCGATCGAGGTGGGCACGGTGACGCCGCGCGCGCAGGCGGGCAATCCGAAACCGCGCATGTTCCGCCTGCCGGCCGCGCACGCCATCATCAACCGCATGGGCTTCAACAACGGCGGCGTCGACGCCTTCGTCGCCAACGTGCAGGCGTCCAGGTTCTACCAGAACCGCGCCGGCGTGCTGGGCCTGAACATCGGCAAGAACGCCGACACGCCGATCGAGCGCGCCGCCGAGGACTATCTGCACTGCCTGGAAAAAGTCTATCCCTACGCCAGTTACGTGACGGTCAACATCTCCTCGCCGAACACCAAAAACCTGCGCCAGTTGCAGGGCGCCTCGGAACTCGACGCGCTGCTCGAACAGTTGAAGGCGGCCCAGGCGCGCCTGAGCGACCGGCACAAGCGCTACGTGCCGCTGGCCCTGAAAATCGCCCCGGACATCGACGCCGAGCAGATCAAGACCATCGCCGACTCGCTGACCCGCCACAAGATCGACGGCGTGATCGCCACCAACACCACGCTGAGCCGCAGCGCCGTCGAGGGCATGCGCCACGGCGCCGAGGCGGGCGGCCTGTCCGGCGCGCCCGTGTTCGAATTGTCGAACACGGTGATCCGCCTGCTCAAGGCGGAGCTGGGCGACGCCCTGCCCATCATCGGCGTGGGCGGCATCATGCGCGGCGCCGACGCGAAGACCAAGATCGACGCCGGCGCGCAACTGGTGCAGCTCTACAGCGGCCTGATTTACGCCGGTCCCGGGCTGGTGCGCGATTGCGCCGACGCCCTGCGCGGCAACTAAGGGGAGTGCACATGGACACCGTCACGCTGGGCGCCGGCGCCCTGTCGGTCAGCAAGATCTGCCTCGGCACCATGACCTTCGGCGAACAGAACAGCGAGGCCGAGGCGCACAGCCAGCTCGACTACGCGTTCGAGCGCGGCGTCACCTTCATCGACACGGCCGAGATGTATCCGGTCATGCCGCGCGCGGAGACGCAGGGCCGCACGGAAAGCTATATCGGCAGCTGGCTGAAGAAGAGCGGCCGGCGCGGCGAGGTCGTGCTGGCCAGTAAGATCGCCGGCCCGAATCCGCACGCCCACTGGCTGCGCGGCGGCAAGAACGACTTCGACGCGGCCAATCTGCGCGCCGCCGTCGAATCCAGTCTGCGCCGCCTGCAGTGCGAGCGCATCGACCTGTACCAGTTGCACTGGCCCAGCCGCAACGTGCCCATCTTCGGCGCCAACGCCTTCGAACCGCAAGCCGAGCGCGCCTCGGTCGCCATCGAGGACACGCTGGCGACCTTGGGGCAGTTGATCGAGCAGGGCAAGATCGGCCAGATCGGCGTCTCCAACGAATCGCCGTGGGGTGTCTCGGAATTCATCAAGCAGTCCGAGCTGAAGGGCTTGCCGCGCATCGCCAGCGTGCAGAATCTGTACAACCTGACGGCGCGCAACTTCGAAACGAGCCTGCTCAATGAAAACTGTTTCCGCGACCGCGTCGGCCTGCTGGCCTACAGCCCGCTGGCCTTCGGCCAGCTCAGCGGCAAGTATCTGGACGACCCCAAGGCCGCCGGCCGCCTGACCCTGTTTCCGCCCACCTGGAGTCCGCGCTACCTGCGCCCCGCCGTGCTGGCCGCCACGGCCCGGTACGCGGCCCTGGCGCGCGCGCACGGCATGACGCCGGCGCAGATGGCGCTGGCCTGGTGCTATTCGCGCTGGTTCGTCGCCTCGACCATCATCGGCGCCACCACCCTGGCCCAGCTCCAGGAAAACATCGACGCCTACGCGACGCGCCTGCCGGACGAAGTCGTCGCCCGCATCGACGCGATCCACGCCAGCCTGCCCAATCCGGGCCAGTGAGGCGCCGCCGGGCGCGCCCCTCTCTTCGCGCCCGGCCTGAGGCGTGCCGCCGGCGCCCCGCTCGGCGACGGCATATGCATAGTCAAAACAAATCGTATGAGAAATATTGGCAAGGGCTTAAGCTGCATCCATGCGGCAAGGCCACGCGCCTGGCCGGCGCAATCCGACTATCCTCCGAGAAAAAAGACCCCCGATGAGTTCAAGCACCCGCAGCACCAGCCCCCTCAACACCTCCCGCACCCTGATCCTGAGCAGCATCCTCGCCGCGTTCGCCCTGCCCGTCGCCCACGCGCAGGAAGCGGCCGATGGCGAACTGCCGTCGGTCATCGTCACCGGCACCTACGCGAAGAACCGCCGCACCGTCGACTCCGAATCGCCGATCGACATCATCGGCGCGCGCGAGCTGCAAAGCACCGGCTCGACCGAACTGGCCACCGTGCTGGGCCGCCTGCTGCCCTCGCTGAACTTCCCCCGTCCGACCGGCGCCGACGCCAGCGACGCCGTGCGTCCGGCGCAGTTGCGCGGCCTGTCGCCCGACCAGACGCTGGTGCTGGTGAACGGCAAGCGCCGCCACACCTCGGCCGTCGTCAACGTCAACGGCACGGCCGGCCGCGGCTCCGCGCCGGCCGACCTGAACGCGATCCCGCTGGCCGCCATCGACCACGTGGAGGTGCTGCGCGACGGCGCCGCCGCCCAGTACGGCTCCGACGCGATCGCCGGCGTCATCAACATCATCCTGAAAAAAGGCGCGGCCGGCGGCGAGATCGAAGCGGGCTTCGGCGAGTACCAGGAGCGCGACGGCAAGCAGAAATCGCTGCGCGGTTCGGCCGGCTTCGCCCTCGGCGAGAACGGCTGGGTGCGTGTCGCCGCCGAACTCATCGAGCGCGATCCGACCAACCGCGCCGGCGTCGATTTCAACCAGCAGAACGATGCGCGCAACATCGGCCGGATCAACCAGCGCTACGGCGACGCCGAGAGCAAGCCGCGCAATGTCTTCCTCAACAGCCAGTACCGCCTGACGGACGACATCGACTGGTACGCCTTCGCCAACTACAGCCAGCGCGACACCTCGGCGGCGGCCACCTGGCGCCCGGCGTTCCGCCTCAATCCGAACGGGACCGTCAGCAACACCCTGCAATCGCCGCTCTTCCCGCAAGGCTTCCTGCCGCTGCAAAACAGCACCCTCACCGACCAGTCCATCGTCACGGGCGTGCGCGGCGAGACGGCCGGCTGGCGCTGGGACGCCAGCGTCAACCACGGCAGCAATCTGTTCCAGCTCGACCTGGACAACACCGCCAACCTGTCGCTGGGCGCGGCCAGCCCGAGCCATTTTTACGCCGGAGAACTGAAAAACAGCCAGACCCTGCTCAACCTCGACGTGGCCCGCGAATTCCCCGTGGCGGCCTTCAGCGGCCCGCTGACGGTGGCGTTGGGCGCCGAGGCGCGCCGCGAGCGCTACGAGATCGGCGCCGGCGACGCCGCCTCCTACAGCGGTTCCGGCTCGGCCGGCTTCAGTGGCTTCCGCCCAAGCAACGCCGGCGCCAGCAGCCGCCACAGCAGCTCGCTGTACCTGAACCTGGAGGCGGAAGTGACCAAGCAATGGTCGGGCGCCGTCGCGCTGCGGCATGAACGCTACAGCGATTTCGGCAACACCACCTCGGCCAAGGCCTCCAGCCGCTACGCCTTCAACGACGCCGTCTCGCTGCGCGGCACGGCCTCCAGCGGCTTCCGCGCGCCCTCGCTGGCACAGCAGCACTACACCATCACCACGACCAATCTGGTGCAACTGGGGAATGACTACGTGCCCCTGGAGACCGGCACCTTCGCCGTCAACAGCGCCGCCGCGCAGAGCCTGGGCGCGCAAGCGCTGAAGGCGGAAAAGGCGCGCAACCTGAGCCTGGGCCTGCAGTTGCAGCCGAGCCGCAACTTCAGCACCACCGTCGACGTCTACCGCATCGACATCGACGACCGCATCCTGTTCTCGGCCAACCTGAAGCTGCCGCAGAACCTGAAGAAACAGCTGCTGGCGCAGGGCAGCAACATCGACGCGGCGCGCTACTTCACCAACGCCGTCGACACCCGCACCACCGGCGTCGACGTCATCAGCACCTACCGCCTCGAGCTGCGCGACAAGGACAGGCTGGACCTGACGCTGGCCTACAACCACAACAACAGCACGGTGCGCCGGGTCGCCGACAATCCGGCGCTGCTGACGGCCAACGGCCTGTTGCTGATCGACCGCCAGACCATCGAACGGGTCACCGTCAGCGCGCCCAAGGACAAGTTCAGCCTGGCCGCCGACTACCTCGTCGGCAACTGGAACGCGCACGCCGCGGCGACCCGCTACGGCAGCTTCATCGTGCCACAAAACAATGCGGCGATCGACCAGAGCTACAGTCCGCAATGGGTGCTCGACGTGTCGGGCAGCGTCAAGCTGGGCAAGAACTGGAAGTTGACGGCCGGCGTGGACAACCTGAACAACCGCTATCCGGACCAGGTGACGTCGCAAAGCAATCTGAACCTGGGCGGCACCCAGCCCTACAGCGTCTTCGCGCCGAACGGGTTCAACGGCCGCTACTACTACGCCAAGGCGGGCTATTCCTGGTAGAAAAGACGGCGGCGCACACCCGGGCCGGCGGCCCGGACTTACGCCGCGGAGTTTAATGCCAGCCCGGCCGGCGGCTGGACCAGCTTGAAGACGCTGACCGCCCGGCTCAGCAGCTGCGCCTGATCGCGCAAGCTCTGCGCGGCCGCGGCGGCCTCCTCCACCAGCGCGGCGTTCTGCTGCGTCACATCATCCATTTGCACGATCGCCTGGTTCACCTGCGCGATGCCGGCGCTTTGCTCGGCGCTGGCGGCGGCGATCTGTCCCATGATCCCGGCCACTTGCCGGACGGCGGCGACGATGCCGTCCATCGTCGCGCCGGCCTCCTCGACGAGCAGGCCGCCGGCGTCGACGGTGGCCACGGAATGCGCGATCAAGACGTTGATTTCCCGCGCCGCCGTGGCCGAGCGCTGCGCCAGATTGCGCACCTCGGAGGCGACGACGGCGAAGCCGCGTCCCTGCTCGCCGGCCCGGGCCGCCTCGACGGCGGCGTTCAGGGCGAGGATATTGGTTTGAAAAGCGATGCCGTCGATGACGGCGATGATGTCGACGATCTTGCCCGAGCTATCCTTGATCGAGCGCATGGTGCGCACCACCTGGCCGACCACGGCGCCGCCCTTGACGGCGAAGGCCGAGGCGGCCACAACCAGCTCGTTGGCCTGCCTGGCGTGGTCGGCGTTCTGCGTGACGGTCGAGGTCAGCTCCTCCATCGAGGAGGCGGTTTCCTCCAGGCTGGAGGCCTGCAGCTCAGTGCGGCTGGACAGGTCCAGATTGCCGCTGGCGATTTCACTCGAGGCCATCGCGATGGTGTCGCTGCCCGAGCGCACCTGGCCGACCGTGCGCGCCAGACTGTCGTTCATGTGCATCAACGCGCGCAGCAACTGGCCCGTTTCGTCGCGGGCGCCGCACTCCAGGCGCGTCGTCAAGTCGCCGCCGGCCACGGCCCGGGCCAGGCCCACGGCGCTGTGGATGGGGGTGGTGATGCTGCGCGTGACCCACAGCGCGACGACGCCGGCCAGCACGCTGGCGATGAGCGTCATCAGTAGCATCATGTCGCGCGCGCCGCGATAGGCTTGACGGGCCGCCACGCTGGCCTGGGCCACCGCCGCGGTCTGGTACTTGACCAGCGCCGTCAGCGCGTTCAAATAGGCGCTTTGCTCCTTGCGCACGACGCTGAGCAGATACGCGACGGCCTCGTCGCGCCTGGCAGGGTCGGCCGACATCGGCAGGAAGCGCTCCTGCACCAGCAGATAGCGGTCGCGCGCCTCGATGACGCCTTGGTAGAGACGCTTGCTGTCCGGATCGGCGTCGTCGGCGATCAGCCTGGCTAGCCGCGCCAGCGTGGCGTCGATCTCGACCTTGCGATCCTCGACGCGGGCCAACTCCTTGCGCACCGTCGCCGCGTCGTTCGACAACATGGCGTTGCGCATCGCCCGCGCGATATCGTTGAGGCCGCCGACCGCCTCGTAGGCCTGCACCATCTTCGGCACCTTGTCGCCGGCCAGGTCCTCGGTGCCGTCGTTGAGTTTGCCCAGATTGTGGATGCCGACCGCCGAAATGGCCACCATGAACAACAGCGCCACGCCCAAGCCGGCGCCCAGGCGCGTGCCTATCTTCCAGTTTCCAATGCCCATTTTTCGCTCCCCAGTGTAAAACCATGTTTTAAATGCTGGATGCTGCGTCAGTGCGGGCCTGAAAAACCGGCCCACCGCCAGTTGTAGCGGCCGGGGCCCGGAGCCGTCTTGCTATCAATCAATTTATTCGTGCCTCGCGCCGGGAGCCAATGGAAAATCCCCGGGCGAAGGTTCAGGCCGCCTCTTCGCCGCTCATGGCGCGGTCGATGTCGGCGCGGCTCAGCTCCGGCGCGAATTGCAGGATGAATTCGTAGGCGTAGGCGCGCAGGTAGGCGCCGCGGCGCACCGCCAGCCGGGTCGTGTTCGAGGCGAACAGATGCGAGGCTTCGACCGCCCGCAAACCCTGGTCGCGGCCATGGTCGAAGGCCATCGAGGCGACGATGCCCACGCCCAAGCCGAGCGCGACGTATTGCTTGATGACGTCGGAATCCATCGCCGTCAGCACGATGTCGGGCTGCACGCCCGCCTTGGCGAAGGCGGCGTCGATGTGGCCGCGCCCGGTGAAGCCGCGGTCGTAGGTGATCAGAGGGAACTCGGCCAGATCCTCGAGGCGGATCGGCGCGCGCGCCAGCAGCGGGTGGCCGTCCGGCACGACGATCAGATGGCTCCATTTATAGCAAGGGAAGGACACCAGATCGGGGAACTGGCTCAGGCCCTCGGTGGCGATGCCGATGTCGGTCTTGCCCGACAAGACCCATTCGGCGATGTGCTCGGGCGCGCTCTGCTGCAGCGCGATGCGCACCTCCGGGTAGGCGCTGCGGAAGCCCTGCACCACCTTCGGCAGCGCGTAGCGGGCCTGGGTGTGCGTGGCCGCCACCGACAGGGTGCCGCTGGTCTGGCCGCTGTATTCCAGGCTGGCCTGCTGCAGGTTTTCCGCCTCGATCAGGAGCCGCTCGACGATCTTCAGGATGCCCTTGCCGGGCTCGGTCATGCCGGTCAGGCGCTTGCCGTTGCGCTCGAAAATGACGACGCCCAGCTCATCCTCCAGTTCGCGTATCTGGCGGCTTACGCCAGGCTGCGAGGTGAACAGCGCATTCGCCACTTCGGTCAGGTTGTAACCGCGGCGCGCCGCCTCGCGTATCGAACGTAATTGCTGAAAATTCATTGCCCACTCCAATATGCAAACATCATTAACTAGCGGCCGCTTCGACGAACACATGCAGGCGCTTGGGACGCACCACCAGCGTTTCGCCCTCCTTCAACTGCAATTGGCTAAAGCGCTCATTCGACATCACCGCCTCGATCAGCTCGGCGTTGTCGAGCCGCTGCAGGTCGAGCTGGGCCAACGGACCGATCGCGTGCGCGCGGCTCAGCTTGACGACGATGCCCTCGGCGCCGGCCGTGTAGCGGTCGATTTCCAGGTCGTGCGGGCGGACATAGGCGATGCCCTTGCTGTCGCTGACGCCGGCGTGGTCGGGCACCTCGAAACTGGCGTCGCCGGTGGCCATCACGCCCTCGTGGACGCGGCCGTGGAACAGGTTCACATTGCCCAGGAAACCGTACACGAAGGGCGAGGCCGGATGGTTGTAGACCTGCTCCGGCGCGCCCTGCTGTTCGACCCGGCCCTTGTTCATCAGCACCACCCGGTCGGCCACCTCGAGCGCCTCCTCCTGGTCATGGGTGACAAAGATGCTGGTCACATGCAGGTCGTCGTGCAGGCGGCGCAACCAGCGGCGCAATTCCTTGCGCACCTTGGCGTCGAGCGCGCCGAAGGGTTCGTCGAGCAGCAGCACGCGCGGCTCCACCGCCAAGGCGCGCGCCAGCGCGATGCGTTGGCGCTGGCCGCCGGAGAGTTGCGGCGGATAGCGGTCGGCCAGCCAGTCCAGTTGCACCAACTCCAGCAAGTCCTTCACCTTGCGGCGGATCTGCTCTTCCGACGGGCGCTCGCTGCGCGCCTTGACGCGCAAGCCGAAGGCGACGTTCTCGAACACCGTCATGTGCTTGAACAGCGCGTAGTGCTGGAAGACGAAACCGACCTGGCGCTCGCGCACGTGGCGCGCCGAGGCGTCCTGGGCGTCGAGCAGGACCTGGCCGGCGTCCGGATGCTCCAGGCCGGCGATGATGCGCAGCAGCGTCGTCTTGCCGCAGCCGGAAGGGCCCAGCAAGGCCGTCAGCTCGCCGCTGGGAAAGGCCAACGACACATTGTCGAGGGCAACGAAATCGCCGAAGCGTTTCTGGATGTTTTTGACTTCGATCGTCATGCTCAGTGCTCCGTGGAACGTAAGGCGGAATCGTCGGCTTGATTCTCGTGCAGACGCCATTCGATAAAGGATTTCAGGGCCAGGGTCACCAGGGCCAGCAGGGCCAGCAGCGAGGCCACCGCGAACGCGGCCGCGAAGTTGTATTCGTTGTACAGAATCTCCACCTGCAGGGGCATGGTGTTGGTTTCGCCGCGGATGTGTCCGGACACCACCGAGACGGCGCCGAACTCGCCCATCGCCCGGGCGTTGCACAGGATCACGCCGTACAACAAACCCCATTTGATGTTCGGCAGGGTGACGCGGCGGAAGGTGTTCCAGCCGGACGCGCCCAGCACCAGCGCGGCCTCCTCCTCCTCGCTGCCCTGCGACTGCATCAGCGGGATCAGCTCGCGCGCCACGAAGGGGAAGGTGATGAAGATCGTCGCCAGCACGATGCCCGGCACGGCGAACAGGATCTTGATGTCGTGCTCCTGCAACCAGGGACCGAACCAGCCCTGGGCGCCGAACATCAGCACGTAGATCAGGCCGGAAATGACGGGCGAGACGGAGAACGGCAGGTCGATCAGGGTCAGCAGCACGCTCTTGCCGCGGAACTCGAACTTGGCGATGCACCAAGAGGCGGCGACGCCGAAGACCAGATTCAGCGGCACGGCGATGGCGGCCGTGATGACGGTCAGCTTGATGGCCGAGACCGCGTCCGGGTCGACGATCGCCTCCAGATAGGTGTGCCAGCCCTTCTTGAACGCCTCGGCGAACACCGCCACCAGCGGCACGAACAGGAACAGCGTCAGGAAGGTCAGCGCGACGGCGATCAGCGCGGTGCGCACCCACAGGGGTTCCAGCGCGACGGGCTTGGAGGAGCTCATGTTTTTCTCGACTTTCCGCGCGTCCACGCTTGCAGCAGGTTAATGGTCAGCAGCATCAGGAAGGAGGCCACCAGCATCACGACGGCGATCGCCGTGGCGCCCGCGTAATCGTATTGCTCGAGTTTGGTGATGATGAACAGCGGCGTGATTTCCGACACCATCGGCATATTGCCGGCGATGAAGATGACCGAGCCGTACTCTCCCGTGGCGCGCGCGAAGGCCAGCGCGAAGCCCGTCAGCAGCGAGGGCAGGATGGTCGGGAAGACGACGCGCAGGAAGGTCTGCAGCGCGCTCGCGCCCAGGCTGGCGGCGGCCTCCTCCAGCTCGCGCTCGGCATCCTCGAGCACCGGTTGCACGGTGCGCACGACGAAGGGCAAGCCGATGAAGGTCAGCGCGACGACCACGCCCAGCGGCGTGAAGGCCACCTTCAGGCCCAGCGTGCCTTCGAGGAACTTGCCGAACCAGCCGTTCGAGGAATACAGCGCCGTCAGCGTGATGCCGGCCACGGCGGTGGGCAGGGCGAACGGCAGGTCGACCAGGGCGTCGATGATGCGCTTGCCGGGAAAGCTGTAGCGCACCAACACCCAGGCGAGGACGCCGCCGAAGACGACATTGATCGAGGCGGCGATCAGCGAGGCGCCGAAGCTGAGGCGGTAGGACGCCATCACGCGCTCGGACGTGACGGCGCTCCAGAACGCCGGCCAAGTCATCGTGAAGGTCTTCAGGAAGACGGCCGAGAGGGGAATCAGGACGATCAGCGCCAGATAAAAAATGGTGAAACCCAGCGACAATTTAAAACCCGGCATCACCCTGAATGGCGCGCTGCGCGCTTGGAACGGTAACGGCGGTGCAACAGCAGACATGGAAGCTCCCCTTATTACATTTTCGACTAACAGGGTGCAATAATCGCATCCGGACGTTATAAAACGAACGAAGCTTTTGTCATTTGCTTAGACGGTATTTGCATAGTGAGCAAGTTGCCCGCCCCGCCATAAAGCAAAAACCGGGGACAGGCCAC
>JANXSQ010000184.1 GCA_025356595.1 Janthinobacterium sp. | reverse complement strand
GCCGAAAGAGTACAACAGTAAGCTTACTTCTACGCACCAACTACTTGGAGTTTTTACGACAAACATCTCGCTAGACAACGTGAAGGACACTATCCGGCAGTGTTGGTTGACGGATAAACCGAAAGGCAAGACCGGCGAAGAATCGGCGTTTGCTTTTGCAAAAAGATACAAAGGGACTTGCTACAATTGTGGAAAGCAAGGTCACAAAGACTCAGAGTGTAGGAGCCGGAAGTCGGACAACAACGAGAAAAGAACCAGAGGTGGGGCAAATACAAAGACATGCTTCAAGTGCAAGAAGCCTGGACATATCAAAAAAGATTTTCAGGAGCTCAAAAAGAAAGAGTCGTCGATGTTCATCGGAGACTCCGCGGGTATGGTTGATAGTTCTGTTTGCTCTACAGTGGGGAATGATTTCGTGAACATTTTTAAGCCCGGCACATTCGAAAAGAAAATTATTGAGGAAGAAGTCAAGCCTACTACGCGCATCTACCACGGTCAAAATGGCAAAGTGTACAACTGCTGGAGTGACTGGAGTGATGAAGACTCTGTCACGGAAGACAGTGATGACAATGTTCCTTCATTGGTTAATAGACCTGACACTGTGTAAACAAGTGAAATGATTCCACTAACAGCATGCCAAGTCTCACGAATCCTGACCAAGAAAATAAGGATAACGAAGAATCCTGGGAAGGGGTTTTCATGGCTACAGCTGCAAAATTTAACGGAGACCTCAAGGATATGTGGTTGGGTGATTATGGGGCATCGTTGCATGCGTGCAATGATGCTAAATACATGAGCAAGGTTAGACCCAGTACTGATCAGGTGACAATCAGTGACTCTTCTACAGTTACGGCTAAAGCGCGCGGCAAGGCACATTTACAAACAGAATACGGGCAGATAATTGATTTGGATGAAGTTTTATTTATTCCCGGATTTGATAGGAATATTATTTCCGTGGAAAGATTCGCTCAAAAGGGTCACCACGTCGAAATGTGCGGCAAGGTAATCAAGGTGTGTGACTCAGTGTGGAGTCTTGATAAGAAGACGCATTTGAAGTTCGAGCGAAACGATATTTATATTATCTGAAGGCAAGCCCGCGCGATATGAATGATTATAAAGTGATGACAGTTGATGGTAAAGTAATTAAGGTAGATAAAAATGAAGCACACAAGGCACTTGGATATCTCGGAAGAATTTGTTGGAGAAAACAGCAAAGGAAATCAGTTGGGAGTTGATCAGGAACCTCAAGTCACATGATGCTTCCAGTTCCAAAAGCCCGAGGAGTCGCGAAGGCAGCCTTTGTTTTTGTGATTGATGACGACAACGGCTGTAGCTGTGGTGTCCAGGCAGATGTCACAACGGTTGTCAAGCTGCACTCAAGTGCCACTACTACTGCACTAACCATGAGGAGGGCTCTTCGATGGCACACGAACATCATACTGAAAAGGAAACAAGGACGTTGTTGTTGTGGGAAAAAAAGGCTTAACAAATTATAGGTCTCTGAAAAAAGCGCTTGCCCTAATATTAATGTGATCGAAAGCTCGTCGCTGAGAGAGGGTTCTCTAAAATCCCTGCCGCTGAGACTGAGAAAGGGTATAAAATCCCAGCTTTATCTTGCTATAATAATAATACTGTACAATGCGATTCGTATCACAGACACACTCTCTTTATCATGCATTACAAGCGAAAGCGAAGTGACAGTACCACAAATGTAGAGCAGGTTGCGAAGATGGAAAATACTATCTATACGTAAGATCACTACCTGTTTCCAGGAACGACCATACAACAGTGACAGCACCGCATCCCGTTCGCTCTGCGAAGTTAAGCACTGTCTGGCCCGGTTAGTACTACGGTGGGTGACCACGTTGGAATCCCGGGTGTTGTTCTTTTGCCTGCATTGCATGCACCACCACGCTACACACGGCACACCGGGCATGCACCACGCTACTGCGATGACGGATGTCGATGTTCTTTTTGACTCATTCATCACACGCCTCACTCCATGACATATCTCCTGCCGTACCGGTACTCTCTCTAGCTCTAGAGAGGAAAGGAGAGAAAAGCAGATCTTCAACTTTCATGCACAATATCAGTACATACGTACGGGTGTATGTGTCGTGGAATTCTTAGGAGTGATGCAACAGGCAGACGATGAAATAGTACCGGGACTTCGGATGAAGGCCGAAATGCCTATTCAAGGACTTCTGACTCCCAGGCTTCAGAAGATGGCAATACGCCATGGATCAAGGTCATTGGAAAGGCAATAAGAAGAAGACCCAGTGGGATACTTCTATTGCTGGATCTGTAAGAAGGACAGATCAAAAGTGAAAGGGTCAAAATTACCAATGAAATACAAACGGGGGACCTAAGTTTAGTAGATTTATCTCACTTTATCTAGGACAAAAAACGTGTTGAAATAGTCTGAGTTTTGCTTTTACCGCAAATACTCGCTCTACCGCTATCTATCGATAAACAGCTTCCCCGTTTTTTGTCCTAGATAAAGTGAGATAAATCTTCTAA
>JANXSQ010000181.1 GCA_025356595.1 Janthinobacterium sp. | reverse complement strand
CTTCGCGCTGGGCGCGGTCGACTTTATCGCCAAGCCGTTCCAGGCCGAGGAAATCCTGGCCCGCACCGACGCCCACGTGCGGCTGGGCCGCGCCCAGCAGGCGCTGGCGGCCGAACGCGCCTTGCTCGAGGAGCGCGTGATCGAGCGCACCACCGAGCTGGCCGCGCTGGCCGCGTCGCTGGACAAGGAAGTCGAGCAGCGCCGCGCCAACGAAGAATTCATGAGGCTGTCCAGCCAGGTGTTCGAGGCGACCCAGGACGCCATCGTCGTCACCGACGGCGATGCGCGCATCGTCGCCACCAATCCCGCCTTCACCCAGATCTCCGGCTACAGCGCGGAGGAGGTGGTGGGGCAGAGCGTGGCGCTGCTGCACGCCGGCGAGCCGGACGCCAAGTCCTTCGAGCTGATGGCGCAGTCGATCGCCAAGACCGGCCACTGGTCGGGCGAGATCCTGGCGCGCCGCAAGAACGGCGACACCTACCCCGGCCTGCTGAGCGCCTCGGTGGTCAGGGACGAGCAGGGCCACGTGATCAACCACGTGGCGGTGTTCATGGACCTGACCGAGCGCAAGGCCGAGCAGCACCTGATCGCCTTCCTCTCGCAGCACGACGCGCTGACCGGCCTGCCCAACCGCGAGCAGGCGCGCGAGCGCTTCGAGCAGGCGCGCGCCGGCGCGGCGCGCGAGGGCCAGCGCGTGGTCGTCATGTGCCTGGATCTGGACCGCTTCAAGAACATCAACGATTCCTTCGGCCCGCCGGTGGGCGACCGCGCCCTGCAGGCGGTGGCGGGCTTCCTGTCGGCCTGCCTGCGCGAGGGCGACACGGTGGCGCGCCAGGGCGGCGACGAATTCCAGATCATCCTGCAGGACGACGCGGCGCTGGGCGCGACGCTGGCGACGGTGCAGCGCATCCTGCTCGGCCTGCGCGACGAGCTGATCGTCGACGGCCAGCACCTGACCATGACGACCAGCATCGGCATCGCCGTCTGCCCGAACGACGGCAACAGCCTCGACGAGCTGGTGCGCAACGCCGACACGGCGCTGTTCCGCGCCAAGGAGACGGGGCGCGACAACTACGCCTTCTTCACCGAGCGCATGGACATGGACGTGCGCGCCAAGCTGGCGATCCAGAACCAGTTGCGCGGCGCCGTGGCGCGCCAGGAGTTCGCCGTCCACTACCAGCCGCAGATGTGTTTGCGTAGCGGCGTCATGCTGGGCGCCGAGGCGCTGCTGCGCTGGGACAATCCGGCCCTGGGGCGTGTCGCGCCCAGCCTGTTCATCCCGCTGGCCGAGGAGTACGGCCTGATCACGGCGATCGGCGAATGGGTGCTCGAGACGGTGTGCGCGCAGATCCAGCGCTGGGACGAAGCCGGCCTGGGGCAGATCAAGGTGGCCGTCAACCTGTCGGGCAACCAGTTCGCCCAGGACCGCACGGTCAGCTTCGTCGAGGCGACCCTGCGCAAGTACGGCATCGCGGCCATCTGCCTGGGCATCGAAATCACCGAAAGCACCGTCATGGGCGACCCGGACAAGGCGGTGGCGGCCCTGAAGCGCCTGAAGGACATCGGCGTCGGCATCTCGCTGGACGACTTCGGCACCGGCTATTCCAGCCTCGGCTACCTGAAGCGCTTCCCCATCGACGTGCTGAAGATCGACAAATCCTTCGTCGACGACGTCGCCACCAGCACCAACGACGCGGCCATCGCCCTGTCGGTGATCTCGCTGGCGCACAATCTGAACATGCGCGTCATCGCCGAGGGGGTGGAGACGCGCGAGCAGATGGCCTTCCTGCGCCTGCACGGCTGCGACGAGATGCAGGGCTATTTCTTCAGCCGGCCGCTGGACGCCGAGGCCTTCACGGCGCTGCTGCGCGAGGGTAAGAACCTCGAGGAAGTCTAGCCGCCGCGCGCGCTGGCTTTCACGCGGCGCGCGGATCCCCCATGTGTTGCCGGAACCACTGCAGCGCCGCCTCCGAGGTGGCGGCGAAATGCCCTTCGTAGACATCGAAGTGGCCGGCGCCGGCCAGCAGTTGCAGCGCCTTCGGCTCCAGCGCGTCGCGGTAGGCTTGCAGGGCCAGATCGGTGGGCGTGACCTCGTCGCAGCCGGCCACCTGCAGCAGCAGGGGCGTCGGACTGACGCGGCCGATGTAGTCGCCGGGATTGTAGGCGCGCGCCCACTCCAATGAACGCAGCGTCACCCGCGGCATCGCGCAGCCGGCCAGTTGGCAGCCGCGCGTGTACCAGTCCACGGCCTCGGCGCTTCGGTAC
>JANXSQ010000174.1 GCA_025356595.1 Janthinobacterium sp. | reverse complement strand
GGCCGCGGCCGCTAAGCCAGCCCCAGCCAGTCAGATGAAACCGCCCCGGACGCCCGTCCCGGGCGGTTTTTTGCTTTAAGATGGAGCCACCGCCACCGCCCTCCGCCGCCATGCCCAAATTCGCCGCCAACCTGTCCATGCTGTTCACCGAGGTGGACTTCCTCGAACGCTTCGGCGCCGCCCGCTCGGCCGGCTTCGAGGCCGTCGAATTCCTCTTCCCCTACGCCTACCCGGCCGAACAGATCGCCGAGCGCCTGCGCCGGCACGGCCTGACGCTGGCGCTGCACAATATGCCGCCGGGCGACTGGGCCAGGGGCGAGCGCGGCATGGCCTGCGATCCGCTGCGCGTCGACGAGTTCCGCGCCGGCGTGCGGCTGGCGCTGGACTACGCCGCCGTCCTCGGCGCGGCGCGCCTGCACTGCATGGCCGGCATCGCCCCGCCGCACGCCACGCCGCAACAGGCGCGCGCCTGCTTCGTCGACAATCTGCGCTACGCCGCCGACGCCTGCCTGGCGCAGGGCGTCAGCGTGCTGATCGAACCGATCAACCACTACGACATCCCCGGCTACTTCCTGACGCGCAGCGCGCAGGCGGTGGCCATCATCGCCGACTGCGCCCGCGCCAACATCGGCCTGCAGTACGACGTCTACCATATGCAGCGCATGGAGGGCGAGTTGAGCAACACCATCCGCGCCCACCTGGCGCTGATCGGCCACATCCAGGTGGCCGACACGCCCGGCCGCCACGAGCCGGGCAGCGGCGAGATCAACTACCGATACCTGTTCGCCCTGCTCGACGAGCTGGGCTACGCGGGCTGGGTGGGTTGCGAATACCTGCCGCGGGCGGGCACCCTCGCCGGCCTGGGCTGGCGCGCCGCGCTGGCGCCGCCGCAAGCGGCCATGTGATGGCGCAAGGCGGCGCCGCGCCGCTGCGCTACGCTGTAACGGATGGAGCCCGGGTGGAGCGGCGATGAACGGATTGAATCAGGCGCAAGTGGCGAGGCTGCGTGCCATGCTCGAAGGGCAGCAGGCGGCGCTGCAGCGCCAGTTGGCCGAGGACGACGCGCAGGCCGCCGACCTGGGTCCGGCCCAGGACGTCGAGGCCTCGCCGGCCGACAACGCCTGCCTGCGCACGCTCAATGAACTGGTCTCCGAGGCGAGCGAACACAAGGCCGCGCAACTGCGCACCGTGCGTCACGCGCTGGGAAAGTTCGCCGCCGGCACGTATGGCGCCTGCGAACACTGCGGCGAGCAGATCGGCATCTCGCGCCTCGACGCCCGCCCCGAGGCGCGCCTGTGCATCGCCTGCCAGACCGCCATGGAAAAGGCCCGCAGATAGGGCGTCCCGCCGGACGCCTTCACTGCGGGCGCTCTCCACCTGCACTGCCTATCGGCGCCGGGCCGCCTCTGCGTGCCGCCGCGGCGCCGCTGTCGCCTCCACTCCGAAACCGCTCCCCCTCAACTCATGTGCTGGCCGCCGTTGATGGCGATGTTCGCGCCCGTCACGAAGGCGGCCTCCTCCGACGTCAGATACGCCACCAGCGCCGCCACCTCGTCCGGCTCGCCCAGGCGCCCCATGGGGATCTGCGGCAGGATCTTGCCGGCCATGATCTCGCCGGGCACCTTGCTGACCATCGGCGTGCGCAGGTAGCCGGGCGAGACGGTGTTGACCGTGATGCCGTGGCGCGCCACTTCCAGCGCCAGCGCCTTCGTGAAGCCGTGCATGCCGGCCTTGGCGGCGGCGTAGTTGCTTTGCCCGAAGGCGCCCTTCTGGGCGTTGACCGAGGAGATATTCACGATGCGCCCCCATTTCTGCGCCAGCATCGGTTCCAGCACCTGCTTGCTCATATTGAAGACGCTGTCCAGATTGATGCGCCGCACCGCCAGCCAGTCCTCCGGCCCCATGTGGCGCATGCTCTGGTCGCGCGTCACGCCGGCGTTGTTCACCAGCACGTCGACGCGGCCCATATCGGCCAGCAGCTTCTGCACCATCGCCTCGCAGGAGGCGTAGTCGGCGACGTCGACGCGGTAGCCGCTGAAGCGGAAACCATCGTCCTTCTGCGCCTCGATCCAGTGTTGCGCCAGCGCGTTGTCCGGCGAATGGGCGGCCGCCACGCGGTAGCCCGCGGCGTACAGGCGGCGGCAGATCGCCGTGCCCAAACCACCCATGCCGCCCGTCACCAGGGCCACTTTTTTGTCACTCATCAGCACGTCTCCTCATCGATTATTGTTTTAACAATGGGGCAGTCTATGATTTGCGCCGGGAAACGATATTGCGCCAGATCAAACTCCGCGCTTGCCGCGCGCCGGCCGGCTTTTCCGGTAAGATGGTGGGGTCCGCGGCCACCCTGGAGCATGCCATGTCGTATAAAACCGTGCTGGTGCATGTCGACGACGGTGCGCGCGCCGGCGTCCGCGTCGACGCCGCCGCCGCCATCGCGCGCGCCCACGGCGGCCACCTGCTGGCCGTGGCGCTGACCGGCGTCTCGCGCCTGTTGCACCAGGACTTGGGCGCGGCGGCCGCCGATCCCCACCTGGCCCTGCACCTGGACGTGCTGCGCGGCCGCGCCGGCGCCGCGCTGGACGGCGTCGCCGACCGCATCGCCGCCGCCGGCCTGGCCGGGCACGAGTCGCGCATCGTCGACGACGAGGCCGGCGGCGGCCTCTGCCTGCTGGCGCGCTACGCCGACCTGCTCGTCATCGGCCAGTTGAACCCGGCGCGCCCCTCCAGCGCCGTCATGCGCGACTTCCCCGCCTACGTGCTGCTGCACGCCGGCCGGCCCGTGCTGATCGTGCCCTACGCCGGCGCCGCCGCGATGCCGCCGCGGTGCGCGCTGATCGCCTGGAACGCCAGCCGCGAGGCCAGCCGCGCCGTCCAGGCCGCGCTGCCCCTCCTGCGCCGCGCCGAGCGGGTCGACATCCTGGTCCTCGACGCGCCGCGCCGCGCCGACGCCCGCGGCGCCGACGCGGGCGCGGCGGCGGGTGCCGAACTGGCCGCCTACCTGCGCCGCCACGGCGTCGCCTGCGGCCTGGCGCTGCGCCGCGCCGCGCAGGCGCCGGGCCGCCCCGGCGACTGCGGCGAAACCCTGCTCTCGCACGCCGCCGACCTGGGCGCCGATGTGCTGGTGATGGGCGCCTACGGCCACTCGCGCCTGCGCGAGAGCGTGCTCGGCGGCGCCACCCGCACCGTGCTCGAGCGCATGACGCTGCCGGTGCTGATGGCCCACTGAGGCGCGGTGGATCGGAAAAGGAGGGGGACCGTTAGCCGGCCGGCTGCCAGGCCTGGGCGCGGATCTTCGCCACCTGGCGCTGCGCCAGCCAGGTCCACAGTTGCAGCGCCTCGGCCTGGCCCAGCGCCGTCATCCGCTTCGGACTGGCCAGCGCGATCTCGCAATCGCGGTCCGACCATTCGCCGAAGGTGACCTCGCCGCCGCCGCCCACCTCGACCTCGTACATCAGGCCGTCGTCGTAGCCGAAGCGCAGCACGGCCGCCGCGCCGCCCGCCGCGCCCGCGTACACCTCGGCCAGCGCCGCCGCCAACTGCGCCGGCGACGGCGACGGCACGTCGCGCCCGTCCACCTTGGTGAGAACCACCCATGCTTGTGTCATTGACGCGTCCCCCTATCAATACTCGTTAGCATTCTTCTGGCCGCCGCGCCGCCGGTGGCGGCCATGTACCCCTGGCGGGCGTGGGCCGGTGGGGGGGTATCGTTTTATACAGATCATACCGAAAAAAATACCTTTGAAGTGGGCAATTTATACCCCCGTCGGCGCCCCCGCGCACCGAACGCGGCGCTCTGTCCTTGCGCCAGCGCAGATGTGCGCGCGAAAGCAAAAAAAAACCCAGCTCCCCGGAAATGTTACTCTTTCGCCGTATAATCGAATCACGCTGCCCCTACCTCCCGGCGCCACCACCGTCACCATGGGATTGCTTGATGGATGTTCAGCAACAGCACAGCGCCATAGCGCCCGGCCCCGCGCCGGCCAGCCTGCAGGCCGCTTTCGAGCAGGCCCCGGTGGGCATCGTCCACCTCGACCTGGACGGCTTTCTCCTGCGCGCCAATGATCGCATGTGCAAGCTGCTGGACTTCCCCGAAAGCGAGCTGATCGGCAAGCACTTCACGCGCCGCATGCTCGCCGACGACGGCGCCGCCCTGCGCGAGGCGATGGCGGCCGCGCCCGGCGCCGGCAGGCGCCACGACGTGCGCCTGATCCGCCGCGGCGGCGCGCTGAACTGGGCGCGCATCGCCAGCTTCCACATCGCCGCCGACGCCGGGCGCCCGGCCCACCTGCTGTGGTGGGTCAGCGACCTGGAGCCGCGGCGCCAGCTCAAGGACATGCTGCAACTGTCGAACCGCGCCCTGGCGGCGGCCCAGAACGGCGTGCTCATCGCCGACGCCAGCCAGCCCTCGCTGCCCATCATGTACGCCAATCCGGCCTTTTGCCGCATCAGCGGCTACGACCTGATCGACATCATGGGGCGCAACTGCAGCTTCCTGCAGAACGAGGACCGCGAGCAGCCCGCCCTGGCCGTGCTGCGCCGCGCCATCGAGCGGCGCGAAGCCGTCCAGGTGGTGCTGCGCAACTACCGCAAGGACGGCACGCTGTTCTGGAACGAACTGCTGGTCTCGCCGGTGCCCGACGAGCGCGGCGTCGTCACCCACTTCATCGGCATCGTCAACGACATCACCGCCTTCAAGCTCAACGAGGAGAAGCTGGCCTTCCGCGCCGTCCACGACGAACTCACCGGCCTGCCCAACCGCAACCTGTTCAACGACCGCCTGCAGCAGGCCCTCCTGCAGTCGGGGCGCCACGGCGACACCGTCGCCCTGCTCTGCCTGGGCATCGACAATTTCCACCTCGTCAACGAATCCCTGGGCCACGCGGCCGGCGACCAGTTGCTCCAGGAGATGGCCGCGCGCCTGCTCGCCAGCGTGCACAGCCACGACACCGTGTCCCGCCACGGCGGCAACGAATTCGTCCTCATCCTCAACGACGTGCGCAGCGCCGGCGACGTCGGCGCCCTGTGCGAGGAGATCTTCGGCCGCCTCGGCGAACCGTTCGCCCTGGCCGGCCAGAGCATCTACGCCGGCTGCAGCATCGGCGTCACCCTGTATCCGCAGGACGGCAGCGACGGCGCCACCCTGCTGCGCTACGCCGACATGGCGCTGTCGCGCGCGCGCGAGCAGGGCGGCGGCAAGTACCAGTTCTTCGACGCCGACATGAACCTGCGCACGCTCGAGCGCATCGGCATGGAGGCGGCGCTGCGCCTGGCCATCGCCGCCGACGAGCTCGAGCTGATGTACCAGCCGCTGGTGGACCTGCAGAGCGGGCGCATCGCCAGCCTGGAGGCGCTGGTGCGCTGGCAGCACCCCCGCCTGGGGCGCCTGTCGGCGCGCGAATTCATCCCGCTGGCCGAAAGCACCGGCCTGATCGGCAGCATCGGCGTCTGGGTGCTGCGGCGCGCCTGCCACGACCTGCGCGCCTGGCAGGAGGCCGGCCTGGCGCCGGTGCGGATCGCCGTCAACGTCTCGCCGCGCCAGTTCCGCGACCGCCAGCTGGCCGGCCGGGTGGCCGCCACGCTCAAGGAGTTCGGCCTGGCCGCCGACGCCCTGAGCCTGGAGATCACCGAGGCGGCGCTGACCCAGGACGCCAAGGCCAGCGAGGCCAGCCTGGCCCAGTTCAAGGCCCTCGGCGTGTGCCTGACCCTGGACGACTTCGGCACCGGCCTGGCCTCGCTGAACAATCTGAAGCAATTCCCCTTCGACCTCGTCAAGATCGACCGCGCCTTCGTCAGCAACATCGTCACCAACATCGACGACGCCGCCCTGTCGAAGACCATCATCTCGATGGCGCACAACCTGGGCATCAAGGTCGTCGCCGAGGGCGTCGAGACGGAGGCCCAGTGCGACTTCCTGCGCCGCAACATGTGCGACCTGATCCAGGGCTATCTGTTCGCCCCGCCCATGACGCCGCACGACATCGGCGCCCTGCTGCGCGAGGGCCGCTGCCTGCCGGCCCACCTGCTGCGCATGCAGAAGAAGCAGAAGCGCACCCTGCTGCTGGTGGACGACGAGCAGAACATCGTCTCCTCGCTGAAGCGCCTGCTGCGCCGCGACGACTACCAGATCTTCACCGCCAACAGCGGCCAGGAGGGCCTCGACCTGCTGGCCCAGCACGAGGTCGACGTGATCGTCTCCGACCAGCGCATGCCCGGCATGATAGGCGCCGACTTCCTGCGCGCGGCCAAGCAGCTGTATCCGGGCACGATACGCATCATGCTCTCGGGCTACACCGAACTGCAGTCCGTCACCGACGCCGTCAACGAGGGGGCGATCTACAAATTCCTCACCAAGCCCTGGGAGGACGAGCTGCTGCGCGGCCACATCGCCGAAGCCTTCCGCCTCAAGGAGATCTCCGACGACAACGAGCGCCTGAACCTCGAGGTGCGCACGGCGAACCACGAGCTGGCCGCCGCCAACCGCAAGATGGAGGACCTGCTGCAGCAAAAGCAGCAGCAGATCAGCCGCGATGAAATCAGCCTCAACATCGCCCGCGAACTGCTGCAGTTCCTGCCCCTGCCCGTCATCGGCATGGACGACGACGGCATGATCGCCTTCATCAACGCGGCCGCCGAGACCCTGTTCCGGGGCGGCGGCGCGCTGCTCGGCAACGAAGCCAGCGTGGTGCTGCCGGCCCTGTTCCCGGACGGCGTCACGCCCGGCGCGGCCGGCCGCCACCTGGCCAGCGTCGAGGGCCGGCAGTACGCGGTGGCGGTCTACCCGATGGGCGCGAACTCGGCCTCGCGCGGCAGCCTGATCACCCTGAACCTCTGCGCGGGCGCGCCATGAGCGGCCGGCTGATCGACCTGGAGCAGGCGCGCGCCGGCATGCTGCTGGCGGACGACCTGACCGACGCCAACGGCACCGTGCTGCTGCCCGGCGGCGCCGCGCTGACCGAGGCCAACCTGGCCTCGCTGCGCCGCCGCGGCATCGAGAGCTGCCGCGTCGCCGAGGCGGAAGCGCAGGAGGACGAGGCGGCGCGCGCGCAGCGCCACGCCCTGGCCCAGCAGCGCCTGGCGCGGCTGTTCCGCCACAGCGCCGAGGCCGAGGCGACGCCGCTGTTGCTGCACCTGCTGGCGGCCCACCGCCGGAACGGATAAGCATGCCCGCCGAAATCGCCGCCATCATCAAGCACATCCAGAACCTGCCCTCGCTGCCGGTGGTCGTCATCGAACTGCTCTCGAGCATGGAGCAGGAGGACATCGACGTCCACCTGCTGGCCGACAAGATCACCCTCGACCAGTCGCTGACGGCGAAGACCCTGCGCCTGGCCAACTCCTCCTTCTACGGCATGCAGTCGAAGGTGACCTCGATCCAGCAGGCCATCGCCGTGCTCGGCTTCCACAGCATCCGCACCCTCGTCACGGCCTGCTCGATCAGCGGCGCCTTCGCCGCGCCGGCCGGCCGGCAGTTCGATTTCCGCGGCTTCTGGCGCCATTCCGTGGCCACCGCCGTGGCCGCCAAGACGCTGGCGCCGCGGCTGCGCCAGAACGCCGAGACGGCCTTCACGGCCGGCCTGCTGCACGACCTCGGCACCCTGGTGCTGGCCACCAGCTTCCCGGACCGCTACGCCGAGGCGCTGGCCTGGCGCAGCGCCCACGACGCCAGCGTGGCCGCCGCCGAGCGCGCCGTGTTCGGCTTCGACCACGCCCTGGTGGGCAGCGAACTGGCGGCCCACTGGAAATTCCCGGCCGCCATCCAGGCCGCCGTCGCCCAGCACCACGAGCCGCTCGATCCGGACACCCTGTCGCTGCCGCTGACCATCCACGTCGCCAACATCCTGGCCCACGCGCTCGACCTGACGGAGCAGGAGGACGATCTGGCGCCGGCCCTGTCGCGGCGCGTCTGGGACACCCTGGCGCTGGGCGACGAGGTCTGGCTGGAGGTGTTCCGCGACACCGAGCGGGCCTTCCGCGAAATGAGCCAGATCCTGGTCGACTGAGGAAAACCGCCCCGCATGAGCACATTGAGCGAATCCATCCTCGCGGCCCCCGCCGCCGCCGCCGCCGCCATCGCCGTCTCGGAGTTCTTCGACGGCCATCCGGTGGCCACCTTCGCCATCGACACCGCGCACGTCATCACGCACTGGAACAAGGCCTGCGAACACCTGCTCGGCTGGACCTCGGCGGAGATGGTCGACACGCGCAAGCACGGCCTGGCCTTCTACGCCCGCGAGCGCCCCATGCTGTCGGACCTGATCGTCGACGCCGACGCCGACGCGCTGGCGCGCCACCGCCGCTCGGCCGTGATCCCCGGCGCCTACGAGGCCGAGGACTTCTTCCCCAACATCGGCGCCGGCGGCCACTGGCTGCACTTCACGGCGGCGCCGCTGCGCGACGGCGCCGGCAACATCGTCGGCGCCATCGAGACCATGCGCGACGTCACCGAGCGGCGCGTCGCCGAGAACGCGCTGCGGCGCGCCCACGACAACCTCGAGCACATCGTCGAGAAGCGCACCGCCCAGCTGGCCGATGCCAACGCGCGCCTCGAGGACGATCTGCGCCAGCGCGCCGTCGCGGCCGCCGAGATCGGCCGCCGCAACGGCGAGCTGACGGCCCTCAACGAGCAGCTCTCGATGACCCAGCAGCAGTTGCTGCAGTCCGAGAAGCTGGCCTCGATCGGCCAGCTGGCGGCCGGCGTGGCGCACGAGATCAACAACCCGATCGGCTACATCTTCTCCAATTTCGGCACCCTGCAGGGCTACCTGGAGAGCCTCTTCGAGATGCTGCGCGCCTACCAGGACGCCGAGCCGGCCGTGGCCGAGCCGGCCGTCGCCGCCGCCCTGGGCGCGCTGCGCGCGCGCCTCGAGCTGGACTTCCTGCGCGAGGACATTCCGGTGCTGATGGGCGAATCGAAGGAGGGCATCGTGCGGGTGCGCCGCATCGTCCAGGACCTGAAGGATTTCTCGCGCGTCGACAGCAGCCAGGAATGGGTCTGGGCCGATCTGCACCAGGGCATCGATTCGACCCTGAACATCGTCGCCAACGAGGTCAAGTACAAGGCCGACGTCGTCAAGCAGTACGCCGACATCCCCGAGATCGAATGCCTGCCCTCGCAGCTCAACCAGGTGATCATGAACCTGGTCGTCAACGCCGCCCACGCCATCGGCGAGCGGCGCGGCACGATCACGCTGCGCACCGGCCTGGACGGCGAGAGCGTCTGGCTGGAGGTGGCCGACAACGGCGCCGGCATCGCGGCGGAAAACCTGTCGCGCATCTTCGACCCCTTTTTCACCACCAAGCCGATCGGCAAGGGCACCGGCCTGGGGCTCTCGCTGGCCTACGGCATCGTGCAGAAGCACGCCGGCCGCATCGAGGTCGACAGCGCGCCCGGCCGCGGCACCACATTTCGCATCACGCTGCCGATCCGGCACGCCGAACAGGAAGACACCAGCCCATGACCGACACCCTATTCGCCGCGGCCCAGGCGGCGCCGCCCCTGACCCTGCTGTGCGTCGACGACGAACCGAACATCCTGTCCTCGCTGCGGCGCCTGTTCCGCGCCAAGGGCTACCGCGTCCTGACGGCCGAGGGCGGCGCGGCCGGCCTGGCCGTGCTCGAGACCGAGACGGTGGACCTGGTGATCTCCGACATGCGCATGCCGGAGATGGACGGCGCGCAGTTCCTGGCCCAGGTGCGGCAGCGCTGGCCGGACGTGATCCGCCTGCTGCTGACCGGCTATTCGGACATCCAGTCCATCCTCGACGCCATCAATTGCGGCGAGATCTACCGCTACATCACCAAGCCCTGGGACGACAACGACATCGCCCTGGTGGTGCGCCACGCCCTCGAGCGGCGCGTGCTGGAGCAGGAGAAACTGCGCCTCGAGCGCCTCACCCAGCAGCAGAACGAGGCGCTGCGGATGCTCAACCTGAGCCTGGAGGCGAAGGTCGAGGCGCGCACCGTGCAGTTGAAGAAGACCACCGACGAGGTGCTGCTGGCGAACGAAAAACTGAAGAGCAATTTCGTCACCACGATCAAGCTCTTCTCGAGCATCATCGAGATGCGCGGCGGCAGCCTGAACGGGCACTCGCGCCGCACCGCCGACCTGGCGCGCCGCATCGGCGTGCAGATGGGCGTGCCGGCCAAGGAAATCCAGGAAATCTTCATCGCCGCCCTGCTGCTCGACATCGGCAAGATCGGCTTCAGCGACGAGCTGCTGGAGACGCCGCTGACGATGATGACGGGCGACACCCTGGGCCTGTTCCGCAAGCACCCGGTGCGCGCCGAGCAGCTCCTGATGGCCCTCGAGGACCTGCGCGGCGCGGCCACCATCCTGCGCTCGCAGATGGAGCGCTTCGACGGCGCCGGCTTCCCCGACGCCCTGGCCGGGCTGGCCATTCCGCTCGGCGCGCGCATCCTGGCGCTGGCCTCGGACTACGACAATCTGCAGATCGGCGCGATGGTGCAGCGCCAGTTGCGCGCCGACGAGGCCAAGCAGCTGATCTACGACAGCAGCGGCAAGCGCTACGACCCGCTGGTGGTGGCGGCCTTCCGCCAACTGATCGACGGCAACGGCGCGGACGCCGGCGTGGGCGACGTCGCCGCGCTGTCGGGCGAACTGGTGCCGGGCATGAAGCTCTCGCGCGACCTGGTCAGCCGCGACGGCCTGATGCTGCTGGCGGCCGACCACGTGCTCGACGCGCGCCTGATCCAGCAGGTGCAGGACTTCGAGGCCAAGAGCGGCGGGCGCCTGACGATCCGCGTGTTCCAGCCCAAGGAGGCCTGATGCGGCGTTTCCTGCTGGTCGACGACGAGCGCAACGTGCTCAACGCCCTGCAGCGCGCGATGCGCCAGCATCTGCCCATCGACGACCTGCGCATCGAGCTCTTCACCAGCCCGATGGAGGCGCTGGCGCGCTGCTGCGACTGCCAGTTCGACCTCGTCGTCTCCGACCAGCGCATGCCCGGCATGAGCGGCGTCGACTTCCTCAACACCATGCGCGAGGTGGCGCCGGCGACGGTGCGCCTGATGCTGTCGGCCTCGACCGACTTCGACACGGCGCTCGGCGCCATCAACGAGGCCCGGGTGTTCCGCTTCATCGCCAAGCCCTGGCGGCCCGAGGAATTGCGCGAGAACATCCGCGAGGCCCTGCTGCAGCGCGACAGCCTGCTCGAGGCGGAGCGCCTGCTCGACGGCGCGCGGCGGGCGCCGCCGACGGCGCAGGAAAGCGAGGCGCGCCGCCTGGAGGCGGAGGAACCGGGCATCATGCAGGTCACATGGGGGCCGGACGGCTCCGTCATCCTGTAGCACCCCGGCGGCCGGCGCCGCGCCGCGGAATCAGAACGCGGCCGCGAAGGGCGTGCGTATGTCGGCCAGGAACTTCTGCGCGCGGGCCTGCCGCGGGCGCGTGAAGAATTCCTCCGGCGCGGCCCGCTCCAGCACCCTGCCCTGGTCCATGAACCAGACCCGGTCCGCCACCTCGCGGGCGAAACCCATCTCGTGCGTCACGCAGAGCATGGTCATGCCGTCGCGCGCCAGGTCGCGCATCACCATCAGCACCTCGCCGACCATTTCCGGGTCGAGCGCGCTGGTGGGCTCGTCGAACAACATCAGCGGCGGCTGCATCGCCAGCGCGCGGGCGATCGCCACGCGCTGCTGCTGGCCGCCCGAGAGTTGCGCCGGCAGCGCGTGCGCCTTGTGCGCCAGGCCGACCCGCTCGAGCAGCGCCATGGCGCGCTCCGCGGCCTCGGCGCGCGTCAGGCCGCGCAGCCGGGCCGGCGCCAGCGCGCAATTCTGCAGCGCCGTCAGGTGCGGAAACAGATTGAACTGCTGGAACACGAAACCTATGCCGGAGCGGAAACGGTTCAGGTCCAGCCCCGCCGCGTGGATGTCCCGGCCGCCCACCTCGATGCGCCCGGAGGCGATGGGTTCGAGCCGGTTCAGCGTGCGGATCAGGGTCGACTTGCCCGAGCCCGAGGGCCCGCACAGCACCACCACCTCGCCCTTGGGCACCCGTTCGCTGACGTCGACCAGGGCGTGGTAGTCGCCATAGAATTTGTTCACATTGTCGAACTGGATCATGCGGCACAGCCTTTCTTCGCCCCGCCCTCGCGTTGCTCGAGCCAGAAGGCGCAGCGCGACAGGCCGAAGCACAGGATGAAATACGTGAGGCCGAGCAGGAAATACACCTCGGTCGATTTGGTCAAGACCTGCACATTGATCTGCGAGGCGATGAAGGCCGCCTCGGTCAGGCCGATGATGTAGCCGAGCGAAGTCTCCTTGATGGTGGAGACGAACTGGTTCACCAGCGAGGGCAGCATGTGGCGCAGCGCCTGCGGCAGCACGACCCAGCGCAGGGTCGCCGCGTAGCCGAGGCCCAGCGAGCGGGCCGCCTCGGCCTGCCCGGCCGGCAGGCCGGCGACGCCGGCGCGGACGATCTCGGCCAGGTGGACGGCGTCGAACAGCACCAGCGCCGCCAGCATGGTGCCGAACTGCCCGGTCTTGTGCCCGGTCACGCTGGGCAGGAAGAAATACGTCCAGAAGATCACCAGCAGCAGCGGCGTGCCGCGCACCAGGTGGACCAGGGCCGTCACCGGCCAGCGCAGCGCGCGCCAGGGACTCAGGCGCGCCAGCCCCAGCAGCAATCCAAGCGGCAGGCTGAGCGCGAGGCCCAGCGCCGCCAGCGACACGGTCAGGGCCAGGCCGCCCAGCGGGCCGTTCGGGTATTGGCCGATCAGGAAATACACCCAGTAGTTCTGTATCAGCTCCAGCATCACGCCCCCCCGCGCGCGTGGCGCCGTTGCGACCAGGCCGCCAGGGCGCTGATGCCCAGCGACACGGCCAGATAGGCGGCGGTGGCGAAGGCGAAGGCTTCCACGCTGCGGAAGGAACTGGTCTCGACGCGCTGCGCCTGGTACATCAGCTCGGCGACGCCGATGACGGTGGCGATGCTGGTGTTCTTCCACAGGTTCAGGGTTTGCGAAATGAGCGGCGGCGCCGTCGTCCGCAGCGCCTGCGGCAGCACCACCAGGCGCATCGTCGCCAGGAAGCCGAAGCCGAGCGCGCGACCGGCCTCGAACTGCTGGACCGGAATGGCGCGGATGCCGCTGCGGATGTCCTCGGCCATGTAGGCGGCCGTGTACAGGGTCAGCGCGGCGACGGCGCCGAGCAGCTCCATATTGCCGGCGTACAGGCGCTCCTTCCAGGGCGCCGGCAGCATCTCGGGCGCGCCGAAATACCAGAACAGCATGTGCGCCAGCAGCGGCACGTTGCGGATCGCCTCGACGTAGGCGAAGCCGAGCCAGTTCAGGGCGCGCGACGGCGCCAGGCGCAGCAGCGCCACGGCGACGGACAGCGGCAGCGCCAGCGCCAGAGTCAGGGCGCTCAGTTGCAGGGAGATGTTCAGGCCGGAGAGGAGCCAGTCGTGATAGTTACCGCTGAGCAGTAAGGCAAGATCGAAATGCGCCATGGTGTGGAGCGGAGGCGCCGCCCGCCCCGCGAGGCGCGTTCGCGCCG
>JANXSQ010000170.1 GCA_025356595.1 Janthinobacterium sp. | reverse complement strand
CGCCGCGGCCGGCGCGCGTTGCGGCGCGCGCGCGGCGGCGCGGGCGGCGGGCGGCGCCTGGCGCTGCGCGCCGTCGTCGTCGAGCTTGAAGATGCTGACCGCCTCGGCCAGCTTCTGCGACTGATCCTGCATGCTTTCGGCGGCGGCGGCGGCCTGCTCGACGAGGGCGGCGTTCTGCTGCGTCATCTCGTCCATCTGCGTGATGGCCTGGTTGATCTCCTCGATGCCGTGGCTCTGCTCCAGCGTGGCGGCGGTGATCTCGCCCATGATGTCGGCCACCTGCTTGATCGAGGTGACGATCAGGTCCATGGTCTGGCCGGCCTCGTCGACCAGGCGGCTGCCGGCGTCGACCTTGTCGACCGAATCGCCGATGAGTTCCTTGATTTCCTTGGCCGCGCCGGCCGAGCGCTGCGCCAGGTTGCGCACCTCGGAGGCGACGACCGCGAAGCCCCTGCCCTGCTCGCCGGCGCGGGCCGCCTCCACGGCCGCGTTCAGCGCCAGGATGTTGGTCTGGAAGGCGATGCTGTCGATGACGCCGATGATGTCGACGATCTTGCGCGAACTGTCCTTGATCGAGCCCATCGTGCTGACCACCTGCGAGACCACGCTGCCGCCCTTGATCGCCACCGAGGAGGCCGACACGGCCAGCTGGTTGGCCTGGCGCGCGTTGTCGGCGTTCTGCTTGACGGTCGAGGTCAGCTCCTCCATCGAGCTGGCCGTCTCCTCCAGCGAACTGGCTTGCGACTCGGTGCGCGAGGACAGGTCGGCGTTGCCGGAGGCGATCTCGCGCGAGGCGACGGTGATCATCTCGGTGCCGCTGCGCACGTCGCTGACGGTCTTCACCAGGCTCTCGTTCATGTCCTTCAGCGCCTGCAGCAGGGCGCTCGTTTCATCCTTGCCCGACACCAGCACCTGCGAGCCCAGCTCGCCGGCGGCGACCTTCTGCGCCACCGCCACCGCGCCCGACAGCGGCCCGGTGATGCTGCGCGTGATGACCATCGCGCAGGCCACGCCGATGGCCACGGCCACCCCGCCCAGCACGAACAGGGTGAGCATCAGGCGCGTGTCGCTGGCCACCGAGCCGTCCATGACGCTGCGCGAGGCGCTCTGCTGCAACTCGAGCAGCTTGTTGATGGACAGCAGGGTCTTCTGGTTGAGCGGGTCGATGCGGCTGGCGATGACCTTCGCCGCGCCCTCGCTGTTGAAGGCCAGCACCTGGCCGATCGCCTCCTTGAAGGCGGCGTCGACGTCCTTGTCGAAGCCGGCGATCTCGCCCAGCACCTGTTTCTCGTTCTCGGTCAGGCCCAGCGTCTGCAGCTTGTCGCGCGCCGCCTCGTAGCGTTTGCGCTGCTCCTTGACCTTGCCCTCTTCCTTCTGCATCAGGCTGACGTCCGACTGCAGGCCGATGTTGCGCATGGCGATGCCCGTCTCCAGCATCGCGCTCTTCATCGCCGCCGCCTGGGTGTTCTTCGCGCCGGACAGCTCGACGCCGGCCACCAGCTCGGCCTTGTTGCGGTAATTGAGAAGATTCGCCGTCAATACCATCGCGACCAGAATTGTCAGAATGATGCCGAAACCAATTCCCAAACGTGTGCCGATTTTGAAGTCGCGTAAATTCATCTATGTCTCCCTGGATATCCCACTCATGATGCCGGCGCCAGCCTGGCGCGCCGGGCACTACCTGTCGGCCCGGCATCTGGCGTGCCTTGGGCCGGCCGGCGCCGCCTCTGGCGCGGCCGCCGGTCCTGCTGCGCTGCCGCGTGCTAGGCGGCCAGCTTGTCGTTCAAGCCCATTTCGGGGCTGGCCATCAACCTGTCGATGTCGACCAGGATCAGCATGCGCGCGTCGATGGTGCCCAGGCCGATCATGTACTCGGTGCTGAAGGCGGTGCCCATCTCCGGCGCCGGCTTGAGCTGGTCGGGCGTGAGGGTGGTCACGTCCGAAACGGAATCGACCACCATGCCGACCACGCGGCCGCCGATGTTGAGGATGATGACGACGGTGAACTGGTCGTACACCGGCTCGCCGAGCTTGAACTTGATGCGCATGTCGACCACCGGGATGATGATGCCGCGCAGGTTGATCACGCCCTTGATGAACTCCGGCGCGTTGGCGATGCGGGTGACCACCTCGTAGCCGCGGATCTCCTGCACCTTGAGGATGTCGATGCCGTATTCCTCGGCGCCGAGGGTGAAGGCGAGGTATTCGTGGCCGGCGATCTCGTTGGCCCCGGTCGTTAGTACGTCTGCCATGATGGTTTCCTTGGTGGGATTAGCTAAAAATCTGTTCGTCAGCGAGCTGGCGGGATGAGCGGATCAGGGCGGCGACGTCGAGGA
>JANXSQ010000055.1 GCA_025356595.1 Janthinobacterium sp. | reverse complement strand
CCATGCCTGCACAGGCGCAATGGGTTGTGTTTGATCCGTCCAACTATTCCCAGAACATCCTGACCGCCGCGCGCACGCTGGAGCAGATCAACAACCAGATACGGCAGTTGCAGAACGAAGCGCAGATGCTGATGAACCAGGGGAAGAATCTGACGGGTCTGGATTTCAGTGCACTGGCTGAGCTTCGTGCTGCGTTGTCTTCGACGAATCAGTTGATCCAGCAGGCGCAGGGGATGGCTTTTAACGTCTCGCAGATGGAGACGGAGTTCTCCCGCCTGTACCCGAATGCGTATTCCGCATCTAGCTCGGGCGGCCAGATGGCGCTGGATGCACGGCAGCGCTGGCGCAATTCGCTGGAGGCGTTGCGCACTGCGACACAGGTGCAGTCCCAGGCGGTGCAGAACTTCAGGTCCGATGAACAAACTTTGACTGACCTGGTGAACCGCAGCCAGTCGGCGGTCGGTGCGCTGCAGGCCACGCAGGCGACCAATCAGCTACTGGCCTTGCAGGCCCGCCAGGCGATTCAAGCACAGCAGCTTCAGATCACGCAAGACCGGGCGACAGCCCTTGAGCAGGCGCGGCAGGTGGCGGTGCAGGAGCGTGCGCACGAGGTGCGTCGGCGGTTTCAGGGGGAAGGGACACCTTACACCCCGTACACAGTCAACTTTTACAGCAACTGAAGGGATCATCATGAAACAGCTTTTGATCGTTGCGCTTGCGCTTGCGCTATCGATATCGCTCATAGCGGGCTGCGGCAGATCGACACCGACCGACACCGTGGAATCACTGGTTGCGAATCCCGAGCGCCTGAAAGAACTTCGCGCCCAATGCAAGGCTGACCACGCCAAGGTGGGTGATGTTGTCTGCGGGGCAGTGTCCGAGGCCACGCGTCGCCGCTTCATGGGCGATGGCAAATCACCTTACGCGAACGATCCCGTGCCGAAACCGGTGCCACCGGCACAACCGAGTGCGGCGCGCGTTGAATCCCCGGCGAAGGACTGACCGTCATGAACGATCTGTCGGTCATTGACCGCTTTCTGGATGTCTTCTCGCACTACATCGATTCGGGCTTTGGCTTGCTGCATGGTGAGGTGGCGTTCCTGACCGCCACGCTGGTCGGGATAGATATGACGCTGGCGGGCCTGTTCTGGGCCATGAGCCATGCCGGCGGAGGTGGCGATGACGTTATCGGCAAGCTGGTCAAGAAGGTGCTGTATGTCGGAGCCTTCGCTTTCATCATCGGCAACTTCAATAACCTGGCGGGCATCCTGTTCCGCTCCTTTGCCGGACTCGGGCTGGTGGCGTCTGGTTCTTCGATGACGCAGGCGCAGTTGCTGCAGCCGGGACGGCTTGCGCAAGCCGGTGTGGATGCGGGTCGGCCCATCATGGCGCAGATCAGCGACCTGACAGGTTTCCCCGAGGTGTTTGTCAACCTGGATGTTATCACCGTGTTGTTTGTGGCCTGGTTGGTGATCATTGTGAGCTTCTTCGTACTGGCCGTTCAGCTTTTTGTGACACTGATTGAGTTCAAGCTGACGACGCTGGCCGGTTTTGTGCTGGTGCCTTTTGCCCTTTGGAACAAGACGGCATTTCTGGCCGAGCGTGTGTTGGGCAATGTGGTGTCGTCTGGGATCAAGGTGCTGGTGCTGGCCGTGATTGTCGGTATCGGCTCAGGTTTGTTTGCGGAATTCCAGACACCACCGGGGACGGAACCCTCGATTGACCATGCGCTGGTCATCATGCTGGCTTCGCTCACGCTTCTCGGTCTGGGTATCTTCGGTCCCGGTATCGCGACCGGGCTGGTTTCCGGTGCTCCGCAGTTGGGTGCCGGTGCTGCGGCAGGAACGGTGCTGGGTGCTGCGGCTCTGGCCTTGGCCGGTGGCGCAGCCATTGCCACAGGCGGTGCTGCCGTAGCCGCTGGTGCACGCTTGGTGCCGGGCGCGGCGCGTGCGGCGATTGGGGGTGGCGCCAGCGCCGCCCGTTCGGCCAGCGCGATGGCCGCTGGTGCAAAGTCGGCCTACCAGGCGGGTGCTACCGCATCAGGCGGTGGCGGTGTACGCGCTGCTGGGGCGGGCTTGGCCAATGTGGCGAAGAGTGGTGCGAGCGCCGTTGGCCAGCGTGTCGCGGCGGGTGCCAAGGCTGTCAAAGACCGCGTTGCATCGGAGTTTGGCGGGGCGGTTGCACCGGCTTCAGCCGCAGGTGGCAGCACTGCCGCGAACGCAATGAGTGCCGATGCACCGCCTCCTGCACCGGCATGGGCAAAACGCCTGCAACGCACCCAGCGTCTCTCAAGCGGGGTTTCTACTGCTGTCCACACCCTGCGCTCAGGTGACCACGGCGGCGGTGGAGCCAGTCCGAGCCTGCGCGACCCA